>DASSFS010000057.1:0-12037 GCA_035694165.1 Solirubrobacterales bacterium | reverse complement strand
CGGAGCAACGGCGGGGAGGCTCCGGCGAGCCCTACCCCGGCTCTCCTCACACGGCGGCAGCTCGTTTTTTTTGCTGCTCGATCCGCCGTCTAAGGCCAAAGAAGTAGTCGGCGCCGCTGATCACGGTGACGATTAGGGCTGCGTAGACGAGCAGGTCGACGCCGAGCGGCGCTGGGTCGGCGACGATCAGGGCGATCACGGCGGCGATCTGCAGCACCGTCTTCAGCTTGCCGAGCCAGCTGGCGGAGATCACGATGCCGCGCTCGGCGGCGATCGTGCGGAGGATCGTGACGGCGATCTCGCGGGCGATGATCACCATCGCCACCCAGGCTTCGAGCCGGTCGAGCGAGACCAGCGAGACCAGGGCGCCGATGATCAGCAGCTTGTCGGCCACCGGGTCCATCAGCTTGCCGAAGGTGGTGACGGCGTCGCGCGAGCGAGCGAAGTAGCCGTCGAGGCCGTCGGTCAGGGCCGCCAGCGCGAAGACCGCCGCGGCCAGGGCGTCACCGTTCGGCGTCTCCCCCAGCAGCGCGACCACCACCACCGGCACCGCCAGGATGCGCAGCAGCGTCAGCGCATTCGGCAGGTTCAGCGGAAACATCGCCGCTCAGTCTGGCTGATCCGGGGGCCGGCGGGCCGCTATGTCTGCCGTGGGTCGACTCTTCGGCCCATCGGCGGCGGTTGCGGCCCGTGCGGCGTCGCGCTTGGCGAAGTACTCCTCGCCCTCGATGCTGATGTGGGGGATGATCCGGTCCAGCCAGCCGGGCAGCCACCAGGCGCGCTTGCCGAGCAGAACCATCACCGCCGGCACCAGCAGGCAGCGGACCACGGTCGAGTCGATCGCGATCGCGATCGCCAACCCGACCCCGAACTCCTTCACGACCGGGTCGCCGTTGAGGACGAAGCTGGTGAAGACGCAGACCATGATCGCCGCCGCTGAGGTGATCACGCGGCCGGTGTTGGCCAGCCCTTCGACCACGGCGCGGCGCTCATCGCCGTACTTCGCATAGTGCTCGCGCATCTGCGTCAGCAGGAAGACCTCGTAGTCCATCGAGAGCCCGAAGAGGATCGCGAACATCAGCAGCGGCACGAAGCTGACGATCGGGATCGAATGATCGAGCCCGATCAGCGAGGAGCCCCAGCCGAGCTGGAAGACGGCGGTGACGACGCCGTAGGCCGCCGCGACCGAGAGCAGGTTCATGGCCGCCGCCTTGATCGGCACCAGCAGCGAGCGGAAGGCGACCAGCAGGACGAAGAAGCTGAGCGCGACGACGATCGCGATCATCAGCGGCAACTTGTCGCTGATCTGGGTCGCGAGGTCGATGTAGCCGGCGGTCTGCCCGCCGACGTAGGACTGGGTGGCCGTTCCCTGCAGTGCCTGCGGGATCACGGTGTCGCGCAGGTTTTCGACTAAGTCGACCGTCTCATCGGCCCACGGCTCCGATTTGGACAGCACCGTGAAGACCGCCACCGTCCCCTGCTTGTCGAGGGTGGCTTCGCTGACGGCGGCGACATCGCCGGCACCGGCGACTGATTTCTGCAGGCCCGGCAGCACCTGTTTCGCTTCCGCCGGCGACTTGAACTCGGAGGCGACCAGCAGCGGCCCGTTGACGCCGGGGCCGAAGCCTTTGTTGAGGCCTTCGTAGGCCTGGCGCGAGGTCGTGTCCTTGGGCAGGGCGCTGATGTCGTTCTGGCCGAGCTGGAGCTGGAAGATCGGCAGCGCCAGCACCACCAGCACCCCGAGGGCGGCGATCGCCGAGCCCCAGGGGCGGCCCGCGACCCGCTCCGCCCAACGGCGCCAGCCGTGCGGCTCCTTGTCGTCCGGGTGGGTCTTGCCGAACTTGACCCGCAGCGAATTGATCCGCGGCCCGAGGGCGCCGAGCATTGCCGGCAGCAGCGTCGCCGCGGCGCAAACAGCGACGACGACGGCGATCGCGGCGGTGAAGCCAAGCGTGCTGACCAGCGGGATCCCGGCAAAGGCCAGCGAGCAGAGGGCGATGATCACGGTGAAGCCGGCGAAGACGACGGCGCCGCCTGCGGTCGCGGTGGCGCGGGCGATCGACTCCCGCAGCTCCATCCCTTCCGCCATCTGCAGTTTGTGGCGGGTGACGATGAACAGCGCGTAGTCGATCCCGACTCCGAGCCCGATCATCGTCGCCAGGGTCGAAGCGACCCCCGGCACCTGGATCACGTGCTCAAGCAGGCGGATGATCGAGAGCGCGCAGGCGAGCCCGATCAGGGCGGAGACGATCGGCAGCATCATCGCCGTCGCGGTGCCGAAGGCGAAGAGGAGGATGATCACCGCCGCGGTCAGGCCGATCGCCTCGCTGACCTCGGTCGAGGGCTTGGAGAGCTGCTGGCCGACGTAGCTGCCGACGGCGGTGTGGAGACCGGCGGCGCGCGCCGGGGCGGCTGAATCGAGGATCCGCTGCGCCTGGTCTTCGTCGATTTCGCCCGGGCCGATGCCGAGCACGACGGGGATGTAGCCGACCGACTGATCCTTGCTGAGGAACTCTTTCCCGGCTGGGGTCAGCGGGCTGATGGCGGAGTTGACGTCGTGCAGCGCTTCCAGGCGCTTGGCCGTTTCGGCAACGGCGGCGCTGTACTTCGGCTCGGTCAGCTTGGCGCCGGGCGGCGCTTCCAGCACCAGCGGGTTGCTGCCGAAGGCCTGTTCGGGGAGGTTGTCTTCCAGCAGTTCGGTCGCCGTGGTCGAGCCGGTGCCGGGCAGGGTCAGGTTTTCGCTGGTCTTGCTGCCACCCGCCTGGCCGACCAGGACGAGGGCGATCGCGAGCACCAGCCAGACGGCGATGACCGGGTAGTGATGGCGCGAGCAGAAGCGACCGATCGCATAGAGCGGGCCCGTCATTCCGCCATCATCTCTGACGGCGCGGGCGTCGTGCCGTCCTCGAATGCTTCTGGGATCAATTCCGCAGAATCGGCACCGAGCAATTGCCGCAGCACGACCAGATGTTGAGCCTGGTTGGCGGCGATCGAGCCGAGCAGCGAGCGCGGCCAGGGAGCGGTCAGGTGAGAGATAGCCCGCAGGCCATTGGCGATCGAGACGCTTTCGACTTCGTAGAGGAACCCGAGCGCGTCGGCCCGCGTCTTCAGACCTTCGCTTTCGATCTCTTCTTCCTCCGGCGTAGCTTTTTCGCCGAGCCCGCGCAGCGCTTTGACGACCGCGTTGACGTGCTCCTGTTCATCGGCGCGGAACTCGCGGGCGGTCCTCAGCGCCGGACCGCGCAGCAACGGGATAGTGCGTTCGTAGGCGCGGATCGCGGCCAGCTCGCGGGCGAGGACGTTGTTGAGGATCTCCGCGTCGCCGGCCTTGTCGGAGACCGTGGTCGTGGTGCTGCCGCCGCTGCCGCAGGCTGCGAAGGCGACGGTTACGAGGGCGGCGACAGCGACCAGCGAGAGGGCGCGCCGCGCGGGGCCGCCGCGCGTGATTCGGTTCAGGGCCATGGAGAGGCGGCGAAGCCTATGAGCAAAGCCAGCGTCAAGGCGCTTGCCGCGCTGGCGGAGGAGATCCACGCCTGCCGCCGCTGCCCGCGGCTGGTCGAGTGGCGCGAGGCCTCAGCCGCCAACCCGCCCCGCCGCTACCGCGGCCAGGACTACTGGGCGAAACCGCTCGACGGCTTCGGCGACCCAGAGGCGCGGGTCGTGATCGTCGGCCTAGCGCCGGCCGCGCACGGGGCCAACCGAACCGGCCGCATGTTCACCGGCGACCGCTCGGGCGAGTGGCTCTACGCCGCCTTGCACCGGGCTGGCTACGCGAACCAAGCCGAGGCCGAGCGCCGCGACGACGGTCTGCGCCTGCGCGACGCCTACATCACCGCCGTCAACCGCTGCCCGCCGCCGGCCAACAAGCCGACGACCGAGGAGCGCGACAACTGCCTCCCCTACCTGGAGCGGGAGCTGCAGCTTCTGGAGCGCGGCCGCGTGATCGTCGCCCTCGGCTCGCTCGGCTGGGACGGCTTCCTGCGTGCCGCCCGCGCGCTCGGGGCCGAGGTCCCCCGCCCCAAGCCCCGCTTCGGCCACGGCGCCGAAGCCGACGTCGGCCACTGGCAGCTCGTCGGCTGCTTCCATCCCAGCCAGCAAAACACCTTCACCGGCAAGCTGACCGTGCCGATGATAGACGCCGTTTTCGCGCGGGCGAAGGAGCTGGCGGGCTAGTCCTTCTCGGGAGTAACCCGCTGCCGGTGCGGCCCAGCCGCCTCAAAGCCCAGTGCCGCAACGGTGACCGGTACGCCCTCTTCATTGGCTTTCGCCAGACGTTCCGCGCTTTCCGCCTGAATCTCGAAGGCCCGCTCCAGGAGCTGCTCGAGCGCTTTGGTGATGTCGCCCCAGCCCTGTTCGTCGACGATCATCGGGGTCCAGCTCATGTGGCGGTCCTTGCGGCGGTCCAGACTCCCGGACTTCAACGCCTCAGTGGCGTCGTTGATCATCGTGCGCAGCAGACTGGCGCTCAGCCCCGGGCGAATCGAATCCGGCAACCGCTCCCATTCCTCGTCGCTCAGGAACGCTCTCGCGGTGGCCCGGTAGTAGTGCTCCATCGCACCACGTCGCGGCGCGGTGTCGACCAGCTCGATGCAATCGCACTCCTTCAGAACTTTGATGTGGTAGCTGACGTGGCCGACTGACTCGCCCAGCTCCTTGGAAATTTCGTTCGGGCTCGCGACCCTTTCGTTGAGGATTGAGAGGGCGTCGTTGCGAACGGGATGTCCCATGGCTTTGACCAGCCGCGGGTCGATGAAATTTCTCGGGCGACTGCTCTGCTTCTCGCTGGCGCTTTTGCTCTTTTTGGGCTTGGAGGACATGGGACTCCGATCTTCCGAGGGGTTGCTTGACCGCTCCAGTCTCTTGACTGTATCCACAATTTGCTGAGAATTGCAGGTAATTTTTGAGAATAAAATCGACCAAGGTAACCGTTTCCATCATTTAAATGGTCTCCACCAAACTAAATGAATCAGCCATGCACTGGGCGTGGCTGACAGGGAAGTTCACAGGGGGAGACAAATGAACATCAAGGGCACGTGTGGCGTCATGCCGGCGAGCGCGATTCACAAGAACGGCTAGCTCGTTCAGGTGCGCCGTCCTCGGATAAAACGAACGACCGAACCGGTCGATTCACCCGACGGCGACGTCTACCTGATGCGTCCGAGCGCCGGCAACGACATTCGGATCGAGAAGCCAAACGAGGAGCAACGGCAGCTGCTCGAGGCGCTCGATGGCGAGCACACCCTCGAGCAGTTGCAGGAGAAGTTCGGAGAGGAGGAAGTCGCCGACACGATCGCCCAGTTCTTGGAGCTGGGTGTCGTCGAGGACGCAGCAGACGACGACCTCGTCCCCGCGGCGGAGCTGGCGCGTTTCGACCGCCAGCTCCGCTACTTCAGCGACATCGGCGACGGCGACGTGCTGCCGTCCGAGTGCCAGCAGCGCCTCCGCGAGGCGAAGGTTGCCGTGCTCGGGGTCGGCGGGCTCGGCGGCGCGGCGGCGCGGTCGCTCGCCAGCATCGGCATTGGCGAGATGTGGCTGGTCGACGGCGACCGGGTCGAGCCCAGCAACCTCAATCGCCAGACGCTCTACACCGAGTCCGACTTCGAACTGCTCAAGGTGGAGGCGGCGACGGCCCGCCTGCGCGCCTTCTACCCCGGGATGCGGGTCACCTCGACCGCGCGGCGGCTGGAGAGTCAAGCCGAGATCGCCGAGTTCATCGACGGCTCTGACGTCGTCATCGACGCCGCGGACTGGCCCGCCCACGACATCGAGCGCTGGTGCAACGCGGCCTGCTTCGAGGCCGGCATCCCCTACATAACGATGAGCCACTTCCCGCCGATCGCGCGGGTCGGGCCGCTCTACGTGCCCGGGGTGACCGGCTGCTTCGCCTGCCAGGAGACCGCCTACCGGCGCCAGTACCCGCTCTTCGACGTCGCGGTGGAGCAGCGCCGGGCGAAAGCCTCGCCGGCGGCGACGCTTGGCCCCGCCTGCGAAATGATCGGCGGCCAGGTCGGGCTGGAGATCATGCACCTGCTCACCGGCCTGGCAAAGCCCTCGACGCTCGGCGTCGCCCATATCTCGGATCTGCGGACGCTCGAGGTCGAGCGCGAGCAGGTGGTGCCGGAGCCCGGCTGCCCCGTCTGCGGCCACCTGCCGCACGCCGAGGAGCAGGTCAGGGAGACGGTCGAGGGCTAAGCCCTGGCGAAGCGGGCGGCGGGGTCGAAGAAGAGCGCCAGCCACATGAACGGGGCGATGCTGGGGGCGACGACGGCGACCGGAATCGAAGCGAGGAAGACCGCCGCTATATAGAGAGCGCGGTAGCGCTGTTCATGGTGTGAGGCAGCGTCGATGTTGGTCAGCCCGGCGCTGCGGCCGTCGGCGGCCATCCACAATCCGGTCAGGACGACGCCGCTGAGGTTGGCCGCGTAGAGGACGATCGCCGCCGCCTCTCCCCCATAGTCGCCAAGCACCTCGCTGCTGAACGGGATCAGCACGATCCATGCGAGGTAGAAGATGTTGAGGACGAGCAGGCGACCGTCGAAGGCGGTGACCGTGCTGAAGAAGCGATGGTGGAGGAGCCAGAAGCGGCCGATCACCGCGAAGCTGAGCGCGTAGGCGAGCAGATTTTCCCGTTGCCCCCAGAGCGCGTCGGCCAAGCTTTCGTCGCGCAGCTCGTCCGGGACGTTGAACGCGAGGACAAGCAGGGTGATCGCGATCGCAAAGACGCCGTCGCTGAAGGCGACGATGCGAGAGAACTCGATCTCGTTCCCGTCGCGGCGCTTCGTCTTCCGTTCCCTTGCCACGGCGCCATCATCGACGGCGGGCGCGACGGAACCGAAGGACGATCCTTCGTAGAACGGCCGCACGCGGCCGGCGTAGCTCAGTTGGTAGAGGACTTCACTCGTAGTGAAGGGGTCCCGGTTCAAGTCCCGGCGTCGGCTTCAAGGGCCCAGCAAGAAGCGGTGTCTGCGGGCGGAGCCCCCGACCCAAGGGGAGTGGAGCGACAGGTCACACTCCCCAAGGGCTAGGGGACACCGCGTAGGATCTCCGTTACTTTAGAAAGAAGCTGGCGCTCAACAGAATGCGCCGAATTCGGCGGCAATGAACAGTTCGTTGTAGGCGCCTGGGTGAGGCCTGTTCCCGCCCGGATTCATACAAGCAACGACGGCTCCGTTAAGCCTAAGCCAGTTCGTTTTATTCCCGCATCGGTTTGTGGCCGAGAAGCGGTTGCCGCTCAACCCTATTGCCCCCGAACCACTACAAAAGGCATCGTAGTAGGGACTTGAATATTCTGTGCCCGAGTACACACATATGACATTCGCTGCGCAGCCCACTAGCAACGAGGATTCAGGAACACCAGCGCCTTCTGGAGTCGTCAGTTCCGATTCAGCCGCCACTGGTTCTGGCGACGGTTCTTCGGCACCTGCAATCGAAGCCCCTGCGAGCGCACTGACGGTGAGTGCAAAGCAGATAGCTGCAATCCCGATTCGTCTCATGGTCTTGAGAGCCTTGAGCCTGCGATCCTCCGCCAGCCTTGTCGCCGTCGCCGCCCTCGTCGGCTTGCTTGCCTACGGACTGCAGAGCAAGGGCGGCCACAGCCTCGCGATCGGCGAGCCCGCCCCCACGGTGACGCTGCCAAAACTCGAAGGCGGCGGCGAAGGGTCGCTGGCCAGCTACCGCGGCCGTTGGGTTCTCGTCAACTTCTGGGCCTCTTGGTGCCCTCCCTGCCGAGAAGAGGCGCCTGCGCTGGAGGAATTTCAGAAACAGCGCGGCAATGCCGAGTTCACCCTTCTCGGCATTGACAGCGGCGACCTCAGTGACGATGGAAAGGCGTTCGTAGACCGTTACGGAATCAGCTATCCCCAACTGCACGACGGCCAGGGCAGTGCCGCGGATGACTTTGGCACCTCCGGCTTCCCCGAGAGCTTCCTGATCGACCCGGAAGGACGGCTGCGGCTGATGTGGAAGGGACCAGTCACTCTCGACGAGCTGAACGACGAAGTGGTACCGCTATCACATCAGAAGAAGAACCCGAGAGGCGCGGCCTAACGTAGCGCTGCGATGGGCCAGATCCACATAAAGCGTCTGTTCTGAGCCGGATCAGGTTTGACGGAGACCGTTTTAGTTAGTTTCCAATTTAAGAGGGATTGCTCAGTTGGGCTTCCTGGGCAACGTTGCGAGGACCCATTGGCCCGGCGCAACTCGCGGTTCTCGGGCTCCAACGCCTTCAAGCGCTCTCGTTCGTCAGTACTCAGCAACTCAGACCGCTTGCAGGCTCTGCAGCGGCGCGAGATCGATTTGCCAGCTGTCGTCTGAGACAGAGGCAAGCCGACCGCGGCGGATCCGACGCGCCGCTCCTCCTAGAATGGCCGCACGCGCCGGCGTAGCTCAGTTGGTAGAGCACTTCATTCGTAATGAAGGGGTCCCCGGTTCAAGTCCGGGCGTCGGCTTCAGTTTGCGCCTTATTCGTAAAGAAGAAGGCCCCGATTCAGGGCCGGGCGTCGGCCCTGGATGCCTTGGGGCGCCGCTTCAACCGCCGGAGGTGCGACTGTCCGCAGGTCGGAGAAGGATGTGGCCAAAGGCGGTCAACGAGCAGACGCGAACTCGGCGGCCTGGAGGCTCAGAGCGATTCCCTCCGCGAGCAGTTCGTCAGGATCACGAGAGGCGTCCTTGATGAGGCGGTATTGACGCCATTCCTCACCTGCTCGGGCATCATCGCCTCGGGCCTCCGCAGCACGGGCACGGGCGCCGGCTTCCGCAAGTCGAATTCTTGGAGACGCTTTCGACATTCAAGGCAGGATAGACGCGCCCGTCTCAGTGGGCTAGGGCTTAGAGATCCCTGAGTTAACTACTTCTTCGGCCTAAACAGTAGGATCGCGCCCTTGTGAAATGCAGGGCAAAGGCTGAGGAGACGCCAGTGGAGAAGCCGTTCGATCGCACTCGCGACCCGGCCTGGGCGGCCGCGGTCAACTCCTGGCAGTGGAAACTGCGGGGAGAGGGAGAGGACGACGACGAGGACGGGGACGAGACCTCGTCCAAGTCGGGGCCCTGCCAGCGCTGCGGGCACGCCATCACCTTCGTCGACGCCACCGCCATCTACAGCGGGTTCCGGGCCAGAGAACCAGTCGCCGCTGCCGGCCGGCGCTACGCCGCCTGCAACTGCGGGGTCGCCCATCCGGAGACTCCCGAGGGCGAAACGGGCTGCGGCGCGAACGGGCTGATCGACCGTGCCTGAGCTGCCGTTGCCACTGGCAATCGCGCTGCCCAGTGCCTTCGGGTGGATCGCCGCCCTCGTCATCGCGGTCGAGCTGGTCGGCGTCGCGATCGGAGGGTTCTGGTTCATCAAGCGGATGAAGACCAAGGCTCCCTTCTCGGCGCCGGTGGATTGGGGAACCACGCCGGACGACCGCAAGTGGGAGACCGAGGCGGCCGGCCTCGCCCACACCGAACTGACCGAAGTGCGGGACTCCGCAAAAAACTGGGCCGCCAGCATCGCGACCCTGCTTGGCGTCGGTGGCACGGTTGCCTTCGTCAAGGGTGAAGACGCGTTCGCCAAACTCACCACCCAGGAGGGCAACTACGCGTTCTGGCTGACCGTCACCGCGGCCCTGCTGGCGGGCCTGGCGATCGGCTTCGCCACCTTCGCCGCCCAAGGCACGCCCGCTCGCTACAAAAGCATCGACGGCTGGACGCTGCGGAAGGTCTCGCGTTCGAACAGCCTGACCGCGATGCGGCGGCTGCTGTGGTCGAAAATCCTCGCGATCGTCGCCGCGCTCGCCGTGCTGGTCACCGCCGGGATCTCCTGGAAGTCCAGCATCGCCGAAGAGACGCCCGAAAAGACGGACCCGATCCAGGCGATCGTCACCACCGAAGACGGCAAACGCCGCTGCGGCGAACTATCGACGGCGCCGCTGGGCAACCTCTGGGTGGAGGTCGGGAAAGACAGATTCCCGGTCGACGCCACCAACGAAGTCATCACGATCGAGAGCTGCCCGGCGCAGAAGTAGAGCGGAGGCAGCGGGGAGCAGAGCTTCTAGGTCTGGCAGTGAGGGCACCAGTAGGTCGTGCGATTGGCGTCCCCCTGGCCGCGGGCGACGATGCGGCCACCGCACGCCGGGCAGGGGCGGCGGGCCCGGTACACGGCATGCGCATGGCGGCCGCTGGCCACCGCCTCCTGCATCAGCGAACGCGCAGCTTCGAGGACAGCGCAGAGGTCCTCGTCACTGAGATCGGCGACCGGGCGCCAGGGGTCGAGCCGAGCCGCGAAGCAGGCCTCGCTCTTGAAGATGTTGCCGATGCCGGCGACCAGGGTCTGGTCGAGCAGCGCGTCGCCGAGCGTGCGATCGGTGTCAGAGCGTAAGGAGCGAGCGGCGGCCTCGGCGTCGAAGTCGGGCGCGAGGATGTCGGGGCCGAGGCGGGCGAGCTGCGGGTCGCGGGAAAGACGAGCGGCGGGAATCAGCCTCAGGGTCGGGCCGCCGAACTCGACGGCTTCCTGGCCCTCCCCCGCCAGCACTGCCCAGGCGCTGCCGCGCGCCTTGCGCCAGCGGGCGCCGCGGGGATAGACGTGCCAGGAGCCGTTCATCCCCAGGTGGCTGTGCAGGACCAGGTCGCCGAAATGGAGCAGCAGGTTCTTGCCGTGGGAGGAGACCCGCTCGAGGCGGCGGCCGTCGAGACGCTCGATCCCGGCCGCCCGCCCGCGGGGGTTCGGCGCGGCGGCGGCGATCGTCTCGCCACCGATGCCGGCCTCGAGGCGCCGGGCCGCGCGCAGGATCGTGTCCCCCTCCGCCATCGACCAATCATGCCGAGAGCTAGATTGAACTGGTGCTCCGACGACGCACGGATCCGCTCGCTCGCCAGGTCGCCCTGGGCCTCGGCGGTGCTCGGGTTGGGCTCGGCTTCGGTGCCCTCTTCGCCACCAACCCGACGCTGAAGGCGCTGCTGTTCGGGGAGACCGACGCCGTCGGCCGGGCGCTGGCGAAACTCGCTGGCGGCCGCGACCTGGCGCTGGGTCTGTTGACGCTGGCGGCCCGCGACGACCCGGCGATGCTGCGAACGTTGACGCTCTCGGCGGCAGTGCTCGACGCCGCCGACGCGGCCTCCTTCGGTCTGGCCGCGCGCGACGGCAGGACTCGACTGGCGGGGCTCGGCGGGGTTGCGGCGGGTGGCGCCGCGGCGATCGCCGGCGCCTGGGCCTGGCGCCGGCTCGGTTAGCTGCCGCCGCCGTTCTGGCTGGCGCCGTCCGCCGAGGGTTTGAAGTCGTGGGACTCGATCACGCGGTCGATCAGGCCGTACTCGACCGCCTGCGGCGGCTGGAAGAATTTGTCGCGTTCCATGTCGTTCTTGATCTGCTCACGCGGTTGGCCCGTGTGGCGGACGTAGATCCCGTCGAGCCGCTCGCGCAGCTCGAGGATCTCTCTGGCGTGGATCTCGATGTCGCTCGACTGGCCTTCGAAGCCACCGCTGGGCTGGTGGATGAGGATGCGGCTGTTGGGCAGCGCCATCCGTTTGCCTTTGGCACCGCCGGTGAGGATCAGCGAGCCGGCCGACATCGCGATCCCGTAACAGATCGTCTGCACGTCGGGCTTGATGAACTGCATCGTGTCGTAGATCGCCAGACCCGCGTAAGCGGAACCGCCGGGTGAGTTGATGTAGAGGCTGACGTCCTTTTCAGGATCCTCGGACTCGAGGTGCAGCAGCTGGGCGATGATCAGGTTGGCGAGGTCCTCGGTCACCTGTTCCCCGAGGAAGACGATGCGCTGAGCCAGCAGGCGTGAGTAGATGTCGAAGGAACGCTCGCCGCGAGCGGTCTGCTCGACGACCATCGGTACCAGTGGCATGGGGCCTCCTCTTGGGGTTGGACAGCGCCCTTGACCTTATCCAGGCCGGCCGCTCGGCGAGGCCCTGCAGGAGCGGGTCAGGGTCGCGCTGAGCTTGCGTCCCCCGGCAAAGCCGTAGGTGGCTTTGGCGAAAGGGAAGACCGCGCCGGGGAAGCCCGGCGGCGCGGGACAGCCAGCGGAGGCGTAGGAGCGGGCCTTGCCGT
>DASSFS010000056.1:0-9667 GCA_035694165.1 Solirubrobacterales bacterium | reverse complement strand
CAGCTCGACCATCTGGGCGACGTCGCGGCGGGGGATGCGCTCGGTGACGATCACGATCAGCTTGATCCCGTTCTCGATCGCCTCCAGCACCGCGTCCTTGGTGAAGGCGGGGGGGACGGTGACGACGGAGCCGTCGATCGGGCTGCCGTAGTTCTCGACCGCCTGGGCGACGGTGTCGACGACCGGCACGCCGTGGACCTCGCGGCCCTTGCGGCCGGGGGTGACGCCGCCGACGACCTTGGAGCCGTAGTCGAGGCACTCGCGGGTCAGGTTGACCGCCTCGCGGCCGGTGATCCCCTGGACGATGAAGGTGGTGTCGCGGTTCAGCAGGATGCTCATGCGGGCGCTCCCTGGATCTTGGCGACGGCGCGGCCGGCGGCCTCCCACATCGAGACCGAGCGGTCGCAGTACTCGACCCCGTAGCGCTCGAGGATTTTGAAGCCCTCATCCTCCCAGGCACCGGGGATGCGGAAGATCGCGATCGTCTCGCCCGGGTCCTTGTCGAGTTCGAGGCAGGCCTTGATGACGCCGCGGGCGACGATGTCGACGCGGGTGTTGGAGACGATCGACATCATCACCGCGATCTTCTCGACGCCGTCCTTTTCGAGCACCTCCTTGGCCAGGCCGCAGGCCTTGGCGACGGAGGGGTTGCCGCCGATCTCGGAGTAGTTGGCCGGCTTGCCGCCCTGGCTGCGGACCGCGTCGGTCAGCGTCAGCGAGCCGCCGCCGGCGCCGATCACGAGGCCGAGGTTGCCCTCGAAGCCGTGGTCCTTGCCCTGGATCACGCCGCGGTGGTCGGCGGCGTCGATCGCGGCGACGTTGCGCTCGAAGTCGGAGGGCTCGTAGGTCTCGCGGGTGTCGTCCTCGGCGATCTCCAGCTGCTTGCGCAGCAGCGCCTTCTGGCGGCCGACCGCCTCGTTCTCCATCTCCATGTGGGCATCGAGGGCGACGAAGCTGCCGTTGGTCAGCTCGGCCAGCGGGTTAATCTCGGCCAAGGTCATGTCGTAGTCGCGGAAGAGGCGGGCGAGGCGGGCGAGGATCGGCGTCGCCCGGTTCAGCTGCGAGCCGGTGACGCCGGTCGCGGCAATCGTCTGCTTGGCCTCGAAATCGGAGATCGGCAGCAGGTTGGAGAGGTGGCCGCGGCCGACGTGGTCGGGGTGGGTCTCGGCGACCTCCTCGATGTCGATCCCGCCCATGTCGCTGAACAGCATCAGCGGCTGCTTGGCGGTGCCGTCCCAGACGACGCTCGCGTAGTACTCCTGTTTGACCTCGGCTTTGGGGTCGACGAGGACGCCACGCGGCATGTGGCCGTTGATCTCCAGCTCGAGGATGTCCGCCGCGTACGCGGCGGCCTCGTCGGGCGTGTCGGCGAACTTGACGCCGCCGGCCTTCATCCGGCCGCCGCTCAGCACCTGCGACTTGATCACGACCGGGCCGCCGATCTCCTCGGCAGCCTGGCGTGCCTCATCGGCGGTCTTGCAGAAGCCGTACTTGGTGACGGGAATCCCCGCCAACTCGACGATCTTTCTGGCCTCGAACTCGTAGAACCTCATAGCGGCGGGGAACCCTATCCGACAGCACTTTCGTCCGAAGTGTCGTCGGGGATTGGGATACTTCCGCGCGTGAGCCCCGTCCACGAGGGAGGAAGATGAGCTTCTCCGTTCGCTGTGCCGCAGCCATTGCGCTGCTTGCCGTTGCCCTTGTCACAGCGGGTTGCGGGGAAACCGTGATCGACGACGTCAAGGCCGAGGGAGCGATCAAGAGCAACCTCGAAAAATCACTTGATGAGAAGATTACGTCTGTCGATTGCCCCTCGGACGAGAAGGTCGAGAAGGGCAAGACCTTCACCTGCACGGTGAAATTCTCCGACGGCAAGCAGGCAACTGCGACTTTGAAAATCCTCAACGAAGACGCCGACGTGAGCCTTGTCGGCCTCAAACCGACGAAATAGAGAGAGGCGAATGAGCGACTTGAGCACGGCCCCCGCCCTAACCACCCACACCAAGCTCGAGCAATGGGTGGGTGAGATCGCGGCGCTGACCCAGCCCGACGCAATCCACTGGTGCGACGGCTCGGCGGAGGAGTACGACTCCCTGGCCCAGACGCTGATCGACGCGGGCACCTTCGAGCGCCTTTCCGATGCGAAGCGGCCCAACTCCTACCTCGCCCTCTCCGACCCCGCCGACGTGGCCCGGGTCGAAGACCGCACCTTCATCTGCTCGGAGCAGGAGGCCGACGCCGGCCCGACCAACAACTGGCGCGACCCCGCCGAGATGCGGGAGACACTGAACGGCTTCTTCAAGGGTTCGATGAGGGGCCGCACCATGTACGTGGTGCCGTTCTCGATGGGCCCGATCGGCTCGCCGATCGCCCACATCGGCGTGCAGCTGACCGATTCCGCCTACGTCGCGGTCTCGATGCGGATCATGACCCGGATGGGCAAGGCCGCGCTCGACGCGCTCGGCAGCGACGGCGAGTTCGTGCCCTGCGTGCACTCGGTCGGAATGCCGCTGAGCGAGGGCGTCGAAGACGTCTCCTGGCCCTGCAACGAGGACAACAAGTACATCGTCCACTACCCGGAGACGCGCGAGATCTGGTCCTTCGGCTCCGGCTATGGCGGCAACGCCCTGCTCGGCAAGAAGTGCTTCGCGCTGCGGATCGCCTCGGCGATGGCCCGCGACGAGGGCTGGCTGGCCGAGCACATGCTGATCCTCAAACTGACCTCGCCCGAGGGCACGGTCAAATACATCACCGGCGCCTTCCCCTCGGCCTGCGGCAAGACCAACCTGGCGATGGTGGTCCCGACCCTGCCCGACTGGAAGGTCGAGACGGTCGGCGACGATATCGCCTGGATGAAGTTCGGCGAGGACGGCCGCCTCTACGCGGTCAACCCCGAGGCCGGCTTCTTCGGCGTCGCGCCGAACACCAGCCACAAGACCAACCCCAACGCGATGGATACGATCGAGCGCAACTCGATCTTCACCAACTGCGCCAAAACCGACGATGGCGACATCTGGTGGGAGGGGATGACCGGCGAGCCGCCCGCGCACGCGATCGACTGGCACGGCAACGACTGGACGCCTGACTCCGAGACCCCTTCGGCGCATCCCAATGCCCGCTTCACCACCCCGGCCTCGCAGTGCCCCTCGATCGCGCCGGAGTGGGAGGACCCCGCCGGGGTGCCGATCGACGCCTTCCTCTTCGGTGGGCGCCGGGCGACCGTCGTACCTCTGGTCCAGGAGGCTTTCGACTGGGAGCACGCCGTTTTCATGGGGGCGACGATGTCCTCGGAGACGACCGCCGCTGCGGCTGGAGCGGTTGGCGAGCTGCGCTTCGACCCGATGGCGATGCTGCCCTTCTGCGGCTACAACATGGGCGATTACTTCGCCCACTGGCTGCAGGTGGGCAAGCGCGAGGGGGCCGAGCTGCCGCGCGTCTTCTACGTCAACTGGTTCCGCAAAGACGCCGACGGCAAGTTCCTCTGGCCCGGCTTCGGTGAGAACAGCCGCGTGCTGGAGTGGGTCTTCCGCCGCTGCGAGGACGCCGCCGAGGCGGTCGAGACCCCGATCGGCTTGCTGCCGACCGAGGGGGCGATCAACACCGAGGGCCTCAACGTCTCCGAGGAGGCGATGCGGGAGCTGCTCAGCGTCGACACCGAGCTGGTCAAGGCACAGCTGCCGCAGGTCAAGGAGCACCTGGCCAAGTTCGGCGACACGCTGCCGCCAGAGGTCTCAGCGCAGCTGCGGGCTCTCGAAGAGCGCCTCGGCTAGAGCCTCAGAGTTTTGGTGAGAGCGGCTCGGCACCGTGCCGAGCCGCTCCTGCGCCGCTACAGCCCGTAGGCCTCGGCCAGCTCCGGGTCCTTCGCCGCCAGCATTTCGGCCAGCTCGACCATCACCTTGCACTGCTTCCAGGTGGCGTCGTCCTGCATCTTGCCGTCGATCATGTGGACGCCGCGGCCGTCGGGGATCGCCTCGAGGACTTTTTTGGCGAACTTGACCTCGTCCGGCGGCGGGCTGAAGACCTTCTTGGCGATGTCGATCTGGACCGGGTGCAATGACCAGGCTCCGACGCAGCCCATCAGGAAGGCGGCCCGGAACTGGGTCTCGCATCCGGCCGTGTCCTTGATGTCGCCGAAGGGGCCGTAGAAGGGCAGGATCCCGGTCGAGGCGCAGGCGTCGACCATGCGGGCGATCGAGTAGTGCCAGAGGTCCTGCTGGGCGGTGACGCGGTCGGCCTCGGGGTTCTCCGGGTCCTTCGGGTCCTCCATCACGCGGTAGCCGGGGTGGCCGCCGCCGACGCGGGTCGTCTTCATCCGCCGCGAAGCGGCGAGGTCGGCGGGGCCGAAGCTCATCCCCTGCATGCGCGGGCTGGCGGCGGCGATCTCCTCGAGGTTGACCACGCCTTGGGCGGTCTCGAGGATCGCGTGGATCAGGATCGGACGGTCGAGCTTGGCCTTGGCCTCGAGCTGGGCCAGCAGCCGGTCGACGTAGTGGATGTCCCAGGCGCCCTCGACCTTGGGGACCATCACGACCTCGAGCTTGTCGCCGATCTCGGTGACGAGGGTCGTCAGGTCGTCGAGCACCCAGGGGCTCTCCAGCGAGTTGACCCGGGTCCAGAGCGCGGTGTTGCCGAAGTCCGACTCGGTGGCCGCCTTGATCAGCCCCTGGCGTGCGGCCTCCTTGCGGTCGACCGGGATCGCGTCCTCGAGGTTGCCGAGCAGGATGTCGGTTTTCTCGGCGATGGCGGCCGCCTTGGCGACCATTTTCTCGTTCGAGAAGTCGAGGAAATGGATCATCCGCGACGGCTTGACTGGGATCTCGCGCAGCGGCTCCGGTGCTCCGATGGCCTGCGGCTGGAAGAAGTCTCTGGGGTTTCTCAAGGTGCTCCTCGGGTCGTTCGCTCTCTCTTAGGGCGGGCGGGAATCTAGTATCCCGCCGCCTTTGCCGCCTCTGGCGTCCGTAAATTCCCCGCAAATGGAGGCCGCCGAACGCGACAGTACGCAGGACTGGCTGATCCCCGAGGGCTTAGCGCCGCCGTTGCTGAGCGAGCTGGAGCGGCGGATCGACGAGGCCCTGATCGTCGCCAAGGCCTCTGAAAAGGCGGTGATGGCCGTCGGAGACGCGGCCCTTGACGCGGCCCAGCAGGCCCGTCGTGCGGCCGACATCGCCGAGCGGGCGACCGCCGCAGTGCTCAGCGTCGAGGCGGCGGCCGCGAGCTCCGCTGCCGCTCAGCCGCCTGAGGATGCCGCCCTGCGCAGTTTCAGCGAGCGGGCCGATCGGGTGGTCGCGCGGCTGCGGGCGCTGGACCGGCGATCGCGACGGGGGCGCCCAGCCAGCGTTGGCGCAGGCCGTCGCCGACCCGGCGGCTGATCTCTCCGGTCGGCGGTAGGGCCGCGCCGTCGAGCGTGGCGATCGGCTCGACTCCGCGCACCGAGCCGGTGAGGAAGGCCTCGTCGGCCGCCAGCAGTTCGGCGCGGGTCAGGGAGCGTTCGGTGACCTCGATCCCGGCTTCGCCGGCGGTCGCTATCGCCCCGGCGCGGGCGATGCCCGGGAGGATGCGCCCGTCGGCCGTGGGTGTGACTAGCACGCCTTCGAAGGCGGCGAAGAGGTTGGCGCGGCCGGCCTCGAGCACCTCCTCGCCGCGATCGAGCAGCAGTGGCACGGATCCCGCCGCGGCCCCGTCCAGCCAGCGACGGTCGGCCCACTTGTGGGGGCCGAGGCCGCCCTCGCGGCTGACGGCACGCAGCGTCGCCCCTCGCTCTGAATCTGGGAAGAAGTCAGCGGGATCGACGTCCTCGGTCGACAGCGTGACCGCCGTGCCGGGGTCACCAGGGCGAACGTCGATCCGCATCCGTCCCAGCTCGATGCCGTAGGCCCGCTCCCAGGCCTCCTCGGCCAGCCGGGGCGGCAGCTCGGCGCCGAAGACCGCCAGCAAGCTGGCGGAAAGGCGCTCCAGGTGGGCCTCGAGCTCGACTGGCCCGCCCTCGAACAGCAGCAGGGTCTCGAACAGCCCACGGGCCTTGTCGAGGATCGGGGGCGAAGACGCCATCGGGGTATTTTGCTCCTCGAAGCGCCGCGACGATGCGAACACTGCTGATCGACAACTACGACTCCTTCACCTACAACCTCTTCCAGCTGCTGGCGGAGGAGAACGGGGCGGAGCCGATCGTCGTCCGCAACGACGAGGCGAGCTGGGCTGAGTTGGTGCGACTGGGGTTCGACAACGTCGTCCTCTCGCCGGGGCCGGGCCGCCCGGAACGGCGCCGCGACTTCGGCGTCTGCGCCGACGCGATCCGCCAATGCGAGGCGCCGTTGCTCGGGGTCTGCCTCGGTCACCAGGGTCTCGGCTGGGTATACGGCGGCCAGGTCGTGAGGGCGCCGGAGCCGATGCACGGCCGGGTGCGGCCGGTCGAACACGACGGCTCGGCCCTCTTCACGGGCATTCCCCGCCGCTTCGAGGCGACCCGCTACCACTCGCTCTGCCTGGCGTCGCCGCTGCCGGCTGAGCTGGAGGAGATTGCCGCGGCGGACGACGGGGTCGTAATGGCGGTTGCGCACCGCACCCGTCCACAGTGGGGCGTCCAGTTCCATCCCGAGTCGATCGCCACTGAGCATGGCCGCCAGCTGCTCGCCAACTTCCGCGACCTGACGGGGCGACTTCTTGCCGCATAGCGAAATAAAGTCGACCCAGCTACGGCTAGGAGTCCGGCGTCTGCTCGACGCACCCGATGCGGCCCAGGCCTTCGCGGCGCTCTACGCCGATAGCCGCGACGCCTTCTGGCTCGACAGCAGCCGCCCCGGCGACGGCGCCCAGTTCTCCTTCATGGGCGACGCCTCCGGCCCGCTGGCAGCGACCATCGCCTACGACGTCAGTGAAGGCGAGATCACGATCGAGCGCGGAGGGGAAGTGGAAACGCGGAACGAGTCGATCTTCGACTACCTAGAGCGCGAACTGGAGCGGCTGCGCCCCCTTGCCGCCGACCTCCCGTTCGATTTCGACTGCGGCTTCACCGGCTACCTCGGCTACGAGATGAAGGCCGACTGCGGCGCATCCAGTGGCCATCGCTCCCAATCTCCCGACGCCGCCTTCGTCTTCGCCGACCGCATGCTCGCCTTCGACCACGAACAGGGCCACGTCTACCTCCTGTGCCTCTGCGAGCCCGAGACAGCCGGTTCCTCTGAAGCCTGGCTCTCCGCCACCGAGAGCCGCCTTCTTCGTCTGGCGGCCGCGGCTGCGCTTCGGAAGGACACTGGGGAGGGCTCTGCCGAGCCTCCCCGCTGTTGCTCGGCAGAGCCCTCCCCAGTGTCCTTCCGCCTGGCCCGCCCCCGTCAGCGCTACCTCGAAGACATCGCCACCTGCCAAGACCACCTCCTGGAGGGCGAGAGCTACGAGATCTGCCTGACCAACTCGATCGAGGCCGAGGTGGACGCCGATCCGCTTCACCTTTATATGGAGCTGCGCCGTGTCAATCCGGCGCCGTTCGCCTCCTACCTTCGCTTTGGCGACCTCGCTGTGCTCAGCTCTTCACCGGAGCGGTTCCTCCGGATCGACCGCCGCGGCGGGGTGGAGACGAGGCCGATCAAGGGGACATCCCCTCGCGGAGGCTCGGCGGCTGAGGATCAGCGCCTGGCCGAGGAGCTGCGGAGGAGCGAGAAGAACCGGGCCGAGAACCTGATGATCGTCGATCTGACGCGCAACGATCTCGGGGCCGTCTGCGCGGTCGGCAGCGTTGAGGTGCCGGTGCTGATGGAGGTCGAGACCTACGAGACGGTGCACCAACTCGTCTCCACCGTTCGCGGGAGCTTGCGGCCGGAGGCGACGGCGATCGAGTGCGTCCGCTCCTGCTTTCCGCCCGGCTCGATGACCGGGGCGCCGAAGCTGCGAACGATGGAGATTCTCGAGCAGCTGGAGGGGCGGGCACGGGGTGTCTACTCGGGGGCGATCGGCTTCTTCGGCCTCGGCGGGGCCTGCGATCTCAGCGTCACGATCAGGACGATCGTGCTGGCCGGGGAGTCGGCGTCGATCGGTGCGGGAGGCGCAATCGTCCTGCAATCCGACGCCCAAAACGAGCTGGAGGAGGCGCTCTTGAAGGCGCGGGCGCCGATGGCCGCGATCGGCCGGGTCGCGGCTACAAGCCGTTTTCCTGCCCTGGAACCCAAGTATTCGGGAGGAGGCTTGAGCGAAAAACCCTAGGTTGGCCAGATGTTGGACCCAATGAACTGAGCAATCGTCCAGATCGTCTGTACCTTGCGCAGCCCTGACGGGCGCCCTCAGAGGCGCATCCAGTCGCAAATGTGCCTCTACAGCAAGGGAGATTCATCGCATGGCCTCTCGTTCCCAGTTCAAACTTCGTTGGTTGGCGCTCGCCGTTATGGCGTGCCTGGCCACGACCGGTTTGCTTTCCGTGTCTGCTTCGGCAGCACAGAAACGATCGCTCGAAACGGTCAACCTCTGCATCAAGCAGAGCGGGCCGGAAAAAGGAGCCATCCGCTTCGTTGGACCGAAAGCACGCTGCTTGGCAGGTGAGAAGCGCGTCCTGATTCTGACCACCAAGAGTCAGCAGGGCGTACTTGGCATCGAAGCCGGTAGCGGCGCTACCGGTCCGGCAGGTGCTGCCGGCAAAGACGGTGCCCCAGGCCAGGCTGGCAAAAACGGCACGACCGGCCCGCAGGGCCCCGCCGGGAAAGACGGCGCGACCGGCCCAACCGGCCCTGCCGGAAAAGACGGCACCACGGGCCAGCAGGGCCCGACCGGCAATCAGGGTCCGGTAGGTCCCCAGGGTCCGGTTGGCCCGCAGGGTCCGATCGGTGACAAGGGTCCGACCGGCGACCAGGGTCCCGTTGGTAACAAAGGCCCCGATGGGGACAAAGGTCCTAACGGCGACAAAGGTCCCGACGGCGACCAGGGTCCCGCAGGTGACAAAGGTCCGAACGGCGACAAAGGCCCGGACGGCGACCAGGGTTCTGTTGGTAACCAGGGTCCGGCTGGCGACAAAGGTCCTGACGGCGACAAAGGCCCGACCGGCGACGAGGGTCCTCAGGGTCCCATCGGTAACCAGGGTCCCGACGGCGACCAGGGTCCCGCAGGTGACAAAGGCCCGGCTGGCGACAAAGGCCCTGACGGCAACAAAGGTCCTGACGGCGACAAAGGCCCCAACGGCGACAAAGGTCCCGACGGCGACCAGGGTCCCGCTGGTGACAAAGGCCCGGACGGCGACAAAGGTCCCGATGGGGACCAGGGTCCCGTTGGTAACCAGGGTCCGGCAGGTGACAAAGGTCCCGACGGCGACAAAGGTCCCAACGGCGACAAAGGTCCCGACGGCGACCAGGGTCCGGTAGGTGACAAAGGCCCGGACGGCGACAAAGGTCCGAACGGCGACAAAGGTCCCGATGGGGACCAGGGTCCTGTTGGCAACCAGGGTCCGGCTGGCGACAAAGGTCCTGACGGCGACAAAGGCCCGACCGGTGACGAGGGTCCTCAGGGTCCCATCGGTAACCAGGGCCCCAACGGCGACAAAGGTCCCGAGGGGGACCAGGGTCCCGTAGGTAACAAAGGTCCTGACGGCGACAAAGGCCCGGACGGCGACCAGGGTCCTGTCGGCAACCAAGGTCCGGCTGGCGACAAAGGCCCTGACGGCAACAAAGGTCCTGACGGCGACAAAGGCCCG
>DASSFS010000055.1:0-39826 GCA_035694165.1 Solirubrobacterales bacterium | reverse complement strand
ACGGCAAGGCCCGCTCCTACGCCTCCGCTGGCTGTCCCGCGCCGCCGGGCTTCCCCGGCGCGGTCTTCCCTTTCGCCAAAGCCACCTACGGCTTTGCCGGGGGACGCAAGCTCAGCGCGACCCTGACCCGCTCCTGCAGGGTGCGGGGGTGAGGCGCTAGTCGGCTTCGGAGAGGAGGTGGGAGGCGATTCGCCACTTCCTCTGCAGGATCGGTTCGATCGAGGCCGTGGTGCAGGAAGTATCGGCGAGGCATTCGCCCCAGGCGTTGACGGCATCGATGTGTTTGTTCAAGGCCTGCTCGCTGGGGGTGCCGGTGGCGGCAAGGCAGTCGATCGCGAGGCGGTCGATGGGGATCTCGTCATAGGAGACGTGGAGGTCGTCGACTGCCGCCGAGTACTGCTCATAGCTGAGGCCGACCGCAAGCTGGCGGCGCAGAGAGTCGAGGGAGTCGACGAAGGCGTCTACCTGCCGCGGGCAACCGCCGCCAACGCCCGCGGGGTTGGACGTCGTTTCCTTCTTAGCCTTGGGCTGCTGCGCCGCGGCGCTCTGCGGAGCCGCGGTTCCCTCCCCGCCGCACCCTGGCAGGGTCAGCACCAGCATCGCGAGCAGGCCGCAGCCGAGCAGCGCGGGGCGGCGGGCAGGGGGCTGGGCGGGCGCCATCCGGGCGTAGTGTAGAAATCGCCTCGATGGGGAAGCTCAGGCGGTTCGCGGGGGCAGCGGTCGCAGCGGCAGTGCTGACGCTGGCGCTGCTCGCGCCTGTCGCGCGGGCCGCCCCCGAGGTCCTCGTGGTCGGCGACAGCCTCGAGGACCTGACCTCTCCCCACCTGGCTAAGTACCTGCCGGGGGTGGCGCTGACGATCAACGCGGTCGGCGGCTACAACAGCTTCCAGATCTACGACCTCTTCGAGGAAAGCTATGACCCCTCGCAGCGGGTGATCGTCTTCGACGCCGGGACCAACGACAACCCCAGCTATCCCGAGATCCTCGCCGGCAATCTGGCCAAGGTCGCGGCGATCGTGGGGGACAGGTGCATGGTCGTGCCGACGATCCATGGCCTCCACCCGGGCGGCGTCGACGACAGCGGCAAGAACCAGGTGGTGAGGGAATTCGCCGCCTCGCGCCCGGGGACGCAGACGCCCGACTGGCAGGGCGCGGTCTTCCGCCACCCGGAGCTGATGCAGGCCGACAACTTGCACCCGATCGAAGCCGGCGCCGAACTGCGCGCACAGCTGATCGCGCGCGGGGTGATGGGGTGCCTCGGCTACGAAACGGGGGCGGGAACCTCCAGCGCGCCCTCGCGCGGGCCGGTCTTGGCGGAGGCGCCTGAGCGCCTGCCGCACGTGAGCGAGATGGAAGAACGGCAGGAGGCGGTCACGAGCGCGATCGCCGCCGAAGTGCTGCGCCAGACCGCAGCCCATACGCTGGCGGCGCTTCTCTAGCGGGCGAATTGGCACACATTTGTCGCGACCTGCGCGCAACACGTCGCAACCTTTTGTCTATGGTGCGATCATGGAGGCGATGAGGGACGCGTGGACCGACGAGCGGCTCGACTACCTGAACCATCGAGTTGACGACGGATTCAAGGGGGTCGACAAGCAGCTCGAGCAGGTGGACGCCAGGTTCGATCGGATCGAGCGCCGCCTCGACCGGATCGACGATCGCTTCGACTCGATGCAGCGGATGACGCTCGCCGCCTACATCACGGCGATACTTGGCCTGATCGTCACTCAGCTCTGAGTCTGCGCGACCGTCTCTGGTTCCGCCGCCTCGCACTCCGCCTCGCGGCCAGGTCGCATCGGCGGCCCGCCGACTCCGCAGCTGAAGTCCTCGCCCAGCCGCTCCGGCGTGTCGCCCCCCGGCTCGGGTTCGGCATGGAGAACGGTCGAGCTGATCGTGAACCAGGCGAGCACGCCGCCGATGGCCGAGAGCGCGGCCGAGACCGCCATCCCCGTGTGGAAGCCATCGGTCATCTTCGCCGGGTTGTAGAAGCTGTCGCCGGTGAGGCCGGCGACGACCGGTAGCACGGCGACAGCGAGCAGGCCGGCGACGCGGGCGACGGCGTTGTTGACGCCGGAGGCGATGCCGGAGTGGCGGCTGTCGGCGGCGGCGAGAACGGTGGCGGTGACCGGGGCGACGACCAGGGTCAGGCCGGCGCCGAAGACGAGTACCGGGGGCAGGATCGTGGTCAGGTAGCTGTCGCCCGGCTCGATCATCATCATCAAAAGCAGGCCGGCGGCGATCACCAGCGGCCCGATCGTCAGCGGCACCCGGGCGCCGATTCGCTGCGCCATCGCACCTGAGCGCGCCGAGAACAGCAGCATCAGCAGGGTCACCGGCAGCGAGGCGGCGCCGGCCTCGATCGGGGTGTAGCCGAGCGAGATCTGCAGGAAGGAGACGAAGAGGAAGAAGAAGCCGCCGAGCGCCGCGTAGACGACGAAGGTAACGCCGTTGGCGGCGCTGAACTGGCGCGAGCGGAAGATCTCCAGCGGCAGCATCGGGTTGGCGCTGCGGCGCTCGCCGACGAAGAAGGCGATCAGCGCCAGGATGCCGCCGATTGCGGTCACCAGAATCACCGGCGAGGCGCCCCGTTCCGGCGCCTCGATCAGGGCGTAGGTGGTGCCGGCCAGGCCGAGGGTGGCGAGGACGGCGCCGCTGAGGTCGAGCCGGCCGCTGGCCATCGGGTCGCGGCTTTCCGGCACATGACGGGTCGCCGCCCAGATCACGAAGGCCCCGATCGGGAGGTTGATCAGGAAGATCGCCCGCCAGGAGATCGCCCCGATCAGGTAGCCGCCCAGCAGCGGGCCAAGCGCGGTGGCGACGCCGCCCAAGCCGGACCAGGCGCCGATCGCCCGGGCGCGGTCCCCGGGCCGGAAGCTGGCCTCGATCAGGGCCAGGCTGCCCGGCGTCAGCATCGCGCCGCCGACCCCCTGCAGGAGCCGGGCCCCGATCAGCAGCTCGACCGTCGGGGCAATCGCGCAGAGCAGCGAGGCGGCGGTGAAGAGGCCGACTCCGGCGATGAAGATACGGCGCCGCCCGTAGCGGTCGCCGAGCGAGCCGCCGAGCAGGATCAGTGCGGCGAGGGTCAGCAGGTAGCCGTTGAGCACCCACTGCAGGGCGCTGGTGCTGGCGTTGAAGTCGCGGCCGATGTCGGGCACGGCGACGTTGACGACGGTGCCGTCGAGGAAGGCCATCCCCGACCCAGCCACGGTGACCGCGACCAGCCAGCGCCCGGCACCGCTTTCGAAGGAGACGTCCGGGCTGTCCTGCCGCGGCGTCTCCATCGCTCAGTCGCCCAGCTCCGGCGGCAGCGCCTTCGGGCCATCGGGATAGAGAGCTTCCAACTGCTCCGCGGTCATCTCCAGGGTGTTGGCGAATTCCGGCGGCGCCCCGGCGACGAGCCAGAGCTGGTCGGCCTCGGTGTCGTTGAAGAGCTGGCGGATCGTCGGCGGCTCGACCAGCAGCGAGTCCAATGGCGCCAGGGTCAGCACCTCCTCGCCGATCCGCATTCGGCCGCTGCCCTCGAGCAGCAGGTAGAGCTCCTCCTGGACGCCATGACGGTGCTTGGTCGAGGCCTGGCCCGGCGCTAGCCGCCAGAGCCGCACGCCGAGAGAGGCCGCCTCGAGCTGCTTGCTGAGGTCGGTGTTCAGCACCGACATCTGGTTCGACGGCCGCCAGAAGGCGTCGGCGGACCTGAGCAGGCGGTAGGCCATCGGCTGATTATCCAGGGACAGCGGCGCCGGCCGGCGGATTTGCCGCGTCTTCGGCGTGGAAACGCTCGAGCAGCTCGCGCTCCTCGTCGCGCCTGGGGAAGAGGAGGAAGACGACGGCGATGCCGAGGGCGACCGCGATCATGCCGGCGGCGTAGGTCCAGTCGCCGCCGTCGAGGAATGAGGTGCGGGCGGCGTTGATGATCGGGGCCGCGTACTGCGGGTACTGCTCGGCCGTGTTGGCGGCGCTGGAGAAGGACTTGGTCAGCTCGTTCTGGACCTTCTCACTGACGTCGGCAGCCTGCTGAGATTCAGAGATCTGGGAGCTGAAGCTGGCCGCGTAGCCGGCGGTCAGCAGGGCGCCGAAGATCGACTGCATGATCGCGCCGCCGAGGTCGCGCTGCAGGTCGGCGGTCCCCGAGGCCATGCCCGCTCGGGTGACCGGGACCGAGCCGGTCAGCGAGCGCGAGGCGGGGGTGCCGGCGAAGCCGACGCCCAGCCCGATCAGCAGGTAGCCGGCCCCGACCACCCAGTAGGACACGCCCTCATTCCAGAACAGCAGCATCTCGAGGAAGGCAAAGAAGCAGAAGACGAAGCCGATCAGCAGCGTGAAGCGGGAGCCGTGCGACTCGACCAGGCGGGCCGAGCGCGGGGCGACGATGATCATCCCGACGGCGCCCGGCAGGATCGCCAGCCCGGCTTCGAGGGTCGAGTAGCCGAGCACGTTCTGGACGAACTGCTGGCCGATAAACATCGCGCCCATCAGCGAGCCGAAGACGATGATTCCGGCCAGGGCGGCGACCCAGAAGGTGCTGCGGGCGGCGATGCGAAGGTCGTAGAGCGGGTTGGCGACGCGACGCTGGCGCAGTAGGAAGGCAGCGGTCACGAGCAGGGCGACGGCGCCAAGGATGATCGCGGTCTCGCCCTTGCCCGGTTCCGGCGCCAGGTTGATCGAGAGCACCAGCGCCCCGACCAGGGCAATCGAGAGGATGCCGCTGAGGTGGTCGACCGGCTTGGTGGTCTCGTTGACGTGGGCCGGGATCAGTCTCCAGGCGAAGAAAAGCGCGATCGCCGCCAGCGGTGCGCTGACGATGAAGACCGAGCCCCACTCGAACCCTTCCAGCAGAGCCCCCGCCAGGAGCGGGCCGAGGGCCGAGACGCCGCCGCCGAGAGCCGACCAGAGGGCGATCGATTTGGTCCGCGACGGCCCGGACGGCCAGAGCGCCGTGATCAGAGCCAGGGTGGTCGGGTAGGCCATGCCGGCGGCGACTCCGCCGAGCACGCGGGCGGCGAAGAGGGCTTCGGCGCTGGGGGCGAGCGCGGCGAAGACCGAGATCGGGATCGTCAGCGCCATCCCCAGCACCAGCAGCGACTTGCGCCCGTAGCGGTCGCCGACCGCGCCGAGGTAGAGGACCGAGGCGGCGAGCCCGAGCGAGTAGCCGACCGCGATCAGGTCGACCATCGTCTGGCCCGCGTCGAAGGCCTTGCCGATGTCCGGCAGGGCGACGTTGGCGACCGCGAGGTTGAGGTTGGCGACCCCGGCGACGAGGATCAGGGTCGCCAGGACCAGTCCTGCGCGCTTGGGACCCTCCGCCTCCAACCGGACCTAGAGCTCGATCCAGGTGCCGGTTGGGCCAAGGTTGCGGATCGGGGTCGAGCCGATCTCCCCCTCGCAGCCCCACGACTCGTGGATGTGGCCGCAGACCGCCAGCCGCGGCCGCTTCTCTTCGATCGCCGCGAGCAGCGCTGGGCTGCCGAAGTGGGTGCCGTCGCCGGCGGCGTCGCAGTGGCCGCGCGGGGGGGAGTGGAGGACCAGGACCGCGCCCTCGGGGCAGGGCGCCAACATCGCGGCGGCCTGCTCGTCGTCGAGGTCGAAGCTCCATTCCCAGGGGGTGACCGGGATACCGGCGCCGAGGCCGAAGAACTCAGTCCCGGCGATCGTCATCCCTTCCCCGTGCAGAACCGTTGCCGCCGCCCACTCGCGGCTGGCGTCGCGCAGCGCGTCGACGGTCTCGTTATTGCCCGGGACGAGCACGGTTGGCTTCTCGATCGCCGCCAGGGTGCCGACCGTCTCCTCCAGGCCCTCGTGGACCGAGGCGAAGTCGCCGGCGCCGATCACGACGTCGGCGTCGGCCGACATCTCAACCAGCTTCGCCCCCTGGGCTAGGTCGCGGTGCAAGTCGCTGAAGGCGAGCAGTCTCACGCTCGGAAAACCTACCCTCCTCTGCCCGCGCCTGCAGGTCGAAGTAGAGCAGCGTCTGCGCGATCGCCGCGTAGGGGATCAGGAGGGAGAAGATCAGCGCCCCGAGCAGGTTGATCGCCAGCAGCGGCAGTGGCGTGAAGATCAGCCCCAGGGTCAGGACCGGGCCGGCGATGAAGAGCAGGGCGACGAGGAAGACGACGACGCGGACCGCGTGCCACCAGCGGCCGCGGACGAGGCTGGAGCTGCCGCGGAAGGACTCCCGCAGCGACTTGTCGGTGAACAGCACTTCCTGGCCGACGAACGACCAGCCGACCAGCTTCCAGATCGCGAAGGGGATACCGATGATCGAGAGGAACAGCAGGGAGATTCCGAGCGTCGCGAGCAGCAGGGCGCCGAGGATCCGCCAGAAGCGCTCCCGCATCCCGTCCCAGCAGGCGCGGAAGCCGGCCGGCTCGGATTCGACCAGCAGCCGCATGAAGATCACCACGATCGCCGCGACCACGGCCAGGGCGATCGGCCTCGCGATCGATTCGACCAGGTCGGCGAGCGCCAGGTTGACGCCGGAGCGCCCCGCCGCCTCGTCGGCGCCGCTGCCGCCGGCCAGCAGGCTGGCGAGCACGTTGGTGCCGCCGATGATCACCAGCCCGGCCAGGGCGATCGCGACCAGGACCCGCCAGTGGCGGCCGTAGAGCTGGCGCGCGGTGCGGAGCAGCTGGCCGAAGGCGCGCTCCGCGCGGAGCGAGGTGAGATCGACCGGCCCCCAGCGGGTGAGGCCGACGAAGAGGCCGATCAGGAGCGCGAGGCCGAGCAGCGTCGCGACCGCGGCCACCCGTGACTGCGCCTCGAGGTTGATGAAGTCGGTGACCGAGGTGACGGCGCCGCAGAAGACCCCGGTGATCTGCGGGCCGGCGATCGAGCCGCCGGGCAGGCGGGGGCTGGTCGTCCGCTGGTCCGCCATCCAGGCGAACGGTTCCTTCCACACGGTCTTCGTCGGCGGCCCGGTCGGCCCGTTGTTGAAGCCCTTTTCCCTTTCCCCCCAGCGGCCGTCATAGGTGAGCCACTTGAACGGGCCCTGTTCCGGCGCGGTTTCCGGGAGGAGGACCGGGCGCAACGGCAGTTCGCGCAGCGGCTCCGAGGTGTTGTCGCAGCCGACTCCGGAGCCTTCCTGCCCGTTCTCGATGTAGACGGCGGAGTCGTAGAAGGTCGCGTGCGAGCCGGCTGCCGGGTAGACGATCGGCCGCGTCCCGTCCTTCTTCACCTTCGCGTCGGTCCAGCTCGCGCGCTCGCCGCCGGCGTGCTGGAAGAGGATGATCTCGCTCGGTTCTTCGTTCAGCGCGGCGCTGGTCGTGTTCGCTTCAAAGCTGAGCTGCATCCCCTCCCAGTCGCCCTCGTGCAGGTCGTTGAACTGGTTGAAGTACCAAAAGAACCAGTACTGCAGGGCGAAGCCGGAGTGGTTCGGTTCGCGGGCGATGTGGGCGTAGGTGACGGCGGGCGCCCGGCCTTCCTTCAGCAGTTTGGCGAAGGCTTTGGCGTAGATGCAGGTTTCGCCCAGCACCTCGCCTTCGAGGTCGAGGTAGTAACCGTCGGGAAGACCGGCGATGTCGGCGGCGGTTGGCGCCCGTTTGACGTCTTCGAGCTTCGCTCCGGGATCGCCGAGGGCCTCGTGGGCGAGGGTGACGGTGGGGTTGCCGAGCACCGTCCCGACGCTGGTCGGCTGGTACTGCTCGGCGGTCTTTTCGCACGGCGGGTCCTGCTCTTCGCGCAGCATCGCGATCGGCGCGTACCTGTGCGCCAGCTTCTGGGCGGCTGCTTCGCTCGGGCCGGGGACCAGCGTGCTGTCCTTCGTGTTGGTCTTCGCTGCGGCCGGCGCGCACAGCCAGAGCGACGCGATCGTCGCGAGCGTCAGAAACAAACGGCTTGACCGGGCCATCAGCCCGGCGAACGTACCAGCGTCAGCCGGCGTCGGCCACCGGCTCGGGGTCCGGCTCCGGGACCTGCTCTTCGACTTTGCCCTTGGGCATCGCGACCAGGGCGACGACGAAGGCGACGACCATCACCGCGGCCATCCCGTAGAAGACCGTTTGGGTTGCCAGGGCGAAGTCGTGGGGGACGGTCGAGAAGAGCTTGGCGCCGCCGCTGCCGGCACTCCCGGCGACCGCTTCGCAGGCGTTCGCCGAGCCCTGGCTGATGCAGTCGGCGACTTCGTCGGCCTGCTCCTTCGGGACGCCCTTGGCGCCCAGCGAGGACTCCAGGTTCGACTTGTTCTCGAGGATCAGGATCGAGCCGAGGACGGCGAGGCCGAGGCTGGAGCCGAAGTTGCGCACCGTCTGGGTGATCCCCGTCGCCTCGCCATAGCGACTCGCCGGCACCCGGTTGAGGGCGTCGGTGTTGGCCGGGCTCAGGACCAGGCCGACGCCGACCCCGGCTAGCACGATGTAGTACCACTGGTCGCTGACCGAAAGTTCGGTCAGCGATTCACCCCAGAGGTAGAAGCCGATCGCGGCGATCGCGCAGCCGGACACCACAGTCGAGCGGGCGCCGGCTTTGTCGAGCACCCTGCCGCCCCGCTGCGAGGCGACGGCGAAACCGGCGAAGAAGATCAGCAGGTAGAGACCGGTTTCGGAGGCGCTTTCGCCGAGCGAGATCTGCGCGTACATGCTGGCGAAGAAGAACAACGGCACGAACGGGATCATCAGCAGGAAGAGGATGATGTTGTCGACCGCGAAGGCGCGGTTGGTGAAGGTTCGGACCTGCATCAACGGGTTGGTGGCCCGCAGCTCGTAGAGGACGAAGGCGGCGATCAAGGCGATGCCGGCGGCGATGCAGATCCAGGTCGTGGCGCTGCCCCAGCCCCAGACGCTCGACTGCTGCAGGCCGAGCACGGCGAGGCCCATACCGCCCGAGATCAGGACGGTGCCGCGGTAGTCGAGCGGGGCCGGGTGCTTGACGTTGTCGGGCTTCGCTTTCGCGGTCAGGATCAGGGCGATGATCGCGACCGGGATGTTGACCCAGAAGATCGCCCGCCAGGTCCACTCGGTCAGGTAGCCGCCGGCCAGCGGGCCGATCGAGGTGAGACCGCCGGCGACGGCGAAGAAGATCGCCATCGCGCGGCCGCGCTCGCGGACCGGGAAGGCGCCCAGGACGATCGCCAGGGCGGCCGGGAACATGATCGCCGCGCCGGCGCCCTGGATGATCCGGAAGGTGATGATCCAGGCCTCGTCGAGCGACCCAGTCGGGGTGGCGCCGCAGAGGGCCGAGGCGGTGGCGAAGATGATCACGCCGATCGTGACCATGCGGCGGTGCCCGGCGATGTCGGCGAGGCGGCCGCCGAAGGCGAACAGCGCCGAGAGCGAGAGCAGGTAGCCGTTGATGATCCACTGCACCCCGGTCGAGGAGAGCGAGAGGTCTTCCTGCAGGGTGGGAATCGCGATCGCGACGATCGTCTGGTCGATGAAGGTCATCGACACCGCGAAGATCATCGCCGCCAGGATCAGCTTGCTGTTCTTACCGCCGGTTTCGTCCATGTCGTGGCGTTTGCCATCACCGGCCAGATTCCTGCCGGTTCGATAGGGTCGCGGACGCAATGCCCCCCGTCTTCTGGATCGGCCTTGGAATCGCGGCCTTCATCTTCCTCGTCGGCGTCATCTCCGGCGCCCGCTCGCGCACCGCGAGCCTCGGCAGCGGCGCCGCGATGGGCGCCTATCTCGGCATCATGCTCGCCTTCCCGCTGCTCGCGGTCGGGCTCGCCACCAGCTAGTCGCCACTTCGCGTCGCTGACTTCGCGTTAAGCGGCCATTTACGAGGCATAAACGGGCGCTCCCCGGGGTAGTCGTCTGTTCCCGAGTCAAAAGGAACGGAGCAATAGATGACCCACGTGACCTCGATTCCCAGCGTCGTTCTCAAGGACGGCATCGAGATCCCCCAGCTTGGCTTTGGCGTCTTTCAGGTCCCGCCCGCGGAAACTCAAGAGGTGGTCGAGGAGGCGCTGGCGGCTGGCTACCGCCACATCGACACCGCCGCCGCATACCGCAACGAGCCTGGCGTGGGGGCAGCGATAGCCGCGTCCGACTGCAACCGCGACGACCTCTTCATCACCACCAAGCTGTGGAACAGCCAACAGGGATACGACTCGACCCTGCGTGCCTTTGAGAAAAGCCTAGGCCGGCTCGGCCTGGACCGCGTCGACCTCTACCTGATCCACTGGCCGGCGCCGAGCGAGGACCGCTACGTCGACACCTGGCGTGCCTTCGAACGGATCCAGGAAAGGGGGCTCGCTCGTTCGATCGGCGTCTCGAACTTCCGCATCGAGGACCTCGAGCGGCTGCAGCGGGAGGCCGACTACCTGCCGACCATCAACCAGATCGAGCTGCACCCACGGCTGCAGCAGACCGAGCTGCGCGCCTGGCACGTCGAGCACGGGATCGCGACCGAGGCCTACAGCCCGCTAGCTCAGGCGAGGCTGTTCTCCGAGCCGACGATCGAGACGATCGCCGCCCACCACGATCGGACGCCGGCCCAGACGATCCTGCGCTGGCACCTGCAGCTCGGCAATATCGCGATCCCGAAGTCGGTTACCCCGGAGCGGATGCGCGAGAACATCGACCTCTTCGACTTCGAGTTGAGCCAGGACGACATGGCCGTGCTTGCCCGTCTCGACTCGGGCGAACGGATCGGCCCGGACCCCAGCACCTTCTCCTAGCCGCAAGACATACCCTGCCGTCGGTGAACCGGCGGCTGCTGAACGCGATTGCGGCAACCGCGTTCGTCATCGGAGGCTCGCTGTTCGCGCTGGGGGCGGCGCTGGCGCAGGGTGATGTGGGGGAACCGCGGCTTGTCGCCGGGGTCTATCTCGCCGGCGGCGTCTTCTTCACCACCGGAGGCGGGGCCTCGGTGCGGCTGGCGCGAGACGGCGCCCCGCTTGAACAGCTGAGTGCCCTGGTCCTCTTCTGCGGCACGCTCGTCTTCGGGATCAACCTGCTCGATTCGTTGCTGGGCGACCTCAGCCCGGCCCAGGTCGACCGCCTGGTCTGGTCGCCCGACGTGGTCGGCTGCGCTCTCTTTCTCGTCTCCGGCCACCTGGCGATGGTCAAGATCTCCGGCACCTGGCTGCCCTGCTGGCGGCCCCGCCAGCGAGGCTGGTGGATCGTCGCCATCAACCAGCTCGGCTCGATCCTCTTCATGGTCTCCGCCGTCGCCTCTTTCGTCCGCGCCGAAGGTGACCTGATCTCGATCGACATCGCCAACTGGGGCACCCTCACCGGCGCCCTCTGCTTCGCCCTCGCCGGCGTGATCCAGGAGTTCGACCATCCTGGAGCCAAGTTTCAAGCTGCATCATGATGCTAAGATGCGTTGATGGCGAAGACGCGAACCACCGTCACGGTCGATGCAGAGGTCATGCGGGCCGTGCGGATCAAGGCGGCCCGGACCGGAAAGCGCGACTCGGAGGTGATCGAGGAATCGCTGCGCCGCGACCTCGGCATGGACGTGCTGGACGAGATCTGGGCACGTGTGCGCCCCGTGTCCGAGAAAGAGGGCATGGACCTCGCCATCTCCGAGCTGCACACGATGCGCGAGGAGAGGCGTGCGGCGGGCGGTTCTTGATACCAGTGTTTTCGTCTCTGCCCTGATCACCCCGGCCGGCACTTCCGCCAAGCTGCTGGAGGAAGCGCGGGCGGGGGAGTTGGAGTTGATCGTCTCGCCGCAGTTGCTGGTCGAGCTCGAGGATGTGCTGGTGCGGGAGAAGTTTCGTCGCTACCTCGACCTCGGCGAGGCTCGGGAGTTCCTCGACGTACTCCGGCGCGAGGCGACCGTGACACCCGATCCCGAGGGGCCGCCGCCTCTGCGCTCTGCCGACCCCGAAGACGACTATCTGATCGCTCTGGCGTACAGCCAGAGCGCCCGCCTCGTGTCCGGCGATTCGCATCTGCTCGACCTTGCCGACGTCGCGCCGATCTGTTCACCCGCCGACTTCCTCGTCGGCCTCCCGGCCTGAGAGGATGCGCGGCATGGCTGGCGAGGCACGAGCGAATGCGCCGCGGACCGAGAAAGTGCTGCCGGGGGTCTGGCGGCTGCGGTTGCCGCTGCCCTGGCCGGGTGTGCCGCACGGGAACGCCTGGGCGGTCGAGTCCGGCGACGGGATCGTCCTCTTCGACACCGGCATGGGCGGCAAGGGTCGGCTGCGGCAGCTCGATCTAGCGCTCGCCCAGGCGGGCTTCGGCGTCGAAGACGTCGGCCTGCTGGTCTGCACCCACTCCCACGTCGACCACTACGGGCTGGCCGCGGGGATCGTCGAGGCAGCTGGCTGCGAGCTCTGGATGCACCCGGCTTGGGAGCACGTGCGGCTGCTCGCCGACGACCCGGCGGCGGCGCTCGAACATCGACTCGAGGTCGCCCGTCAGAGCGGCGTCCCGGTGGCGGCGCTGGAGCGCTACCGCGAGTCGCGCGAAGGCGACGAAGAGACCGGGATCGACGCGATCCAGGTGCCCGACCGCGAGCTCGTCCCAGGGGTCGAGGTCGAGACCGGGCTCGGCACCTGGCAGGTCTACGAGACGCCTGGCCACGCTCCCTCGCACGTCGTCCTGCACCAGCCGGAGCGCAAGCTGATGATCTCCGGCGATCACCTGCTCGGCCGCGTCGTCCTCTTCTTCGACCACGGCCACACGCCCGACCCGGTCGGCGAATTCCTCCGCAGCCTCGACACGGTCGAGCCGCTCGAGGTCGACCTGGTCCTGCCCGGCCACGGCCGCCCCTTCCGCGACCCGGAGGCGAAGATCGCCGAGGCCCGCCGCCAGGTCGAGGAGCTGCTCGGCAAGGTCCGCGAGGCACTCGCCGACGGCGAGCGCACCGCATTTGAAATCGTCGCCGACATCGTCGGTGTGGAGAACCTCAACACGCCCGCCAGCGCCTGGGTGCTGCAGATCGTCCTCTCCTGCCTCCAGTACCTGGCCATCCAGGGTGAGGTCGGCACCGTCGACGGCACGGACCCGCAGCGCTGGAAGCTCGCGTAGCCGTCCCTATACCCTTCTCCGCCGTGGCTAGCTTCACTTACGAGAGACAGGTCGCCGCTTCGCCGGAGACCGTGTTCGAGGTTCTGACCGACCATCGGCGCTATTGCGAGATCACGCCGATGCGGAAGTCGACCCTGGAGCGCGAGGGCGAGCCGACCCCGAACGGCGTCGGCGCGATCCGCGTTCTCACCGCGATCGGTCCGCCCCTGCGCGAGGAAGTCATCGCCTACGACGCGCCTACCCGCTTCTCCTACAAGCTGCTCTCAGGAGCGCCGCTGCGCGATCACGTCGGCACCGTCGAGCTGACGCCGCAGCAGGACGGCGGCACCAAGTTCGTCTACGCCGTGCGCACGACGGCGACCCTGCCGGTGGTCGGCGGGGCGATCGTCGCCGCCGCCCGGGCGGCGGTCAAGCAGCTGTTCGACGGCATCGCCAAAGAGTCCGAGCGACGCGCTGCGAATGGCTGAGGGCGGGCCCGAGGCCCGCCGCCGACGCGACTCCCTGTTGCGTGAATCCGAGCGGCTGTTGCATCGCAACCGCTGGCCGGCGGTCGCGCTGCTGGTAGCGGCGCTGGTCTTCAGCGCGGCCGCGGTCGGTTACGAGCTGTTGAAACGGCCGGCCGACGTTCATAACCGGGACGCGGTCTTCGTGCCGCAGAAGCCGAAGGAAGTGAAGAAGGTGAAGAAGGGGAAGACGGTCAACTGGCCGATCTTCGGCTACGACCGCGCCCGCACCCGCTACCTGCCGGTGAAGGGGATCAAGCCCCCGTTCGACAAGCTCTGGCGCTTCACCGACCGGCCGCTGCTCGAGTTCCCGCCGATCTACGTCGGCGGCAAGCTCTTCTTCGTCAACAACAGCGGCTTCGCCCACGCACTCGACGCCGATACCGGCAAGGAGCTCTGGAAACGCCGGATCGGCCGACTCAACGCCTCCTCGCCGGCCTACGCCAAGCACCGCCTCTACGTCGTCAACCTCGTCCCCGGCCACGTGCTCAAGCTCGATGCCGATACCGGCAAGACGATTTGGAAGCGCGACCTGCCGTGCCGCGCCGAGTCCTCGCCGATCGTGATCGGGCGCACTGTCTACTTCGGCTGCGAAGACAGCAACCTCTACGCGCTCAGCACCGTCAACGGCAACGTGCGCTGGACGACCGGGCTCGGCGGCCCTGTCAAGTCGGCGCCGGCCTATTACGGCGGCAAGCTCTTCGTCGGCGACTACGGCGGCTACATGAACGCGGTCGACGCCGACAACGGTGACCTGGTCTGGCAGAGCGGCTCGCTGGGGCCGGGCTTCGGCGGCACCGGCGCCTTCTACTCGACCCCGGCGGTCGCCTTCGGCCGCGTTTATGCCGGCAACAACGACGGCCGCGTCTACAGCTTCGAGACCGGCAGCGGCGAGCTCGCCTGGAGCTACTCGACCGGCGGCTACGCCTACTCGGGTCCGACCGTCGCCAACACCCAGCACAGCCCGCCGACCGTCTTCATCGGCTCCTTCGACGGCAACGTCTACGCGATCGGCGCCAAGGACGGCAACCTGCGCTGGAGCCGCTCCGCCGGCGGCCAGGTGATCGGCTCACTCTCGGCGATCGGCGACATCGTCTACGTCGCCGAGTTCACCAACAAAACCACCAGCGGCTTCATGATGAGGAGCGGCAAGCGCGTCTTCCGCTACCCGAAGGGCACCTACACGCCGGTGATCTCCGACGGCCGCCGCATCTACCTGACCGGCTACTCGAGCATCACTGCACTGCAACCCCACCGGGGGGTGGCGGCGGTAGGCGAGGCGCAGCCGGCGCCCCGCGTTCGATCAGCTAGGGGTGACAGACGTCGACTAAGTCGTCGATGATCTGGAAGTCCTTGATGTTGTAGGTCAACAGGGTCACTTCGTGAACGTTGGCGGTCGCCGCGATCGCCAGGTCGAGAGCGCGCCGCCGTGGATTTCCACCGCGCTGTGCTACCGCTGCATGTAGCCGGCCGCACTCCCTCGCCACGGCTGCGTCGAACGACAAGGCGTTGAAGTGGTCCTCGATCGCACCGAGGCGCTGGATTCGGCGGGAACGGGTGTCGTCGTCAGGTGCGACCAGGACACCGAAATGCAGCTCGGTGAGGGAGACGACGCTGATCGCCCCATCCATTTCAGGGTCTTCCGCGGCGCCGATCAGCACCGAAGTGTCGAACAGCACCGCCACGGCTCAGGCCGAGTCCCAGGGATCCCGCAGTTCCCCGCCGAACGCTTCGAGGTCCTTCTCCAGCGTCGGGTCGGGTGGAAGGCGCCAAAGATCGGCGAGCTCTTTGCCGGGAACCCACTGTCGCTTACGCACCGGGCCGAGCTGCGCAACGGGCCGGCCGGAGACGGTGATCGTGATCTCCTCGCCTGCCTCCGCGCGTCGCAGAACCTCGCCGACGTTGTTGCGAAGCTCTTTCTGTGGGATCGTTGCCATGCGACGACGGTAGCAGTATTGCTACCGCAGGATCAAAGGCCTGGCGCAACCCCACCGGGGGGTGGCGGCGGTAGGCGAGGCGCAGCCGGCGCGTAAGAGGGGAAGAGACCGGAGTGGAGGCGGGCGCGGAGGACGCTGAGGCTGGTCGGGTAGTTCTGGATCCGGTAGTTGCTGGTGGCGCCGAAGTCCTGGTAGTAGACGAGCATCTTGGTCCGCGGGTGCTTTTTCAGCCAGGCGAAGAGCTTGCTGACGAAGGCCGGGTCGTCACCGGCTTCAACGCCCCACTCGGTGATCGCGAAGGGCTTGTCCGGGTAGCGGTTGTAGAGCCCGGTCAGCGACTTCCATTCCGGATAGGAGGCGTAGAAGTCGGTGCCGGACCAGTCGACCCAGCGTGAGCCCGGCCAGTAGCGGCGGGGACGGTTGTGGGGGACGGTCGGTGAGCCGGAGGGGAGCGGGCTCCAGATCACCGCGATCGGCGCCTTCGGTAGGCCGCCGACGGTGGCGTTGAGGGGCGGCAGGCCGGCTTCGTGGAGGCGCCGGTTGATCGCTTTGGCCTTGCCGCCGCCGTGGACGATCACGTAGATGCGGCGGAAGGCGAGCTTGTACCAGCGCGGTTTGTGGGCGGCGTCGCGGGCGGCGCCGGCGCAGTCGTAGGCGGCGTAGACATTGAGGCAGCGGTTGGGCTCGCCCAGGGGCCGTACGTAGGCGCGCATTTCCTTCTCGTAGAAGAGCCGGTTGAGCCGGATCAGGTACTCGTCACCTTCGCCCTGGGCGATCCCCCGCGGGGTGATCAGCTCATGTCCGTCGTTGTTGTCGGCGGTGGTGATGTGGATGATCGGCCGCGCCCGCGCCGTCTGCCAGCGTTCGATCGAGTCGGGGAAGTCGCTGCCCCAGGTGCGGAAAGACTGGATCACCGCCGGGTGCTTGTCGACGTCGTCCGAGAAGCGCCCGAAGTCGGCCGGGTCGCCGGTGTCGGAGATGCCGAACCAGACCTTCTTGCCGGGTGGTTCGAGCAGGCCCGCGCCGGCAGTCGCGGTGAACGCGAGCGCCAGCACGGCGAAGGCCGCCAGCGCGCAGGCAGCGGCCAGGACCTTGCGTCCAAGGATCATCCGCAACCTCTTCGACCGGCCGCCCGCATGCCCTTCCCCAACACGCGGGCGGTTTCGATCTCTCGCTATTGGGGCAGGAAGGGTTGTAAGGGAGGCGGCCGCGCGGGGGCTTGGGCGACAAAAAACCGATCAGGAGGAAGAGGACATGCCACAGCCACAGACCAAATCGCGATCGAGGCCCAAACCGAAAACCAGATCTCGGGCCGCGAGCAGCAAACCGAAAAAAGCAGGCGCAGCGAGCAAAGCCAGCCCGTCGAGCAAACCGAAAGCTGCCGTCGAGGCGGTCGAGGAGACCGCCAAAGATGCGGGTCGTGTAGTTGGCAACGCCGCCGGCAAAGCGGGCAACGCGGCCGGCCGGGCCAGCCATGTGGTCGGCAAAGCCAGAGTGCCATTGATGGCGGGTGGAGCGGCACTGGCCGGCGTCGCCGGGGGGATCGCCCTCGGCAACCGGCAGGCGCATCGTCATCGCGGCCTCAAAAGCATCGACTCCGATGGCGTCGCCAAGGCGGCGCGGAAAGTCGGCCACGTCGGTATGCAGATCGGAGAAATCGCCGTCGATGCTCGGCGCGCCCACGAGGCGAACGGCAAAGCGCACCGCTCGCCGATCGAGGTCGTGCTGCAGGGGCTGACTTCTCGCCAGGCGCGCAGCTAGGGGTGGGGGCGCGCGGGAGCGCGTCCCCTTCCGCTCAGGCCGCCAGCGCCGTCTGGTGCTCGGCGACGATCGCCAGGACTTCGTCGGCGTACTTGGAGATGAAGCTGGGGCCGACGCCGCTGATCTCGATCAGGGCGGCGGGATCCGCCGGCCGCACCGCGGCGATCGCGCTCAGCGTGCGGTTGTTGGCGACGGTGTAGGCGGGCTTGCCGGCGGCGGCGCTGAGGCGCCACGCTTTCAGCGCTTCGAACAGCGGCGCGTCGGCGGGCGAGAGCTCCGGCGGCGGAGCGGCCGAGCCGCCGCCTGCCCGCTGCGGTTTGCGGACCGCGATCGTCTCCGGGTCCGGCAGCCAGGTGCGGGCGTCACAAACGTCGCAGCAGCGCTCCAGCGGAGCCCCGGCGGCGCGGTCGCCGAAGTGGTCGAGCAGGGAGCGACGGCGGCAGCGCTCAGAGTAGATGAAGTCTTTGATCGCGTGGTAAGCGCGCCAGCCGCGCTCGTGGGCGATCGCCAGCTCCGGGTCGCCGGCGCGCTGTTCGTTGAAGCGGACCAGGCGCCCGAGGTCCATCTTCATCGCCATCAGCACGGCGCGGGCGGGCAGCCCGTCGCGCCCACCGCGGCCGGCCTCCTGGTAGTAGGCCTCGACGCTGGTCGGGATCGTCATGTGCCAGACCGAGCGCACGTCGGCTTTGTCGACCCCCATGCCGAAGGCGTTGGTGGCGACGATCACCTCGACCTCGCCGCTCATGAAGCGCTGCTGGACCGAGGTGCGTTCCTCGGCTTCCATCCCGGCGTGGTAGGCGAGCGCCTTCTGCCCCGCTTCGCGCAGCGTCGCCGCCACCTCGTCGGTGTCCTTACGGGTGCCGCAGTAGACGATCGCCGGGCGGTTGGCCGGGTCGCCGAGGCCGGCCTCGAGCAGCGCCTGGCGCCGTGCCACCGAGCCCTTGCCCTCGAGCGGGACGACGTCGAAGGAGAGGTTGGGACGGTCGAAGCCGGAGCGGACCTGGAGCGGGTCGCGCATCCCGAAGCGGGAGGCGATCTCGGCCGCGACCGGCTTCGTCGCGGTCGCCGTGCAGGCCATCACCGTCGGCCGCCCGAGCCGGTCGGCGATCTGCGGCAGCCGCAGGTAGTCGGGCCGGAAGTCGTGGCCCCACTCGGAGACGCAGTGCGCCTCGTCGACCGCGATCAGGTCGATCCGGCGCTGCGAGAGCGCATCGAGGAAGACGTTGGAGCCGAAGCGCTCGGGCGAGCAGTAGACGATCCGCGCCTCGCCGCTGCGGACCTGCCCCAGCGCCCGCCGCGCCGCCTCGGCGTCCATGTTCGAGGAGATCATCACCACCGGCTGCCCGGCCGCGGTCAGCCGCTGCCACTGGTCCCGCATCAGTGCGATCAAGGGCGAGACGACGATCGTCAGGTCCTCCGTCGCCAACCCCGGCAGCTGGTAGCAGAGGCTCTTGCCGCCGCCGGTCGGCATCACGATCAGCGAGTCCCGCCCCTCCAACGCCGCTTCGACAGCCTCCTTCTGCCCAGGCCGCCAGTGCTCGTACCCGAGCCCGCGCAGCAGTTCGTCAGCTTTGTCCCCGGCCATCAGAGTCACCTACCCAGGCTAAGCCACCCCGCGGATAGTCTCGCCCCCCCCGGTCAGGGCAGCCAGGGCTCGGTCCACTGGGCGACGCCGCGGGTCAGGCTTTTCGCCTGCTCTGGGCCCCAGGTGCCGCACGCGTAGGTGTGGACCGGGCCCGGTTCGTCGAGCAGCGGCTGGACGATGCGCCAGGTCTCTTCGACCGTGTCCTGGCGGGTGAAGAGGGTGTGGCGGCCGGCGATCGCGTCGCCGAGCAGGCGCTCGTAGGGCTCGGGCTCCTCGCCGGGCACCTTTTCGAACAGCACCGCGAGGTCGGCCGGCTCGAAGGCCTCCTCGCCGGCCCGCTTGGCGAAGAGCCGCATCCGCGCCCCCGGCTCGGGCTCGATCCGCAGCGTCATCTGGTTCGCTTCCGGCGTTTTGCCGCCGCCAATCCCGAGCCGCGGCGGCCGCTTGAAGACGATCGTCACCTCGCTGGCCTTGGCCGGCATGCACTTGCCGGCGCGGATGAAGAAGGGGACGCCGCTCCAGCGCCAGTTGTCGACCTCGAGCTCGACCGCGGCGAAGGTCTCGGTGGTCGAGTCGGGGGCGACTTCCTTGACGTCGAGGAAGCCCTCGTACTGGCCGCGCACGTAGCGCTTCGGGTCGGCGGTCCGCATGGCTTTGAAGAATTCGAGCTTCTTGTCGCGGATCGAGTCGTGGTGGTTGCCGGTCGGCGGCCCCATCCCGATCAGCGCCAGCACCTGCAGGGCGTGGTTCTGGACGACATCGCGCATCGCCCCGACCGCGTCGTAGAAGCGGCCGCGATCGTCGACGCCGAAATCCTCGGCGATCGTCATCTGCACGTGGGAGACGTGCTCGCGGTTCCAGACCGGCTCCAGGATCGAGTTGGCGAAGCGCAGGTAGGTGATGTCCATCACCGGCTCCTTGCCGAGGTAGTGGTCGATCCGCAGGATCTGGTCCTCGCCGAGGACGGCGCGGAGGTCGGCGTTGAGCGCCCGCGCCGACTCGAGGTCGTGGCCGAACGGCTTCTCGATCACGACGTGGGCGTTCTCGGTCAGGCCGGCTTTGCCGAGCCCGTTGACGACCGTGGCGAACAGCGACGGCGGCACCTCGAGGTAGAAGACCGGCCGCTTCGCATCGCCGAGCGCCTTGCCGACGAGCTCGAAGGTGGCGGCGTCGGCGTAGTCGCCCTGGACGTAGGTGAGCCTGGCAGCGAGGCGGGCGAAGACCTTCTCGTCCGGCTCGTTGACGGTGGCGGTAATCGAGTCATGGGCGTGGCGGCGCAGCTGCTCGTCGTCCCACTCGTCGATCGCGACGCCGACGATCGGCGTCTCCAGCTTGCCGGCGGCCTCGAGCCGGTAGAGCGCCCGGAAGGTCATTTTCTTCGCCAGGTCGCCGCTGATCCCGAAGATCACGAGGACGTCGGCGGGGGCATCGGTATGGGGTGCGGCGATGTCGGCCATCGGCTGCGCAGGCTATCGGTCGAAAGTGCCTAGGATTGCCAGCGTCCCTGCAGCGCTACCAGCGGAGGTTGTGATGGAACTCGGAATCGTCGGCCTCGGCCGCATGGGCGCGAACATGGCGCGCCGCCTGATGCGGGACGGCCACAAGATCGTCGCCTACGACGTCAACCCGGAGGCGATCGAGACGCTGGCCGGCGATGGGGCGGAGGGAGCTTCCTCGCTGCAGGAGATGGCGGCGAAGCTGAGCGCGCCGCGCTCGGTCTGGGTGATGGTTCCGGCTGGCGAGATCACCGAGAAGACGGTGGAGGCGGTCGCTGCCGTGCTCGAGCCCGGCGACGCGATCATCGACGGCGGCAACTCCTACTACCGCGACGACATCCGCCGCGCGGCGATGGTTGGCGAGCAGGGGATCGACTACGTCGATTGCGGCACCAGCGGCGGCGTCTTCGGCCTCGACCGCGGCTACTGCCTGATGATCGGCGGCCCCGACCGTGCGGTCGAGCGGCTGGACCCGATCTTCGCCTCGCTGGCGCCCGGGGTCGAGGCGGCTGAGCGGACGCCGGGGCGCAGCGGCGACGTCTCGCCCTCGGAGAACGGCTACCTGCACTGCGGCCCCAACGGCGCCGGGCACTTCGTGAAGATGGTCCACAACGGGATCGAGTACGGGGTGATGGCCGCGTACGCCGAGGGCCTCAACATCCTCAAGAACGCCAACGCGGGGAAGGTCCAGCGCGAGGCCGACGCCGAGACGGCGCCGCTGGATCACCCCGAGTATTACCAGTACGACCTCGACCTGCCGGAGGTGACCGAGGTCTGGCGACGGGGCAGCGTGATCGGCTCCTGGCTGCTCGACTTGACGGCTGCCTCGATGCAGGAATCACCCGACCTGTCCGCCTTCGAGGGCCGCGTCTCCGACTCCGGCGAGGGCCGCTGGACCTCGATCGCTGCGATCGACGAGGGGGTGCCAGCGCCGGTCCTCACCTCGGCTCTGTACGAGCGCTTCACCTCGCGTGGCAATGACGAGTTCGCCGACAAGGTGCTCTCGGCGATGCGCAAACAGTTCGGTGGCCACGACGAGAAGTCGAGCTAGGGGCCGACCATGGCCACGAAGCTCGAGATCCTTCCCGACGAGAAGGCGGCAGCGCGGCGCGCGGCGGAGCTGATCGCCGAGGCCGGCAGCGCCGCGGCGGCAGCGCGGGGCCCGTTTGGGATGGCGATGAGCGGCGGCCGCTCGCCCTGGGCGATGCTGGCGATCCTCGGCGAACTGGAGCAGATGCCCTGGGGCTCGACCGAGCTGTTCCAGGTCGACGAGCGGATCGCCTCGCCGGGAAGCGAGGACCGCAACCTCACCCACATGGTGCTGGGCCTCTCGATGGATCACCAATCGGCGCTGCGGCCGATGCCGGTCACACAGCGCGATCTCGACGCGGCCGCGCGGGAATACGAATCCTCGCTGCCGGAGCGCCTCGACCTCGTCCACCTCGGCCTCGGCCCCGACGGCCACACCGCCTCGCTCGTCCCCGGCGACCCGGTGCGCGACGTCACCGACCGCCGCGTCGCCCTGACCGGCGGCGAGTACCAGGGCCACCGCCGCATGACCCTCACCTACCCGGCGATCGACTCTGCCCGCAAGATCCTCTGGCTCGTCACCGGCCCCGAGAAGCAGGACGCCCTCGCCAAGCTGCTCGCCGGAGACGAATCGATCCCCGCCGGCCGAGTCAAGAACGACGACATGATCGTGGTCGCGGACCAGGCCGCGGCAGGCGAGAGTTCCTAAGCCGCAGAGCCGTCGAGTGAGAGCCTGACTTTGATCTCCTCGAGTTTGGCGATCCGTGGATCTGAGGCGCCGACCATGCGAGTCAGCTCAGCTTCGATTTCCGCGAGGTCGATCGGATCGGTAGCGACGAGGATCTGCTCGATGTCGATCCAGTCCTTGACTCGGTCGAACATTGCCTTGCAGACGGCCAGATGCTCCGGCGACAGAATCTGCAGGGTGGTGTCGCCGAACGGGACCCTGCGGGATCTCTTCGACATCTCCTCGTGGAGGTCGTCATAGGAGAAGAAGAGGTCGACGGCATTGCGCCCCCACCAGAGTCGAACCTGCCCGTCGCGCTCCAGTGCGGCGGAATCAGCGCTCACATCCACGCCGAGGGCCTGTAGCGCGGTCCGGATCTCGGGCCAGCGATCGGTTGAGACGAAGACGTTGATGTCGACGTCGACGGTCGCCCTGGGCTCGGCGTAGTAGGCAAGGGCAAGCGCGCCCCCAATGGCATGGGGAATCTTTGCCGCGTCGAGCTGGCGGTGAATCGAGACGACCTTTTCGGCGAGAGCGGGTTCCGACTCGTCTCGCTGTGGTGACGTCGCGAGCCTGTCCGTCATGACGGCGCCGGTCCCAACCGGGGAAAGCCGATCGTCTCGGGGCGACGCCGGAGCGGTAGGGCGTCGACCAGCGAGAGAAGGTCTTGCAGGGCCTCGCCTCGTTCCTGAGGACTGGCGTCAACCCATTCGCTTACCGAGCGAGCCGCATCGGAGACAGTTGCCGAGGGGTCGGTCGGTCGGTCACTGCGATCCTCGTTGACCAGCGCATCGAGCAGCAGCCGTTTCAGCATCGGGTCCAGGCGCTGCCCTTTCGCCAGTTTGCCGAGTAGAACGCGCGCCGTGCGGTCGACGGGTAGAGGGGCAACGGGTGCACCGGCTCGCAGAGCCGCCTCGCGAAGCACGTCGGCATTAAAAGGCTTGATCGCCCGCTGCTGCGCTTTCTCGATCGTCTCCTCGGTTAGCTCCTTGAAGGTCGCGAGCGTTCGGCTGCGCGGCCCCGCGGGGGTGCTACGGGACTCGCGTATCTCGAAGCTGCTCTTTTTCGTAGGGACGACGAACGCCATAGTGGGTAATAATACCACTATAATTTCCGATCCTGGTCAGCCCGCCTGCACCGGTTGAGAGCAGGGGCTGATGCGCAGCCCGAGGCGGGTCTGGGCACAGAACGGGCGGGTATGCCGATGGCTAGGCGGCGGCGTCGAGGGCGACGGGGTGGTTGGCGACGATCGTGCCGTCGGGGTCCCAGACACGCTTCACCTCGGCCAGGCGGGTGCAGGTCTCGGCGGAGTGGATTGCGTCGGTGTCGCAGGGACGCTCGGCGAAGTTGAAGTAGCCGCCGTCGGCGGCCCAGGGCCCCATCGCCTCGCCGAAGCGGTCGAGGTGGCCTTCGATCGCTTGGCCCAGCTCGGGCGTCATCGGCAGGCCGACTCCGAGCATCACGAAGGCGGCGTCGAGATGGGTGAGGGCGCCCCCGTTCTCGTCGGCCCGCCCCAGCGCTCCTCCCAACTGGCGCAGCTCGGTCAGCAGCAAGGGCGAGCTCTCCGGGTCGGCCAGCGCGGCGAAGGCGTCGACCGCCGCGTCGGGCAGCTCGCGGATGACGGTGTGATTTCCGAGCCCCGGCACCGGCTGCTCGGGGTCCATGTGGATCCGGCAGAGCCCGGCGGAGGGGATCTGCCCGAAGGTGTCCATGATCGGCTCGCCGAGGGCGGCGCGCAGGGGTGCGAGCGTCGCCTCCCCCGCGGCCTGATCGCCGATGCAGGCGCCGTCGATCGTCAGCAGCGGCGTGTTACGCAGCGGCTCCGGAACGTCGGGCATGTCGGGCGGCCGGAGGAAGCGGACGACCGTGGTCGCGTCGTCGCCCAACGACGCCGCCCAGTCGCGGTAGGCGCGCACGCCCTCGGCGCCTAGCGCGGCGGGATAGAGGAGGGCGCCGGCGTAGGTCTCGGCTACCGGGACCAGGTCGAGGTGCAGGGCGGTGACGATCGCGTAGTCGCCGCCGCCTCCGCGCAGGGCCCAGAAGAGATCGGCGTCGTTCTCGGCGTCGACGGTGAGCGCCTCGCCGGCGGCGGTGACCAGCTCGATCGCGCTGACGCGGTTGCAGGCGAAGCCGTAGCGCCGGCCCAGCCAGCTCAGTCCGCCGCCGAGCGTGTAGCCGGTGACGCCGACGTCGGGGGCGGAGCCGGGCATCGAGCTGAGCCCGTGCGCCTGGGTCGCTTCGCCCAGCTCCAGGACCAGCACCCCGGCTTCGACCCGGGCGCGCTGCGCCTCCGGGTCGATCTCGATCCCGCGCATGCGCTCGGTCTTGATCAGGATCGTGTCCTCGAGCGAGCCGAGCGCGACGGCGCCGTGGCCGGTTCCCTGGCCGGAGACCCTGAGCCCGTGGGCGGCAGCGAAGCGAAGCGTCTTGGCCACGTCCTCAGCGCTCTCGACGAAGGCGACCGCGCTCGGGTTCTGGTCGGCGGCGAGGTTCCAGGCGGCGCGCGCCTGGTCCCAGTCGGAGTCTGCGGGGGTTGCGATCCGGCCAGAGATCGTCAGCTCGGTGAAGTCGCTCATGCGGATCCTCCTTGTCGGCTCAGGTCAGGGTCAGACGGTCGACGGTGCCTCCAGCCCCCACCAACACCTCGCTGACCATATCCGGGGGAAAGAGGCCGTGGGCGGCGACGCCCGGGTCGGCCTCTAGCCGGGCGGCGAGCGCGGCCGGGTCGCCGATCGCGCCGCTGTAGTCGGCGATCAGACCGGCGTCGGGGCTGGCGGGGCACTCGCGCAGCTCGACCTCGGCGCCGAGCCGGGCCAGGGTCGAAGCAGCCCCGAACCCGAACAGCTCCAGCGGCACCGGACCGCGCAGGGCGTCGACCGGCTTGCTGGAGTCGGCGATGACGATGAAGCGCGCGGCCGCCGCGGCGACGATCTTCTCGCGCAGGTGGGCGCCGCCGCCGCCCTTGATCAGCCAGCCGTCCGGGGTGACCTCGTCGGTGCCGTCGATCGCGATGTCGAGCCGCCGCAGGGAGTCGAAGTCCTCAACCGGGATCCCCAGCTCACGCGCTTGTTCCTCGGTCGCAACCGAGGTGGCGACGCAGCGGATGTCGCTCAGCCCCCGGCGCGCCAGCGCCGGCAGCAGGTGGGCGACCGTAGAGCCGGTCCCGAGCCCGATCCTCATCCCGTCCTCGACCAGCTCCGCCGCCGCTTCCGCCGCGACTCGCTTCTCCATATCCGCCGCAGTCACGAGCGGCACTTTATCCTCGCCCCGATGGACGCACGGCTTTGGGTTTCGAGTGGTGGTGAGGCTCCGCGGTCGGTGGCGCTGAGCGGGGAGCGGACGGTGGTCGGCCGCTCGCCCGAGGCGGACGTGCCGCTCGACGACGAGGCGGTGTCCTGGAACCACCTGGAGATCGAGCGCCGCGGCGAGGTATTGATGGCAACCGATCTCGACAGCCGCAACGGCACCGCCCTCAACGGCGAGCCGCTGGAGCGGCCCCGGCGGTTGCGCAACGGCGACACCCTGATCGTTGGCGCCCACCGGCTCGAAGTCTCGACCGGACCGGCGACCCCGGTTGGGGCGACGGTGCCGAGCAGCGCCCCCTCGATGGCGCTGAACGAGGAGGAGCGGGCGACCGCGGCGGCCCTGGTCGCTCCGTACCGCAGCGAGGGAGCCTTCGCCGGGCGTCCCGCCACGCGGGCCGAGATCGCCGAGGCCCTGCACGTCAGCGAGCGCACTGCCCAGCGTCGCCTCGACGCGCTCGCCGCCAAGCTTGGCGTCGCCGGCGAGGCCGGCCGCGACCGCCCGCGCCAGATCGCCGCGCGGGTGATCGAGCTCGGCCTCGACCGCTGACCCGGACCTGGCCAAAAGTGGCTCGGTGGGGGGCGGCGCTGTCGTTTGCGGGTGCGGGTGCGGGGCGCAGGATCGGTTGGCAGCAACGAACTAACCGAAAGGAACAGCCATGCACTACCGCACTCTCATCACCTCCCTGGTCGCGCTCGTCAGCCTCGCGGTCCCGGCCGTCGCCTCGGCGGCGCCGTCCACGGGGGCTGTCGTCTTCTCCAAAGCGACGACCGCAGGCGACGTGGTCAAAGGCGGGCTCTTCGCCGTCCGCGACGGGCGCCTCAACCAATTGACCGAAGACCCGGCCGACACCGAACCGGCCTTCTCGCCCGACGGCAGGACGATTGCCTACGCCCGCGGCGGCGATCTCTACTCGGTCCGTCCTGACGGCTCCGGCCAGCGGCGGCTGACCAGCGGCGGCGAGCTGGACTCGGCGCCGGTCGTCACGCCCGACGGTCGCTTCGTCGTCTTCGAGCGGCGGGCCAGCGCCGGTGGCCCGGCCGATCTCTACAAGGTGCGGGCGATGGGCGGTGGCCTCCGCGGCCTGACCAGCGGCGCCGGCGACGACCACGGCGTCGACCTCGCGGCCGACGGCAAGGCACTCGTCTTCGTCCGCGGTTTGGCCGGGCCGGAAGGCGGCAACGACGACCTCTTCTCGATCCGCCCGAGCGGGGCTGGCCTTGCGAGGCTGACCCGGACCGGCGGCGTCGATGAGTTCGCCCCTCGCTATTTCGCCGGCGGCATCGTCTTCAGCCGCGGCGAGAGCACCCCCGGGCCGGCCGCTTACGCCGACGTCTACACGATGCGCTCTAACGGCACCAAGGTGAAGGCGCAGGTTGCCGGCGTCGGCTCGGCCTACGTCGAAGACGTCAGCTCGGACGGCCGCACGCTGCTGTTCCGCCGCGACCAGGGGCTGTGGGCGAAGCGGATCGGGCCGACCAAAGCCCGCAAGCTCTGCGAGCTGCCCGACGGCTCGGAGACCAACGGCGTCTTCTCCTCTGACGGGAAGCGCGTCGCCGCCTTCGTCGCGGTCGAAGACCGGCAGTCGCTGGTCTCGATCAACGTCGCCAACCGCCGCCAGACCGAACTGGCGGCAGGGTTCGACGTCGACTCCAAAGACGGCACCGCGATCGGGCCGGTGATCGCATGGCAACCGGTCTGACGGCCTCATAGGTTGTCACGCGGTGTCCTCGGGACCCGGATAGCGCTGCTATCCGGGTCCCTTGCGTCCTAGCGTGACAACCTATGAGCCTCGTAGGGGCCGGTATAACCCGCCGGGTGGGCGACTTAGCGCTTGGGGAAACGCTGGCGGGTTACCGCATCGACGCACTCATCGCGCGGGGCGGGATGGGGGTCGTCTATCGGGCCACTCATCTGGGCCTGGAACGGCCGGTGGCGCTGAAGGTGATCGCCCGCGAGCTATCCGATCGCGAGGGCTTCCGCGAGCGTTTCCTGCGCGAGTCCCGGCTCGCCGCCCGTCTCGATCATCCCGCCGTGGTACCGATCTTCGACTCGCGCGAGGTCGACGGCGAGCTGATCGTGGCGATGCGGCTGGTCGAGGGAGGCGACCTGCGCAAAGTCATCGACCGCGAGGGCCCGCTGACCCCGGCGCGGGCGATCGCCCTGCTCGGCCAGGTCGCCGAAGCCCTCGACGCCGCCCACGCCGCCGGCATCGTCCACCGCGACGTCAAGCCGCACAACGTCCTGGTCGAAGGCGACCGCGCCTACCTCTCCGACTTCGGCCTCGCCAAGGCGCTGGGCGAAAGCGGCACCCAGCAGAGCGGCGCCTCGGTGGTCGGGACCGCCGAGTACATGTCGCCGGAGCAGTGGCGCGGCGGCGCGGTCGGGCCGGAGGCAGACATCTACTCGCTCGGCTGCGTCCTCTACGAGGCCCTGACCGGAATCGTCCCCTTTGCCCGCAAGCAGGCGGATACCGAGCCGGAGATGCCGGAGGGACTGGACGCGGTGATCGAGCGGGCCGTCGCCAAGGACCCGAGCGAGCGCTACCCGAGCGCCGGGGCGCTGCTCGCCGCCGCCCGCGAGCGTGAGGGCGCCGGGATGGCCGCGACCGCGGTGCTCTCCGAGTCGGCCGAGCGGCCGACCGCGGCGCTCGGGGCCGGCGGCCCCAGCTTTGGACCGCTGCGGGGGAAGCGGTTGCAATGGGCCGGCGCCGCGGTGGCGCTCGTCGCTGGCCTGGTCGTACTGCTCTTGACCCTGCTGGGTGGCGACGGCGTTGAGGTCTCAGAGCCGATCGCCGTGGGCCAGCCACCGCTGCGGGTCGCGGCCGGGGCCGACGCGATCTGGGTGACCAGCGAACGCGACGGCACCCTGACCCGGCTCGACCCCGAAAGCGGTGCCAAGGTCGGCAGGCCAGTCCAGCTCGGGGCCGGGGTCTCGGGGGTGGCGGTGGGCGGCCGCTGGCTCTGGGTCACCAACCCGCGCCGCGGCGAGCTGCTGCGGCTTGACCTCGGCAGCGGTCGCATCCTCGAGACGATCGAGCTCGGCGGCGCGCCCGGGCCGATCGCCCTCGGTGGCGGCCGGGTTTGGGTTGCGGACGAGAAGGGGGCCGGCATCACCGCCGTCAACGCCGAAGGCGGCCGGATCTACAGGCGCGGCCTCGCCCCGCACGCGGCGCCGCTGCGGCTGGGTGTCGGCGCCGGCGGGCTCTGGGTCAGCAGCGCCTCAACCGGGAACGTGCGCCGGATCGATCTCAGCACGACGATCCCCGGCGAGCCGATCCCGGTCGGCCGCGGACCGGCCGGGGTGACCGTTGCCCACGGTCTCGTCTGGGTTGCCAACAGCCGCTCCGACACGGTCTCCAAGGTTGACCCGGCGATCCACGACGTGCTCGGCGACCCGATCGAAGTGGGGGGTCGCCCCGGCGGCATCGACGCCGGCACCGACGCGGTCTGGGTCGCCAGCGCCACCGAGGACGCGGTCACCCGCATCGACCTCGAGAGCGGCGGGCGGGACGGCAGTCCGATTCCCGTCGGCTCCGAACCCGGCGCTGTCGCCGTCGGTAAGACCGCCGTCTGGGTCGCCGACAACGGCGAAGGCGCGGTAACCCGGATCGAACCCTGAGCCCGCGGGCCGCTAGTAGTTAGGATCGGACACCGCGCATGAATCAGGACATCGACCAGCTCGCCATCAACACCATTCGCACGCTCTCGATCGACGCCGTCGAGAAGGCCAACTCGGGGCACCCGGGGACGCCGATGTCGCTGGCGCCGGTCGCCTACGAGCTCTGGCAGAACCACCTTCGCTACGACCCCGCCGACCCGGTCTGGCCCAACCGCGACCGCTTCGTGCTCTCGGCCGGACACGCCTCGATGCTGCTCTACTCGGTCCTCCACCTGGCCAACGTGCGCCGCGTTGACGACGAGTACAACGTGCTCGACGAGCCGGCGGTCAGCCTGCACGAGATCGAAGAATTCCGCCAGCTGCACTCGCGCACGCCAGGGCATCCCGAGTACCGCTGGACCTCCGGGGTGGAGACGACGACCGGACCGCTCGGCCAGGGCATCGCGACCTCGGTCGGGATGGCGATGGCTTCAAAGTGGCAGGGCGAGCGTTTCGGCCACGACCTCTTCGACTTCAACATCTACGCGCTCGCCGGTGACGGCTGCTTGATGGAGGGCGTCTCCAGCGAATCCGCTTCGCTCGCCGGCCACCTCAAGCTCGACAACCTCTGCTGGCTCTACGACAACAACCACATCACGATCGACGGCGCCACCAGCCTTGCCTATGGCGACGACGTGCTGAGCCGCTTCGAGGGCTATGGCTGGAACGTGCTGCGGGTCGGCGACGCCAACGACCGCGGCCTGCTCGCACGGGCCTTTGACGCGTTCAAGGCCGAGGTCGGCCGCCCGACCCTGATCGTCGTCGACAGCCACATCGGCTGGGGCTCGCCGAACAAGCAGGACACCGAGTCCGCCCACGGCGAACCGCTCGGCGAGGACGAGGTGAAGCTGACCAAGCGCGCCTACGGCTGGCCCGAGGACGCGCAGTTCCTCGTCCCCGACGGAGTCATGGAGCGCTTCGCCGAGGTGATCGGAAAGCGCGGCGCCGAGGAAAGCGCCGCCTGGCGGCAGAAGCTCGCCGGCTCCGAGCACGCGGCCGAGATCGAGATGATGCAGCGCCGCCGCCTGCCCGATGACTGGGACGCCGCGATCCCCAGCTTCGAAGCCGACGAAGAGAAGGGCCTGGCCACCCGCAAGGCCTCCAACAGGGTCGAGAACGCGATCGCCGAAAAGGTGCCGTGGCTGCTCGCCGGTTCCGCCGACCTCACCGACTCGACCTCGGTCCGGCTCAACTTCGACGAAGTCACCAACTTCGAGCCCGGCAGCTACGGCGGTCGCCAGATCCATTTCGGGATCCGCGAACACGCCGCCGCCACCGCCTGCAACGGGATGTCGCTCTGCAAGCTGCGGCCGCTCTGGTCAACCTACCTGACCTTCTCCGACTACGGCCGCCCCGGGATCAGGCTCTCGGCGCTGATGGAGCTGCCGGTGATCCACCTCTTCACCCACGACTCGATCAGCCTCGGCGAGGACGGGCCGACCCACCAGCCGATCGAGCAGCTTTCTTCGCTGCGGGCGATGCCGCACCTCGACGTGATCCGGCCCGCCGACGCCAACGAGGTCGCCGAGGCCTGGCGGCTGGCGATCGATCGGACCCACAACCCGGTCGCGCTCGCCCTCACCCGCCAGAACGTGCCCGTCTTCGACCGCTCCCGCTACGCCTCCGCCGAGGGCGCCCGTCGCGGCGGCTACGTGCTCGCCGACCCCGAGGACGGCGATCCCGAGCTGATCCTGATCGCCACCGGCAGCGAGGTCCAGTTCGCCATCGGCGCCCACGAGATCCTCAGCGCCGAGGGGCTCCGCACCCGCGTCGTCAGCCTCCCCTGCTGGGAGATCTTCGACCGCCAGGATGCCTCCTACCGCGAGCAGGTGCTGCCGCCTTCGGTCACGACCAGGGTCGCGATCGAGGAGGCCTCGCCGCAGGGTTGGGAGCGCTACGTTGGTGACTCCGGCACGATCGTCGGCATGACCACCTTCGGCCAGTCGGCGCCCCACAAGGACGTCGAGGCCGAGTTCGGCTTCACCTCGGAGAAGGTCGCCGACGTAGTGCGCGAGGTCGCGGAGCACGCGGCCGTCAAAACTTCGACCTAAGGGGGTCGCTGATGAAACCAACGGCACGACTGCACGAGCTGGGGCAGAGCCTCTGGCTCGACAACATCACCCGCACGATCCTCGGCGACGGCACGCTGAAGAGCTACATCGACGAGCTCTCGGTCACCGGCCTGACCTCGAACCCGACGATCTTCGACAAGGCGATCTCCAGCGGCGACGCCTACGATCAGCAGGTCGCCGAGGTCAGCGATGCCGCCGAGGCCGGCGAGGGCGTCGGCGCCAACTCTGACGAGCGCGTCTTCTTCGAGCTCGCCCTGGCTGACCTGCGCGACGCCTGCGACCTCTTCGCCGGCGTGCACGAGCGCACCGATGGCGTCGACGGCTTCTGCTCGCTGGAGGTCTCGCCGCTGCTCGCCGACAACGGCGGCGAGACGACCGCACAGGCCGCGGCCCTGCACGCGCGGGCCGAACGCGACAACCTCTTCATCAAGATCCCGGGCACCCCGGCCGGCGTGAAGGCGATCGAGGAATCGATCTACGCCGGGATCCCGATCAACGTCACCCTGCTGTTCGACCACAAGCAGTACCTGGCCTCGGCCGAGGCCTACATGCGCGGGATCGAGCGGCGGATCGAGGACGGCCTCAACCCCGACGTCGCCTCGGTCGCCTCGGTGTTCATCAGTCGCTGGGACGTTGCCGTGGCCGACAAAGTGCACAAGGACCTGAAGAACAACCTCGGGATCTCGGTGGCCGGCCTGATCTACAACGTCTACCGCGAGCTGCTCGACTCGCCGCGGATGCAACGGCTGATGAACGAGGGCGCGCGGCCGCAGCGGCTGCTCTGGGCCAGCACCGGCACCAAGGATCCGAACGCCTCCGACACGCTCTACATCAAGGCACTCGCCTCGCCGTTCACGGTCAACACGATGCCGGAGCCGACCCTGCACGCCTTCGCCGACCACGGCGAGATCGGCGACCTGATGCCCGCCGACGGCGGCCACTCCAAAGGCAAGTTGGCGATCTACTACGGGAACGGGATCGACGTCGACGCCCTCGCCATCCAGCTGCAGGAAGAGGGCAAACAGAGCTTCAACAAGTCCTGGGAAGACCTGCTCAAGTCGATTTCCGCGCAGCGTGGGGTTGCGACCGGGTGACCGACCCGGCGCCGCTGCGGGAGCTGCCCGCCTGGGCAGAGCTGCAGACCCACTACGAGCAGATTCGCGGCGCGCACCTGCGCGACCTGTTCGCGGCCGACCCCGAGCGCGGCCAGCGCCTGGTCGCCGAGGGCGCCGGCCTCTACCTCGACTTCTCGAAGAACCGGATCACCGACGAGACGATGATCCTGCTCGCCGAGCTGGCGCGGCAGCGGGGGGTGGAGGAGCGGCGGGAAGCGATGTTCGCGGGGGAGCACATCAACGTCTCCGAGGATCGGGCGGTGCTGCACGTGGCGCTGCGGATGCCGCGCAACCGCTCGCTCGTGGTCGACGGGGTCGACGTCGTCAAGGAGGTGCACGAGACGCTGGACCGGATGGGCGACTTCAGCGAGCGGGTCCGCTCCGGCGAGTGGCGCGGCCACACCGGCAAGCCGATCCGCAACGTGATCAGCATCGGCATCGGCGGCTCCGACCTCGGCCCGGTGATGGCCTATGAGGCGCTGAAGCACTACTCGCGCCGCGAGATGACCTTCCGCTTCGTCTCCAACGTCGACGCCACCGACTTCGTCGAGTCGACCCGCGACCTCGACCCGGAGGAGACGCTCTTCATCGTCTCCTCGAAGACCTTCACGACGCTGGGGACGATGACCAACGCACGCACCGCGCGCGAGTGGGCGCTGGCCGGGCTCGGCGGGGACGAGGCGGCGGTCGCCAAGCACTTCGTCGCCGTCTCCACCAACGCCGCGGGGGTGTCGGAGTTCGGGATCGACACCGAGAACATGTTCGGCTTCTGGGAGTGGGTCGGCGGCCGCTACTCGATGGACTCGGCGATTGGACTCTCGACGATGCTGGCAGTCGGCCCGGCTCACTTCGCCGAGATGCTGGCCGGCTTCCACGCCATGGACGAGCACTTCCAAGAGGCCGATCCGGGGGCGAACCTGCCGCTGCTAATGGGACTTTTGGCGGTCTGGTACGGCGACTTCTTCGGCGCCCAGACCAGCGGCGTCTTCCCCTACGACCAGTACCTGCATCGCTTCCCGGCCTACCTGCAGCAGCTGACGATGGAGTCGAACGGCAAGCACGTCACCCTGGACGGCACCCGGGTCGATTACGACACCGGGGCGATCTACTGGGGTGAGCCGGGCACTAACGGCCAGCACTCCTTCTACCAGCTGATTCACCAGGGAACGCGGCTGATTCCCTGCGACTTCATCGGCTTCGCCCACTCCAGCAACCCGCTCGGCGACCACCACGACCTGCTGATGTCCAACGTCTTCGCTCAGGGCGAGGCGCTGGCCTTCGGCAAAACGCCGGAGCAGGTGCGCGCTGAGGGGACGGCGGAGGAGGTCGTGCCGCACCGGGTGATGGAGGGCAACCGGCCCTCGAACACGATCCTCGCCGAGCGCCTGAACCCGGAAACGCTGGGCAAGCTGGTCGCCCTCTACGAGCACAGCGTCTTCACTCAAGGGGCGATTTGGGGCATCGACTCCTTCGACCAGTGGGGGGTCGAGCTGGGCAAGGTCCTGGCGGTGGCGATCATCCCCGAGCTCGAGGCCAGCGAGGAGCCGGAGCTGCATCACGACAGTTCCACCAACGCGCTGATCCGCCGCTACCGAGCCGCCCGCGACGAGGAATAGGGTCCGGTCCCATGTTCCTCCTCGACGCGCTCACCTTGGCCGCGTCGGAGTCGAATCTGCTCGCCGCGCGCGAGCAGATGGCGTTCACGCTCGGCTTCCACATCGTCCTCTCCTGCTTCGGCGTCGCCCTGCCGGCGACGATCCTGGTCGCCAACTACCTAGGGCTCAAACGGGGCGACAACGATGCGATGGAGCTGGCGCGGCGCTGGTCGAAGGCGATGGCGGTCACCTTCGCGGTCGGCGCCGTCACCGGGACCGTGCTCAGCTTCGAGTTCGGCCTGCTCTGGCCCGAGTTCGTCGACCGCTTTGGGTCGGTCTTCGGGATCGCCTTCGCGATCGAGGGGATCTTCTTCTTCATCGAGGCGATCTTCCTGGCGATCTACATCTACGGCTGGAAGCGGCTCGGCGGCTGGGCCCACTTCTGGTCCGGGGTGCCGATGGTGATCACGGGGATCGGCGGCGCCTTCTCCGTCGTCGCCGCCAACTCCTGGATGAACCAGCCACAGGGCTTCACCCTCAACGCCGCCGGGAAGGTCGTCGATATCGACCCGCTCGAGGTTCTGTTCAACCCGGCGACCGGCTACGAGGTGCCGCACATGATCCTCGCCGCCTACATGGTTGTCGGCTTCCTCGTCGCCTCGATCTACGCGGTCGGGATGCTGAAAGGGCGGCGCGACCGGCTGCATCGGCTGGGACTGCTGATCCCGCTGACGATCGGGTGTATCGCGACCCCGATCCAGCTCTTCGTCGGCGACACTGCGGCGCGCGGAATCGCCGACCACCAGCCGGCCAAGTTCGCCGGCATGGAGTGCATCCAGGAGACCGGGCCGAACCAGACCGAGTGGGTTGGCGGCATCTGCACCGAGGACGGCGTCAAGTGGGGGATCGGCATCCCCGACCTCGACTCCTACCTGGTCGGATTCAGCGCCGACACCGTAGTCATCGGCCTCGAGGACATCCCGGTCGACGAGCGGCCGCCGGCGAACACGCTGCTCCACCTCGCTTTCGACACGATGGTCGGGGTCGGCACCGGGCTGATGCTGCTGGCGGTCTGGCTGGCGATCGTCTGGTGGAAACGACGCGACATCCCGCAGACGCGCTGGTTCCTGCGCGTGGTCTCGATCTCCGGCGCGGGGGCGGTTTTGGCCTTGTGGTGCGGCTGGATCGTCACCGAGGTCGGCCGCCAGCCATGGATCGTCCAGGGCTACATGCGCACCTCCGAAGCAGTGACCCAGGCCGACGGGATCTGGTTCAGCTTCGCCGGCGTGCTGCTGCTCTACGCGGCCCTGGGGACCACCGCGGTCCTGGTCTTGCGGGGGATGTCGCGGCGCTGGCGCGAGGGTGGGGCGGAGCCGGAGGGCACTCCCTACGCGCCACCCGAGGAGGCCGTGAAATGAGTAAGGCGGACGCCGCGGCGGCGATCCTCTGGGTCGGAGTGACCTTCTACGCGCTCTTCGGCGGCGCCGATTTCGGCGGCGGCCTCTGGGACCTGATCGCCGGCGACGCCGAGAAGGGGGAGCGGCCGCGCGACCTGATCCAAAGCTCGCTGACCCCTGTTTGGGAGGCCAACCACGTCTGGCTGATATTCGTCCTCGTCGTCCTCTGGACGGCCTTCTCCGCCGCCTTCAGCGCGATCTTCTCGACCCTCTACGTGCCGATCGCCCTGGCCGCGGTGGGGATCGTCCTGCGCGGCGCCGGCTTCGCCTTCCGCAAGCAGATCGAGGGGCTGCAGGCGCGGCGCGCGGCGGGGGCGACCTTTGCCCTCTCCTCTGTCCTGACCCCGTTCTTCATGGGCGTAGTGGTCGGCGCCGTCGCCTCCGGCGAAGTGCCGGCCGACGGCAACGGCGACGCCTTCTCGACCTGGTTGCAACCGCTGCCGCTGCTGACCGGGGTGCTGTTCGTCGCCACCAGCGCCTACCTGGCGGCGGTCTTCTTGGTCGGCGACGCCCGCCGCGCCGGTGATCCGGACCTCGAGCGCTACTTCGTGCGCCGGTCGCTGGCCGCCGCCGCGGTGGCCGGGATCGGGGCGGCGGTTGGCCTGGTCGAGCTGCACGCCGAAGCGCGCTACGTCTTCGACCGCCTCGTCGACCAAGGCCTCCCCCTGGTGATCGCCTCCGCTGCCTGCGGCCTCGGCCTGCTCGCCCTCCTCCTGCGGCCGATGGGCCGAAAAGTTGACTCAGGGTCAACTTATCGGCCCATCGGCGGGCGGTTCTTGCGGCCGCTGGCGGCGGGGGCGGTGGTCTCGGTGATCTGGGGCTGGGGGGTGGCGCAGTGGCCCTACCTGTTGCCGACCTCGATGCGGATCGACGAGGCGGCGGCGCCGGACTCAACGCTAATCATGGTCTTCGTCGTGTTCGCTGCCGCCGCAGTGTTCGTCCTGCCCTCGCTGGCGCTGCTCTACGCGCTCAGCCAGCGTGACCTGCTCGAACACGAGCACTGAATAAAGGGCCGCCCCGCCCCCAAAAGTGGGGACTGGATGAACTTTCCCATCCAACTTCAAGATCGCCTCGACGAATTTCCGATGGGGCGGCATGACCAAACTCGCCTCGCGGGGCCCGAGGGCCGCCGCCACCTCCCTCGCCCTGTTCATCGCCTTCGTCGCCGCGCTCCTCTTCCCGGCGACGGGACTCGCTGAGGAGGAGGCGCTCCTGGCTTTCTCGCCGGCACCGGTGGGCTTCGCCAAGACCACCGCCGGGACCGAATCGCAGGGTCAGATGGTCGACGTCCACAATGTCAGCAGCGGCGTGGTGGCGATCGACCAGGTCGTCGTCGAGGGGGCGGACTCCGGCGACTTCAAGCTGATGACCGGCGGCGGCTGCGGCTGGCTCGATCCGGACCAGCACTGCTCCTTCTGGGTCGCCTTCGCCCCGGGCAGCGCCGGCGCGAAGACCGCCACGCTCGCCCTCAAGCTGAAGGAGGCGCCGGAACAGACCGCGCAACTCCAGGGCGAGGCCGTTCCTCCCCAGCTCGCCTTCACCCCGGGCAGCCTCGACTTCGGGATCCAGCGCGTCAACCGCGCCGAAGGCTCTGGCAGCGTGCAGCTCACCAACGTCGGCGAAGCGGCGACCCAGCTCAACTCGATCGGGATCAGTGGCCCCAACTCGAACAACTTCTGGACCGGCGGTGACTGCTGGAACGGGCGCTGGCTGCAGTCCGGGGAGAGCTGCACGGTCCAGGTCGGCTTCAACCCCTGGGACACCGTCTCCTACGAGGCCGAGCTGCAGGCCTACGTCAACGGCGCAACCTTCGACGCCGCTCTCAGCGGCTTTGGCGGCCGGCCGATCATCGAAGCGGCCAACAATCCGACGGAGTTCGGCGCGGTGCCGGTTGGCTCCGTCGGCCCCGTGCAGGAGGTCTCACTCGGCAACTCCGGCAACCTCACGTCCTCCTTCTTCATCGCCGTGATCGCCGGCGGCAGCGTCGGCAGCTTCCAGCTCGTCGACGAGGACTGCACCGCGGCGCCGCTCGACCCGGACACCACCTGCACCGTCTACGTCCGTTTCGCTCCCCTCACCACCGGACCCAAGAGCGCTCGGCTGGCGCTGTTCGGGGACGACGAAGGTGGGGCGATGGTGATGCTCACCGGCGAAGGCCTGCCGGCGCTGCCGACTCCCGCCGTGACGTCCGCCGCGGGTCCCGGCACGGCTGCATCGTCGGCGCCCCCACGCTCCGCCCGCGCCAAGCACCGCCGCTTCGGCCGCAACGCATCGCTGTCCGCGCGCCGCGCCCACTGCCTGACGGCGCCCTGCCGCAAGGCGAAGGTGCTGCGCGGCAGGTCGGTCGCCTCCGGCGACTGAGGCGCGGCGCGTCGATAGCCTGCGGCCCGTGATCAAAACGGTCCTCTTCGACATCGACGGCACCCTCCTGGTCACCGGCGGCGCCGGCCAGGTCGCCTGGCAGCGCGCCTTCCGCGAACTGCACGAGGTCGACGCCAACATCGACGAACACACCAAGGCGGGGATGACCGACCCCGAAATCGCCGAGATCGTCTTTCGCGAGGTGATCGGCCGCGACGGCAGCGAGGCCGAGCGGGCCGAAGCGATCACCGCCTACCTCGGCCACCTCGACGACGCCGTCAAGGAGTCGAGCGGGTACCGGGTGATGCCGGGGATCGAGGCGCTCCTGCCGCGGCTGGCCGGCACAGGCACCCTGCTCGGCATCGTCACCGGCAACATCGAGTCGGCCGCGCAGATCAAGCTCGCCCGCGGCGATCTCAACCGCTTCTTCGCCTTCGGCGGCTACGGCTCCGACTCCCGCGACCGCACCGAGCTGACGAAGAAAGCGCTGGAGCGCGGCGCGGTCGTCTCCGCTGCCCCGCTCGACCCGGAGGCGACGATCGCCGTCGGCGACACGCCCCGTGACGTCAAAGCCGGCCACGGCGCCGGCATCCGCGTGGTCGGCGTCGCGACCGGCAACTACACGGTCGAGCAGCTGCGCGAGGCCGATGCCGATTGGGCGCTGCCCTCGGTGGAGGACGACTTCCCCGTCTGACTAGGAGGGCCTAGGCTCGCTCGCAGCGTGCCTGGTAGATGTTCGTGAAGCCGTCGAGGAACCCGTTGCGGGCGGCGCGCACTAGAGCCGCCACTCGAATCCAAACGGGTTACGTTCAACCCTGGGAGTAATAGTTGCCGCGCCTGGATGGCGCACCTTACGTTAGGACGAGTCGCTGCCCGGCGACGCCGGTCCAACCGAAGGAGTCTCGTCCATGCTTCGCCATGCTCGCCCGATGCTGGTTTCTCTGGTCGCTTTGCTCATCACCCTGTCTCTTGGCGCCTCCCAAGCCCGGGCCACCCAGATCACCGGCTTCGCTGATGAGAACGTCGGTACGTGGTCAGCGCCGACCTGGACCGCCTTCAACAACACCGGCGTCAAACAGGTCCGGCATATAGTCGCCTGGAATGTCGCCTATAACCCAGGCGATCTGGCGACCCTTCATGCTTGGGTCAACACCGCGCAGGCGCACGGCCTGAGTGTCCTGATCTCGTTCAACCACAATGGTGCGACCCCGCCCGGAGTCACCGACTATCGGAACGCGATCATCAAATTTCGCGAAGAGTTTCCGGGAATTAGCGAATACACGGCTTGGAACGAGCCCAACCATCACCCCTCTAGTGCACCGAATTCCAATCCGGCCGACCTCCCGTCCCTGGCGGCGGCCTACTGGTTCGAGCTCGACCGTCAGTGTCACCTCCCCAAATATGGGCCAAACTGCACGGTGGCCGCCGGGGATTTCTTGGACAGCAACGATGTTGGCAACTTCGCCGAATACATAGACCAATACAAGGCCAAACTCGCCTCTTACGGAGTCTCCCCAAGTGTCTGGGCGATTCACCCCTACGGGGCCGTTGCATCGGGTAATTGGAATGCCCTCAACGCGACCTTCCTCCCCAGGACCGAAAACAAGCCCATCTGGTTCACCGAGGTCGGGGCGATGGTCTGCAAGGCGGGGTCTGGCTTGGTCGCACCCAATTTCCCCGCCGCCGAAGCCTCTCAGAACGTAGATGCCGGCCGTCTCCTCAGCCTGATCAACTACGTCGGTGGCCGTGTCCACAGGACCTACTACTACTTCCTCTCGGCGACCAACGGCACTCAGGCACCGTGCCCGGGTTTTGACTCGGGTCTACTCGGCGCGAATGAGACGATCCGGCCCGCCTTCCTGACCCTCTTCCCGAATGCGGTTCTACCGCCTTTCGCGAGCACCAGCGGCGTCAGCGCACTCAGCAATAGTCAGGCCACGATCGACGTCGCCGTGGACCCGCGCGGATACCACTCCTACTATCGCCTCGATTGGGGCCCGACCTCGGGATATGGCAATCAATCGCCAAATGAGTACGCGGGCTTCCAGCCGGGTGGGGCTGGTCACAGCGTCACTCTCTCCGGCCTCAGCCCCGGCGCGACCTACCACTACCGCGTCGTCGCCTTCAGCTCGATGGGGGCGACCTATGGCCCCGACCAGGTCGTCCAGACCAAGGCCCCTCCCGTCGTCACGACCCAGGGCGCCGGGAACGTCGAATACACCAAGGCGCATCCGTCCGCGTCGATCAACCCGATGGGCGCGGCCACCACCTACCACTTCGACTACGGGATGACGGCCGGCTACGGCAG
>DASSFS010000054.1:0-3772 GCA_035694165.1 Solirubrobacterales bacterium | reverse complement strand
ACCCCGTACTCGGGATGCGAACCAAGCTTTCGCGCCAGGGTCTCGACCTGCTGGCCGTCGCCGATCAGGAGCACGCGTTCAGGCCCCAGCAGCGAGGCGCCCAGGCGCCGCGCGAAGACGCGCAGGAGCGCCATCGCGAGGGTGGCGACGATCGCGAAGGTCGCGAGGTCCATCAGTTCGATGCTGCCGATTGGGGTGAGGCGGTAGAAGCCGAGCAGCAGCAGCGTCCCCAGCAGCATCGCGTGGAAGATCCACGGCAGGTCGTCGATGGTCCCATGGCTGATCCGCTTGATGTCGCGGTCATAGAGCCCGTAGGCCTTGAAGATCACGACCCACAGCGGCAGCGTCAGGGCCCCCCACATCAGCTCGCCCGGGTTGTAGGAGACGAGCAGGGTTCCCACGAGCAGCCCGAGGCAGACCGCGATCAGGTCCGCCGCCAGCAGCAGCCGGCGCACCTCCGAGTCGCGGCGGCTGTGGCGGCGGGCCACGACCCGCTGCTGCAGGCCGCCCTCGATCGCCCGCAGGCCCCGGCGGCGGCCGAGCCGGTCCCGGCCGAGCGCAGCGCCAGGCTGAGACTCGACGTCCAGCTCTAACGCCAAGGCGCTACCCGACCGCCAGCTGGTGACGGCGCGAGCGCAGGAAGATCTCCTCGCTGGCACCGCTCTCGATCTCGATCTCCGCCCCACCCTCCTGCAGTGAGCGGTCCGCGGCCTCGACCAGGTTGACGACATCGCGCGCCATCGCCGCGCCGGCGAGCGGTTCGCCGCCACTGCGGATCGCCGCGGCGAAGTCGCTCAGCTCCTCCAGCAGTGGCTCACAGGAATCGATCTTCGGCGAGAGGATGTCGCCGGTGCGATAGGAGAGCTGGTGCTCGCCGAAGGTCTCCGGGTCCTTGTAGACGACGCCGTGGTCGAAGACCCGCACCGGCTCCGGCGCGCCGTCGTCGTAGACGACCATCTTCTGGCTGCCGACGACGACCGTGCGGCGCAGCTTGCTGGGCGCCAGCCAGCTCAGCTCGACGTTGGCGACGATGCCGCTGTCGTAGTTGAGGGTGATGAAGGCGACGTCGGGGATCCCCGGCACGATCGAGTCGCGCCCGACCGCGCGCACCCGCCGCGGCGTTTCCCCCAGCCAGTGGAGCAGGATCGAGAAGTCGTGCGGCCCGAGGTCCCAGATCACGCTGACATCCGGCTGGTGCAGGCCGAGGTTGACCCGGCTCGAGGAGACGAAGAAGATCTCCCCCAACTCACCGGCGTCGAGCAGCGTTTTCACCGCGCGCACCGGCGGGCTGTAGATGAAGGTGTGACCGCACATCAAGGTCTTCGCCTCGATCTCCGCCAGTCGCAGCAGCTGGTTGGCCTCGGCGGAGGAAGACGCCAGCGGCTTCTCAACGAAAGTGTGCTTGCCCGCCCGCAGCGCCTTCGAGGCGAGGTCGAAGTGTGTGAAGACCGGCGTCGCGATCACGATCGCATCGAGTTCTGGGTCCTCCAGCAACATGTTCACGTCGGTGGTCTGAGTGCTGCTCGGGTAGCGCCGACCGAAACGCTCGAGGCGCTGGTCGTCCAGATCGCAGATCCATTTCACCTCGGTGTCCTGCATGTCCGCGATCACCCGCAGCAGGTTCGGCCCCCAATAGCCCAGGCCGATCAGCCCGAACCTAAGCGGCGATCGCGTTCCGTTCTCGTTGCTCACTTCGTCACCTCGATTGCGTAGTGGAGGGACTCGGCCACATTCAGCACCTCTGACTCAGAAAGCTCGGGGAAGAGCGGCAGCGAGAGCTCCTGCTCGCTCCAGCGCGCCGCGTTGATCAGGGAGAAGTCACGCCGCGCCAGCAATTCCGTGAACGGGGGTTGGCGGTGCAGTGCTGGCCAGTAGTGGACTCCGGACCCGATCCCGCGCTCGGCTAGTACCTCCCGCACCGCGTCGCGGTTGTCGATTCGGACCGGAAACAGGTGGTACACGCACTCGCCGCGGGGATCCTCGGCGAGCAGATCGCAGACGTCCTCGAGGGCCCGCCGGTAGGTCGCCGCCAGAATCCGCCGCTCGGCGTTCCAGCCGTCCAGCCGGCCCAGCTTCACCCGCAGCACCGCGGCCTGGATGCCATCGAGCCGCTCGTTCATCCCGGCTTCAAGGTGGACCCCCTTGCGCGCCTGGCCAAGGTTCCCTAGGCGACGTGCCCGGGCTGCGATCTCCTCGTCGTCGGTGCAGATCGCGCCGCCGTCGCCCAGCGCTCCGAGGTTCTTGCTCGGGTAGAAGCTGAACGCCGCGACCGTGCCGAGCGAGCCGGCGCGGGCCTCCCGCCAGCGCGCTCCATGAGCCTGGGCCGCGTCCTCGACGACCAGCAGGCCGTGACGAGCCGCGAGCGAGTCGAGGGCGTCCATGTCGCAAACCTGGCCGTAGAGATGGACCGCGACGATCGCTGCGGTGGCGGGGCCAATCGCCGCGGCGGCCGAGTTGACATCGATCAGCCCGGTCCCCGCCTCGACGTCGCAGAAGACCGGCTTCGCTCCGGCGTGGACGACAGCAAGGGCGCTGGCAATAAAGGTATGGGCCGGGACGATTACCTCGTCGCCAGGCCCGACCCCGGCCGCCATCAGCGCCAGGGTGAGGGCCGCCGTGCCAGAGCCGGCGCCGATGCAGTGCTCGACTCCACAGTAGGCGGCGAACTCCTCCTCGAACCGTGTGACCTCGGGCCCGAGGACGAAGCCGCCGTCGTCGAGAACCCCATCGATGGCACTCCTCAGCTCGCCGGCGAGCGGCTGGTGGTGGCGCTCGAGGCTCATGAACGGGACCGGCGTCGCCGGCTTGATCTCCGCCGTGCTCATCGCGATGCCACCGCCAGCGGCGGTGGCTCGACGTCGCCGGCGACGTCGTTGAAGCCGAGGCGGCTGGCGGGCTCATCCGGGTTGAGGAGGACCACAGCCGCCTCGCTGCGCGAGCGCACCGAGAGCTTCGCGAAGGCGGAGGTCAGGTGGCTTTTGACGGTGCTGCAGGAGAGATAGAGAGTCTTTGCGATCGCGTCGTTGGTGAGGCCCTCGACCGCGAGCCGCAGCACCTGTCGCTCACGGTGGGAGAGGACGACCGGTACCGCCCGGCGGTACTCGGACTGGGGCAGGACGATCTGACCGGCGGCGACGGCACGAACCGTTGGGGCCAGCGCATCGGCCACCCGAGCGCTGTGGACGAGACCCTCCACGCTGGCCTCCAGCACAGTGCGTGAAACGCCACCGGTGCCATCGTCGCGCACCACCGCCACCACGGGTACCTGCGGCAGCGCCCGCTTGAGCGCAAGCAGGTCACGCTTCGCCTCGGCCGCCGTGGCGGGGCAACAGTGAACGGTTAGATCTGGCCGCTCTGCTCCCAGCCGGTCACCCAACTCAGTGACATCACGGGCAACGGCGATGACCCCCACGCCGGTGGCTTCGAGCCGCGAAGCAATCCGTTTGCTGGTAGCTCCGTGCCGGGCGATTACCGCGCTGGTGAGCATCGCGGGCAGGCTAGGTCGGCCCTTCCACGATGGTGTTTGGATCTTGTTTCTTTTCGGGTGAAGTCGCCCTAATCCTGAAAAGTGTGGGCTTATTCCTGCGTTTTTTCAGCGCGTTGGGGGTGGGTCCGGCTTCTCTTTTTCACGTCTCGTTCTCAACCTGTTCACACGCCCGCCCCCTCAAGCGGAGATCGTCCCCCTCTGGCGCCTTCGCGCCCGCTACTCCCTATCTATGTCCAACCCCCGCCTCGCATCGACGCAGAAGCGGCGCTCCTTCGCTGAGGGCGC
>DASSFS010000053.1:0-31776 GCA_035694165.1 Solirubrobacterales bacterium | reverse complement strand
CTGCTCCCGTTCCTGCATCAGCTCCATCGCCCGCCCGTCGGCCTCAGCTCCCTGATCCGGCGGGGTAAGGGAGCTGAGGCCGACGAGCTCGAGCATCTCCGAGAGAGCCGGAACTGCATCGAGCACGGGAACCTCACCGCGATTCGCCTCGCCGACCAGCTCAAAGACCTCAGCCATTGCCCTGGGCGTATTGAAGTCATCGGCCAGCGCATCTCGGAAGGCCGCGACCCGGACGTCGGACGGAGAGTCCGGGGAGGGCTCGACGGAGCCTCCCCGCTGTTGCGACGACGAGTCCTCCCCGGACTCTCCCCCGCCGCCCGAGGCGCCAGCCGCGTGCTCTCTGAAGAAGTTCCTCAACCGCCCAACCTGGGCGACAGCTTGTTCCATCTGCTGCTCCCCGAACGCCAACGGCTGCCGGTAATGCCCCGAGATCAGGTACGCCACGACCGCCTCGCGCCCATACCTGTCAAGCCCCTCCGAGAGCTGAAAGATGTTGCCGTCGGATTTGGACATCTTCTCGGTCCCGGTCTCGATCATCCCGTTGTGCATCCAGATCTGCGCGAACGGGCGCCCGGCGGCCTCGGACTGCGCGATCTCGTTCTCGTGGTGCGGGAAGACGAGGTCGGAGCCGCCGCCGTGGACCGCGAAGGAGGCCCCCAGCTCGACCTCCGCCATCGCCGAGCACTCGATATGCCAGCCGGGTCGCCCCGGGCCCCAGGGAGAGTCCCATTTGGTGTCCTCGCCCGGCTTGTGCGCCTTCCAGAGGGCGAAGTCGAGCGCGTCCTCCTTGAGCGAGGCGGAGCCCGCCTCCTCACCCTGGTCCATCTCATCCGGGCGGCGGTTGGAGAGCTTGCCGTAGTCGTCGAAGCTGCGGACCCGGAAGTAGACGTCGCCACCGGACTCATAGGCATGCCCGGACTCGACCAGGTCGGCGATCAGCGTGACGATGCCGGCGATCGTCTCGCTCGCCAACGGCTCGGCATCGGGCCTGCCGAGCCCGAGCCGATCGGTGTCCTCGACGTAGGCGCCGGTCATCCGCGCCGCGAACTCCGCCGAGGGCTCCCCCGCCGCCTCAGCGGAAACGTAGATCTTGTCGTTGATGTCGGTGACGTTGATGACGAGGCGCGTCCGGTAACCCTCGGAACGAAGAAAGCGGGCGAACAGCGAGAAGACGACGAAGGGGCGGGCGTTGCCGATGTGGATGCGGCTGTAGACGGTCGGTCCACAGGCGTAGATCCCAACCTCACCGGAGGGGTCGAGCGTCCGCGGCTCACCGCTCAGCGTGTCCCTGATTCGCACCTCGCGCATAGCGAGGCCGAGACTAGATCATCGGCAGTCGGCTAAAAGGTTCGGTAACCGGCGGGCGACACGTTCGACTCGTCGCGCAGCCAGACCGGCGCGGTCTCGGCCGCCGCCGCCTGGGCCTCGCGCTTGGCGCGCTTGGCACTGGCCTTGATCTCGTCCTCGGTCGCCTCGCGGACGCGCTCCTCGCGCCGTTTGGCCTGGATCTGAATCCGATCGGACTCGAGCCGGAGCTGCTCCTCAGCGCGGGCGCGGGCCGCCTCCTCCGCCTCCCGCTCGACTTTCTCGACCAGGCTGCGCACGCTCTCCTCGGCTTCGCGGCGGACCTCCTCGGTCCCCTCCATCACTCGCCGCTCGATCTCGGTCTCCAGACGTACCGCGGTCTCGTGCGACTCGGCCGCGGCGGCCTCGGCGTCGGCGGCGCGCTGCTCGGCGGCCGCGACACGACGATCTGCCTCGGCGTCAACCGCCTGGCGCGCCTCGGCGAGCCTGCGCTCGACCTCGGCCTCGAGGTTCCTCGCCGCCTCGGCGATCGAGCCCTCGGCCTCAGCCCGCGCTTCGCCCGCCTGCGCGGCAATCGCTTCGTTCTCAGTCTGGGAGCGCTGCTGCAGCTCCTCGAAGGCACGCTCGGCGCGGTCCCGCCCAGCCTCGGCGCCGGCGATCTTTGACTCTGCCTCGCGCCTGGCGGTGCGCTCGGCGGCGATCCGCTCGCGGGCCTCGGCGGCGACGCCGCGCAAGGTTCCCAGCGCCCGCTCCTTCAGCTCGACGCCAATCCGGTCGGCCCGGGCCTCGGCCTTGGCCACGCGCGCCTCGCTGACGCGGACCCACTCCAGCGCCTGTTTGGCGACGCCGTGCATGGTCTCGGTCGCCTCACCGACGGCTCGCAGCTGCCTGGCTGGATCGCTCATCCCTGGGCAACCTACTATGGGCGCCGGAGGCCACCGAGTGGGTTCCATGTGCCTTTCGCCGCAATTTGCGCGGGAGGCTTGCGGCGGGCGCTGGATGCTGTTCGTCAGGCCGACTGCTTGGTCTCACGCGCGTGCAGATCGCGCTTGAGAACCTTGCCGGTGGCGTTGCGAGGAAGCTCGTCGAGGAACTCGACCTCACGCGGCGTCTTGTAGCCGGCGAGGTTGGCCTTGACGTGGGCCTTGAGATCGTCCTCGCCGACCTCGAGCCCCGGCTTGACGACGACGAAAGCCTTCAGCCGCTGGCCGAACTCCGCGTCCTCGACTCCGATCACCGCGGTCTCGGAGACCGCCTCGTGGTCGGCCAACAGGTCCTCGACCTCGCGGGGAAAGACGTTCTCGCCGCCGGAGACGATCATCTCGTCGTCGCGCCCATCGATGAAGAGACGGCCACCGGCGTCGATATGACCGACGTCGCCGCTGCAGAGCAGGCCGTCGATCGCCTCCTTGCTGCCACCGCCCGTGTAGCCCTCGAAGGACATCTCGTTGCCGACGAAGATCCGCCCCACATCGCCCTGCGGCAACTCGCGCCCAGCCTCGTCGACGATCCGCACCGTGGTTCCCCGCGGTGGCTTGCCGGCGGTGCCGGGGGCGGCACGCAGATCCTCCGGAGTGGCGACGGTCGCGTAGGCGACCTCGGTCGAGCCGTAGAGGTTGTAGACGTTGTTGCCGAAGCGTTCCATCCAGGCAATCGCCAGCTCGCCGGGCAGGGCCGAGCCTGAGAGCGAGGTGATCCGCAGCGAGGAGAGGTCGTAGGAGGCGAGCGTCTCCTCGGGCAGGGCGAGGATCCGCTGCACCATCACCGGCACCGCCGCCAGCACCTGGGCGCGGCTTTCCTGCACCGCCTGCAGCGTTCCCTCCGGGTCGAAGCGCCGGCGCAGGACCATCGTCGAGGCGGTCGGCAGGCTCATGATGAAGTGGAAGAAGCCCCAGGAGTGAAAGAGGGGTGCCGCGATCATCATCGTCTCGCGGCTGCGGAAGGGGATCTTGTCGATCAGCGCCGCGATCGACAGCAGCCCGTCGGGGCTCGAGCGCTGAGCGCCCTTTGGCGTGCCGGTCGTGCCCGAGGTGAGGATGACGAAGCGCGGTTTGTCGGGCGGCGGCTTGTGGTCGCTCTCGTCGCCGGCGGCGATCAGCTGCTCCAGCGTCACCTCTCCCGGATCCTCGCCCTCGTCGACCCAGCCGACGATGCGGGCGACCGAGTCGTCGACGCCCTCCAGGAGACTGGAGAACTCGGCGTCGTAGACAAGCGCCTTCGGTCCCTCGCGCCGCGTCACCTCGACCAGCTGCGGGCCGGCGAACATCGTGTTCAGGTAGAGCGAGCTGGCACCGAGCTTGGCGGCGGCCAAGGTCGCCTCGACGAAGCCGCGGTGGTTGCGGCACATGATCCCGACGCCGTCGCCGGGGCCGATCCCCATCTCGGCGAGCGAGTGCGCGAGGGCGTTGGTGCGTCGCTGCAGGCGTTCGAAGCTGAGCGCCCCGCGTTCGTCGACCAGGGCGATCTCGTGCGGATAGTGGATCGCCGCGGTGGTGATGCCGAGGGCCGGCGAAGCGCCCCAGCGGAGGAAGGCGGAGATGACCTTGGCGGACTTGTCAGGGCGGTGCACGGCGAGGATTCCGGCCTCCCGCAAGACCCTGACCTCGAACGCTTTGTCCGAGGCGGCCTGGCGAACTGCTGTCGCGATCGAGTCGAGTTTGCTCATTGAGCGGCCAAGCCTAATCGCTCTCGATCGAAGCCACGGCGATGCAGGCAATCCCCTCGCCGCGACCGATCCAGCCCATGCCCTCGTTGCTGGTCGCCTTGACGCTGACCCGAGCCGAGGTTGCCTCGCCGATCGTCCGCTCCATCTCCGTCTTGTAGGCCCCGAGTCGCGGCTCCTCGCAGATAACGGTCGCGTCGATGTTGACGATCGCGCCCGAGATCGTCCCCACCACCGTGCGCAGCAGATCGATCGAGTCGGCCCCCTGCCACTGCGCGTCGTCGTCGGGGAACATCGTGCCGATGTCGCCACCCCCACCCGCACCGAGGATGGCGTCGATCACGGCATGGGTGAGGACGTCGGCGTCGGAGTGGCCGGTAAGGCCGCGCGGGTGGTCGATTTCGACGCCCCCGAGGACGAGGCGACGGCCCTCGGCAAAGCGGTGACTGTCGTAGCCGATCCCGACCATGGTCAGCCGACGCGGCTGCCGAGCGGGGCCAGGCGCCGCCGGCGCTGCTCGAAGACGCATATCTCCCCCACTCCGAGGTCGTCGAGGAAGTCGATGGCCCGGTCGTAGGCAAAGCCGATGTGCTCGGGGACGTGCGCGTCAGAGGAGAGGGCGAAAGACGCGCCCGCCTCGACGCACATCTCGGCGAAGCCGCGGGCGGGGTAAAGCTCGCCAACCGGCTTGCGCAGCCCCGCGGTCGAAACCTCGACTGCGATCCCGCTCTCGGCGATCGCCTCGACGGCGGGCTCGTAGAAGTGGCGCAGGTCACGCTGGGGCAGCGGCCGCGAGCCGCCCCAGACCTTGACCAGGTCGGGGTGGGCGAGGATGTCGAAGAGCCCGGAGCGGGCGCAGTCCGCCAGCGCCTCGAAGTAGCGGCGCCAGACCTCGTCCGGATCGCTGCTGCCCTCCCAGACGTCCCAGCCGGGATGGTCGACAGCCTGGTCGCCGATGAAGTGGACGGAGCCGACGACGTAGTCGAAGTCACGCGCCTCGAGCAGCTCGGCGGTGCGGGCTTCGGCGCCGGGGATGAAGTCGCACTCGATGCCCAGCCGCAGGGGCGTGCCGCGGACGAACTCGCAGTAGGCGTCGAGGTCGTCCTGCCCGTTGCTTTCCCAGAGCGGGTGGCGCCAGAGGTCGAGCGCCTGGCGGAAGCGGTAGACGTGCTCGGAGACGCCCAGCTCCTCGACCCCGGCCGCTGCCGCAGCGGCCAGATAACGGTCGACGTTCTCGCCCGTGAAGTAGCGCTCGGCTGTGGTCCCCTCGTCGTCGGGGCGCAGGTGCAGGTGGTAGTCGGTCAGCATGGGACGAGCCTAAATGACCGCTCCGCCCGGGCGCGGATACGCTGCGCCGTCATGGTCCACCTGCGGATCGTCGTGCCGGTAGATCGCTCGGGCAAGGTCGTCGACCTGCTGGAAGCCTCCAAGGCAACCTGCAATCTCGTCGTCCTGCCCGGAGCGGCGCGCAAGCCCAAGGGCGACGTAATCCTCTGCGACCTCGCGCGCGAGGAAGCGAGTGTGCTGATCGCCGACCTGAAGGAGCTCGGCGTCCATCGCGACGGCTCGATCGCGCTCGAGCAGATCGACTCTCAGATCTCGGCCGCGGCCGACCGGGCGGAGCAGGCTGCGCGCGGTGCCCCATCCGACGCGGTCGTCTGGGAGGAGGTCGAAGCGCGAACCTCGGAGAACACCGAGCTCGGCGGCAACTTCCTCGCCTTCATGACCATCGCCTGCCTGATCGCCTCGGTGGGGATCTTCCTCGGTTCGCCGATCCTGATCGTCGGCGCGATGGTCGTCGGCCCCGAGTTCGGCCCGCTCGCCGGACTCTGCGTGGCGCTGGTCGATCGCCGCCTCGACCTCGCCAAGCGCTCGCTGGCGGCGCTCGCGGTCGGCTTCCCGGTCGGCATCGGGGCCGCCTTCCTGTTCACCCTGATCTGCCGCGCCGCCAACCTGATCGAGACGGACTTCAGCGGCGAAGCACACTTCTTGACCCAGTTCATCTCCCGCCCCGACGCCTTCTCCTTCCTGGTCGCCGCCTTCGCCGGAGTCGCCGGGATCCTCTCCCTGACCTCGTCCAAGTCGGGGGCGCTGATCGGCGTCCTGATCTCGGTCACGACGATCCCGGCGGCGGCCAACATCGGCGTCGCCGCCGCCGTTGGCAACTGGTCCGAATGGAGGGGTGCGATGGCCCAGCTGGGCGTCAACCTGATCGCGATCTGCCTGGCCGGGGTCACCACTCTGGCGATCGAGCGTCACCTCTACCGGCGGCGGCGCCAACGTCATCTCGACGATGCAGCCGCCGTCGGGCTGAACGCGGAAGCGATCTAGACCGCGCCATGGCCCGCCAGCTCCTCCTCCTGCTGATCGCCTTCGCGGCGGGCACCGCGCTCGCCGCTCTGCTCGGTGCCGACAACCTCGGCGTCGCCCTCGGGGTCGGACAGCTCTGCTTCGCGGTGGTGCTGGTTTGGGTTCTACTCCGGGACTGAACGGGACCGCTCTGCGAGCAGCAACTCGGCCACGCGCAGGTCGAGCGGAGTCGTGACCTTGATGTTCTCGCCCGGCGTCAGTTGGAGCAGGACCGTTCCCCCTGCCTGCTCTACCAGCATCGCCTCGTCGGTGGCCGCGTCGCGAATCGCCTCATCGACCGCGAGCGCGGCGCGCAGCTCCCCGGTTCGGAAGACCTGGGGCGTCTGTGCGGCCCAGAGGACGGTGCGGTCTGCGGTCCGCTCGACCTCGAGCTGAGACTTGTGGTCGTCCTGGGACCCCAAAGCACGGTTCGGCCCTTTTGAGCCGACACGAGTCGCCTGCTTGATCGTGTCGGTCACTGGGGAGGCCGCGATGACACCGGCCGCCTCCTGGTTGGCGTCGAGGTCGGCGACGAGCGCTTCGACCAGCTCGGGGGTCAGCAGCGGCCGGGCGGCGTCGTGGATCGCCACCAGCTCGGTCTCCACCACCGCCATCGCATTGGTCACCGACTCGCAGCGGGTGGCACCGCCGGCGACGACGGTCAGGTCGCCAGCGAGATCGTGGTCGTGCCCGGGCGGGGCGGCGACGACGATCGAGCGCACCGACTCGCACGCCCTGAAGGCGTCGAGCGACCACTCGATCATTGGTCTCCCTGCCAATGGCACGAAGGCCTTCGGGCCGCCGGCTCCGAGGCGCTCTCCGGAGCCGGCGGCCGCGATGACCGCGGTTACTACAGGCGCCTCAGGCGGTCGCCGCCGCGAAGCGGTCCTCCAGCAGCCCGTCGAGGTATTCCTCTGCGCCCTCCTCGTCTTTGTCGAGCGCGTACATGAACTCCGACGCGAGGATCTTCTTGGCCCGCGTGTACATCTGCTTCTCGCCGGTGGAGAGACCCTTCTCCATCTCGCGGAGCGCCAGGTTGCGCACCACCTCGGCGAGCTCGAAGACGTCACCGGTCTTGATCTTCTCGCGGTTGAACTTGAAACGCCGGTTCCAGTTCTTCGGCATCTCTGAGACGTCGTCGGTGAGGACGGCTGTGACCTTCTTGATTTCCTCCTCGTCGATCACGCGCCGCAGACCTGCCACCCCCGCGTTTTCGCAGGGAACCATCACCGTGAGCTCGTTGTGGAGGATCTTGATCGTGAGGTATTCACGCTCAGTCCCCATCAGCTCGCGGGTCTCTTTCTTCAGCACCAGGCCAGCCCCGTGATGGGGATAGACGACCTTGTCGCCCACCTCGAAGTCGCAGACGTATTCAACGTCCTCCTCGAAGACTGCCTCGATGGCCTCGTCTAGCTCGGGAATCGGTGGCTCCTTTCGTCTTCGACGGCGCTCATCGCCGTCAGCTCTGCAAATACCGGTCGACCAAATCGACCTCCTGAAGCCGGCGCAAGCCTTCGCGGATGTCTTTGGCCCGAGGGGCGCCGACTCCGTCGATGACAGCGAGGTCGGATTCGGAGGCCGCGAGGACCTCTTCCAACCCGCCCAGCTCGTGGATGATCTTCTGGACGACAAGTTTGGGGATGCGGGGAACCCGGCCCAGCGCGCGATAGCCGCGCGAGGCGACCGGGAAATCGAGGGTGTTGAGCTTGCGGTCGTAGCCGAGCAGCTCGGCCAGCCGACCGAAGTCGAGCACGTCCTGGTGGGGCATGCGGCTGAGCGCCTGCAGCACGCCGGCCAGGCTCTGCTCGGTGTCCTCGACGCTGTAGTCGCGGATCAGCGCCGTCTTGTCGGTGGCAACACCGACCATCGTCTCCTCCAGCTGCATCTCGATCAGCCGGCCCTCGGTGCCGAGCTCGACGATGTAGCGCTCGACCTCGACCGCCATCCGGGTCACCAGCTCGGCCCGCTGCAGGACGGCGAGGGCGTCGTGGAGGACGCTGCGCCCCTCGAACTCGAGGACCGTAAGGCGGCCGGAGACCTGGTCGAGGCGCTCGCGGTACTTCTCCAGCGTCGCCAGGCCCTGGTTGGCCTTGGCTAGCACCGCCGGGATCTCCTGCAAGATGTACTTCGTTCCCTCGACGTAGAGCGAGACGACGTCGCGGCGTTGCGAGATCGCGATCACCAGAGCGTCGGTCTGTTTGGAGACGCGCTCGGCGGTGCGGTGGCGGGTACCGGTCTCCGAGGAGAGAATCGTCGGGTCCGGCATCAGCTGCACGTTGGCCCAGGCGATCGTCGTCGCCTCGCTGTTGAGAACGATCGCGCCGTCCATCTTTGCCACTTGGTAGAGCATCGCCGGCGAGTAGTCGACGTCCAGCTTGATCCCACCGGAAAGCATGTGGGAGATCTCGTCGAGATCACCGACGACGATCAGGCCGCCGGTCCGTGAGTGGACGATATTGTCGATCCCCTCACGCAGCGCGCCACCTGGGGCGACGACATCGAGTGCCCTCAGTAGCCGAGGATCTTGACGTTCAGAAAGCTCATGGAGCTCATCCCCGGACAAAGAAGGCATCCCCATTAGGATGGCAAAAAGCGCTCTGGAATGCGGTCTGGCAATACCCGAGTGGACAGCTCGGAATCTCTCTTGTCAACCGGATCGATCACTCAAAGATTCCGTCGCATGAATTTGGCGGCTCAGAGGTGAAAACGGCGGTGATGCCGGTGGTGCTGTAGCTGCTCCGGGGGCGGTTCTCCGGCCACGGCGGCGTCCGGGCCAGGCGGTTTGGGATCGCGGACGAAGGCCCAGGTGAGGCAAGTGCCAACCGCGCAAAGTGCGACCGCGACCCAGGTCGAGCCGGCGACAGCAGCCGCGAAAGAGTCCCCTCCGCCCTGCAAAGCGTGGAAGACGGCCCCAGTGGCCGCGAGCGCGACGGCGCCGGCGAGGACCCGATCCATCGCCAGCACGCCGGAGGCGATCCCTACCTTCTCGCCCGGCATCGCCGCCATCGCGGCGGTCGACATCGGCGCGTAGACGAGGCCGAGGGCGATCCCGAACAGCAGGTAGGCGACGAGGATCAGCGTGAACGAAGTATCCGCTCCAGTTCGGGTCAGGAGCAGGAGTCCGGCGAGGCCGAAGAGCATCCCGACCGTCATCAGCCGGCGGGCGCCGAAGCGGCCGATCAGCCGGCCCGAGAAGGGCGAGACGAAGATCATCGGCGCGGTGATCGGGAGGATCAGCAGGCCACTGGTAATCGGCGAATGGTCGCGCACATCCTGCAGATACTGCGGCTGAAAGAACATCACCGCCCAGTAGGAGCCGACGAGGGCGAAGGCGGCGGCGCTGGCGCCGAAGTAGGGGCCGTTGCGGAACAGCACGAAGTCGACGATCGGCTCCCGCACCCGGTGCTCGACCCGCCAGAAGGCGAACAGGGTGACGAAGCCGACCAGAGCCAGGCCGGCCGTCGCCCCAGCGCTCCAGGCACGCGACTGGACCAATGCCAGAACGACCGCGGTGACACCGACGGTGAGCGCGGCCAGGCCGGGCCAGTCGATCTTGGTGCCAGCACCTGGATCGGTCGACTCCGCCGCCGCGAAGGCCGTGATCGCGATCCCGACTGCCGCCACCGGCAGGTTCATCCAGAAGATCACCCGCCAGTCGATTTCGATCAGCAGGCCGCCGGCGAGTGGCCCGATTGCCAGCGCCACCGCCGAGACAGCGGCCCAGATCCCCAGCGCCCGCGGCTGCTCCGCGGCCGGGAAGGCGTGGCAGACCAGGGCCAGCGAGAGCGAGAGCATCGGCGCTGCCCCAGCTCCCTGCAGGATGCGCCCGAGGATCAGCGTCATCTGGTCCCCAGCGGCACCGGAGACGACCGAGCCAGCAGCAAAGACCACCGTGCCGATCAGAAAGACCCGCTTGCGCCCGAACATGTCCCCGAGCCGCCCGGCCGTAACCACGAGCACGGCAATCGTCAACAGGTAGCCGTTCATCACCCACTGCAGCCCCTCGCTGCTGGCCCCCACATCCCCCCGAATCTCCGGCAGCGCCAACGCCACCACCGTCGAATCAAGCATCAACAAGAACAGCCCCGAACAGGCCCCCGCCAGAGTCCACCACTTGCGCTCCATCGCCGCCGAACCTAGCGGCGGGAGGGGACGGGAGACCCCTCCCCTGAAGGCCGTTCCGCAGCTGATCGAGCTCCGGCGATTCGGAACGCTGGCCCATGAGCCTTCCGGGGAGGGTCTCCCGTCCCCTCTTCGACAGCTCGCTTCAGAACGCCCCCGAGTTGGGCCATCCCAAAGCTGCGTGTTGGGGGAGGGATCTGATGCCCTCCCACGGAAGCTCAAGGACCAGCAAACCGAATCGCCACTAGCGCTCAGCTGCGGAACGGCTTCTGTGGGAGGGCATCAGATCCCTCCACTGCGACGAGGTCGCGCTGGGGGTCGATGCCCCAGCGGCTGCCTGCCGCGACTAGGTCGTCGCTGAGGGGCCAGCGGTCGGGTTGCTCGTCGCCTTCGAAAGCGGGGCTGGCGCCCTTTAGGACCATGCTGCCTTTGTTGTCGCCGATCGTGCGGATCTCGGCGACATCGGCGTTGCTGAGACGTTGCTCGGCCGGCAGGGCGGCGAGTTCGACTCGCTTGGCCTCGATCGGGCAGGCCTCCTCGCCGACCTCCTGGATCAGGGTTGGGGCGACGCACTCGACGGCGGGGTGGGCGAGGTTCCATTGGCAGGCGAGCTGGATGGGGGTCAGCTTGGCCCGTTCGGCGATCGGCAGCAGCTGCTCCAGCTTCTCCGCCCCAGCCTCGATCCAGCCCGCGGGACGGAAGGAGCGGTGGTCGGTACGGCCCAGCTCCATGCCCGGCCGCAGGTCGCCCCAGAAAAGGCCGCCGTAGTCGACGACCCGGGTCAGGACCTTGACCTCGGCGCGGGCGGCGGCGTCGAGGCAGAGCTCGCCGGGCCAGGGCTCGAGCGGGTTGAGGATGACCATCGCCCAGTCGATGCGGTCGCCGAAGCGCTCCAGGCAGGCGATCAGGTCGAGCGTGAAGCCGTTAGCGGGGCCCGGTGCGACGCCGATCCGATCCGTCAGGCCAGCGTCGCGCAGAGCCGCCATCCCGTCCCAGACCACCTCACTCGAGTAGCCGACCCGGTCGGGGTTGTGGAGCAGCAGCAGGTCGAACGAGGAAGCTCCGATTCGCTCCAGGCTGGCCTCGGTCGCCATCCGCAGATAGCCGGCGTACTCGTCGGGACCGCGCAGAGCAGAGTCGGTGAAGCGGGGGAAGCCCTTGGGGCCGTTGCGCTCGCCCTCGTAGAAGTCGTGACCGACGGCCCCGACGAGGCTGTAGTCCTCACGCCGCACGCCCTCCAGGGCCTGGCCGAGCACGCGGTCGGCCTCGCCCTGGCCGTAGGCGTCGGCGCTGAGGACGGTGTCGATGCCGTTTCCAGGCCGCAGCAGCTCGACCAGGCGCTCCTCGCCAATCGCCTCTCCAAAGTGGAGGAAGCGGCCACCGCTCCAGGTGCCGATCGCGCTGCGGCCAGGCTCGCTCAAGGGGCTGGGCTCAGGAATCGGCGCCGTCGTGCGCCGGCTCTTCGCCGTCGCCCGACCCGTGCTCGCCATCGCCCTTCTTGGCCCCGACCCCGACCGTCTCCGGCTGAGGCTTCTCGGCCGGCGGTTTGCGCTTCGGTTTCTTCGGGGCGATGATCGTCAGGCTGAGCGGTTTGTCCTCCTCGTCCCCGGCGGGGTCGCGGGCGACCATCACGGTCGAGCCAGGCGTCATTTCGCCCTGGCGCAGGACTTCGTCGGCGAGCGGATCCTCGATGTAGCGCTGGATCGCGCGGCGCAGCGGACGGGCGCCCATCGAGGGATCCCAGCCTTTCTCGACCAGCAGGTCCTTGGCCTCGTCGGTCAGCTCCAGCTGCAGTTCGTGCTCGGCGACCTGGACGCGGACCCGGGCGATCATCAGGTCGATGATCTCTTTGACCTCGTCCTTGGCGAGCTTGTGGAAGACGATCACCTCGTCGATCCGGTTCAGGAACTCGGGCCGGAAGACTTTTTTGAGGTCGCCCATGATCCGGTTTTTCATGTCGCCGTAGGACATCCCGGTCTCGTCGGAGACGGTGAACCCGATCGAAGTGTTCTTGGAGATCTCCGAGGCGCCGATGTTCGAGGTCATGATCACGATCGCGTTGCGGAAGTCCACGGTGCGACCCTGAGCGTCGGTGAGGCGCCCGTCCTCGAGAATCTGCAGGAGGATGTTGAAGACGTCCGGGTGGGCCTTCTCGATCTCGTCGAGCAGCAGCACCGAGTAGGGCTTGCGCCGCACGGCCTCGGTCAGCTGACCGCCCTCGTCGTAGCCGATGTAGCCCGGGGGCGAGCCGACGAGGCGGCTGACCGCGTGCTTCTCCATGTACTCAGACATGTCGATCCGGACCATCGCCTCCTCGTCGCCGAAGAGGAAGTCGGCGAGGGTGCGGGCGAGCTCGGTCTTGCCGACCCCGGAGGGGCCGAGGAAGATGAACGAGCCGGCCGGGCGCTTGGGATCCTTGATCCCGGCGCGGGAACGGCGGATCGCTTTGGAGACGGCGGTGATCGCGACCTCCTGGCCGATCACGCGCTTGTGCAGTTCCTCCTCCATGCGGATCAGTTTCTTGGTCTCGGCCTCAGTCAGTTTGAAAACCGGGATGCCGGTCCACATCGAGACGATGTCGGCGATCTCTTCCTCGCCGACGACCGGGCGCTCGCCGTTCTCGCCTTCCGCCCACTCGTCTTCGAGCTGGCGCTTTTTGGTCGTCAGCTGACGCTCGGTGTCGCGCAGGTTGGCGGCCTTTTCGAACTCCTGGGCCTCGATCGCGGTCTCCTTCTCGCGCCGCGTCGTCTCGATTTCCTCCTCGAGATCGCGGTAGACCGGCGGCGTGCTCATCGACTTGATGCGCATCCGCGAACCGGCCTCGTCGATCAGGTCGATCGCCTTGTCGGGCAGGAAGCGGTCGGAGATGTAGCGGTCGGCGAGCTCGGCGGCAGCGGCCAGGGCTTCGTCGTTGATCGTCACCCGATGGTGCTGTTCGTAGCGCTCGCGCAGACCCTCGAGGATCTTGACCGTGTCCTCCGGCGAGGGCTGATCGACCCTGATCTGGGCGAAGCGGCGCTCCAGCGCGGAGTCGCGCTCGAGGTACTTGCGGTACTCGTCGAGCGTGGTGGCGCCGATCGTCTGCAGCTCGCCACGGGCCAGGGCCGGCTTCAAAATCGAGGCCGCGTCGATCGCGCCCTCGGCGGCGCCGGCGCCGACCAGGTTGTGGAGCTCGTCGATGAAAAGAATGATGTCGCCGCGCTGGGTGATCTCTTTCATCACCTTCTTCAGGCGCTCCTCGAACTCGCCGCGGTACTTGGAGCCGGCGACCAGAGCGGCCAGGTCGAGCGTGTAGATCTGCTTGTTCTTCAGCAGCTCCGGCACCTCGCCTTTGTTGATGCGGGCAGCCAGACCCTCGACCACGGCGGTCTTGCCGACGCCGGGCTCGCCCAGCAGCACCGGGTTGTTCTTGGTGCGGCGGGAGAGGATCTGCATGATCCGCTCGATCTCGGTCTCGCGACCGATCACTGGATCGAGCTTGCCCTCCTCGGCGAGGCGGGTGAGGTTGCGACCGAACTGGTCGAGCAGTTTCGAAGACTTTTTCCCCTCGCCCTGGCCGCCACCGGTGCCACTGCCCTGGCGGCGTCCGCCGGGGCCGGACAGCATCCGGATCACCTCATTGCGGATCTTGTCGGAGTCGGCGTCGAAGTCGAGCAGGATGCGGGCGGCAACGCCCTCGTTCTCACGCACCAGGCCGAGCAGGATGTGCTCGGTGCCAATGTAGTTGTGGCCGAGCGAGAGCGCCTCGCGCAGCGCCAGCTCGAGCACCTTCTTGGCGCGCGGCGTGAACGGGATCTGGCCGGAGGTGACCTCCTCGCCCGATCCGACGATCCGAACGACCTGGGAGCGGACCCTTTCGACGGTGATATCGAGGGACTCGAGGACCCGTGCGGCCAGGCCCTCCTCCTCGCGCAGCAGGCCGAGCAGGATGTGCTCGGTGCCGATGTAGTTGTGCTTGAGCGTGCGCGCCTCCTCCTGGGCCAGGACGACGACTTGGCGAGCTCGCTCGGTGAATCGCTCGAACAAAAGAATCCTCTTCTTGGTCGAACCCGGTTTATCCGGGTTTGTACCGGTAGACGCCCGATCGTTATCGGCAAGCGTCCATGTGTCCCATAACTCTACCGAGAGCGTCCGGCCGGCCTTTTCCCGCTCCCGTCCGGTAACTGCGGGATTTCAGGTCTTCATCGCAGGAAACAGCAGCACCTCACGCAGGCTGCTGGCCCCCGTCAGCATCATCACCAGGCGATCGATGCCGAGTCCGACGCCACCGGTCGGCGGCATCCCCTGTTCGAGCGCCTCGACGAAGACCTCGTCGTAGGGCTGGGCCTCTTCGTCGCCACGGTCCTGCTCGACCGCCTGCTGCTCGAAGCGGCGCCGCTGCTCGTCGGGGTCATTGAGCTCACTGAAGGAGTTGGCGATCTCGACGCCGCCGACGAAGGCCTCCCAGCGCTCGACCAGGCCCGGCTCGGTCCGGTGCGCCTTGGCGAACGGCGAGAGCTCAACCGGATAATCGAAGACGAAGGTGGGCTGGATCAGGCCCGGCTCGACCTCGCGGGCGAGCAGACCGTCGACCAGCTTGCCCCAGCCCTCGGCCGGGTCCGGCTCGGTCCCCATCGCCGCCGCCAGCGCCTCGCGGGTCGGGTGCTCGAGGATGTCGACGCCGGCCCGCTCGAGGATCGCCTCGCGCATGGTGATGCGGCGCCAAGGCGGCGCGAAGTCGATCTCGACCTCGCCGCGTTTGACCTTGGTGGTTCCCAGCACCCGCTCCGCCACCTCGGTGACCAGCAGCTCGAGGTCGTGCGCGGTCTTCTCGTAGTCGGCGTAGGCCTCGTACCACTCCAGCATCGTGAACTCGGGGTTGTGCTTGTGCGAGACGCCCTCGTTGCGGAAGTCCTTGCCGAGCTCGTAGACGCGGTCGATGCCGCCGACGACGAGGCGCTTCAGGTAGAGCTCGGTCGCGATCCGCAGGTAGAGGTCGCGGTCGAGGGCGTTGTGATGGGTCGTGAACGGGCGTGCCAGGGCGCCGCCGTAGAGCGGCTGCAGGACCGGCGTCTCGACCTCGACGTAGCCGTGTTCGTCGAGCCAGCGGCGCGTCTCGCTGACCGTGCGGGCCCTGATCTGGAAGATGCGGCGGCTGTCCTCGTTGGCGATCAGGTCGAGCTCGCGACGGCGGAACCGGGTCTCGGTGTCCTCGAGGCCGTGAAATTTGTCGGGCGGCGGCCGCAGGCTCTTGGCCAGCAGGCGCCAGTGGTCGATCGCCAGCGAGAGCTCACCGCCGCGCCGGGTCGCCATCGCCGTTCCCTCGGCGCCGACGATGTCGCCGAGGTCGAGGTCGACGAGCAACTCGTAGGCCTCCTCGCCGATCAGATCCTCGCGGGCGTGCAACTGAATCTGGCCGCTGCCGTCGCGAAGATCGAGGAAGCAGGCCTTGCCGTGGCCGCGGCGGGCGACGATCCGCCCGGCGACCCGGTGCCGCGACTCGGTCTCCATCCCTGCGGCCAGCCCTTGATGCGCAGCCCGCACCTCGGCGATGTCCTCGCGCTGGGAGAACTCGTGCGGAAACGGCTCGATCCCCGAATCCCGAATCCGCTCAAGCTTCCGTCGCCTATCCCGCAGGACATCGGAGAGTTTCGGTTGGTCGGGGGAGTCGCTCATTCGGCGAGCCTATAGCGCCGTTGAGAGCGGACCCCGATAGCGGAACCCCTACCGGGATCCGCTCTAAGCCTTCTCGATTTTCGTAATTTTGAGCTTTTTTTTGGGTCCGCGCGGGACCTCGACGGTGACCACGTCGTTGCGCTTATGGCCAACCAGGGCCTTGCCGATCGGCGACTCGTTCGAGAGTTTGTGCTCGAGCGGGTTGGCCTCGGTCGAACCGACGATCTGAAATTTCTGCGAGTCGCCGGTTTTCTGATCCTTGACGTGGACGACCGAGCCGAAGCCGACCTCGTCGGTTCCGAGCGCCTTCTCGTCGATCACGGTGGCGCGCCGCAATCGCTCTTCGAGCTGGGCGATTCGCCCCTCGAGCAGAGCCTGTTCGTTCTTGGCGTCGTCGTATTCGGCGTTCTCGGAGATGTCGCCGAATTCGCGCGCCTCCTTGATCCGCGCCGCGACCTCGCGGCGTTTGGTCGTCGAGAGGTGCTCGATTTCCTCTTTCAGTTTTTCGAGACCCTCGGGGGTGATGACCGCCTGACGACTCACTTGAACTACCTCGCTTTTGGCTGTGGGAGGAGTCGGGAAAACGACTCCCAGACCGAAAAAAACGCCCGGATGCGGCGTCCAACATCGCCACACCCCGGCACAGAGTCGCGGGATTATAGCGAGGGCGGAGGCTGGGCAATCAGGGGCGTTTTACGAAACCGCGAGGGGCTCCCCGAGGCTCCCGATCAGCTCCCTGGCGCGACCGAGATCGGCGCTGCGCTGGAGCTCGTCGACGACCTCCGGAGGCGCCTGCAGGCGCTCCATGTACCAGGGGTAGAACTTGCGCAGGTAGCGCTCCGCCCGGGCACTGCCAAGGTGCTCCTCGGCGCGGTCGACAACCCAGAGCAGCTCGGTCGCCACCTCCTCCCGCGAGGGCGGCTGTTGACGGCTGCCGGTCAGTTCCTCGAACAGCCAGGGGTTGCCGAAGGAGCCGCGGGCGATCATCACCGCGTCGGCACCGGACTCGGCGTAGGCGCGACGCGCGGACTCGGCGTCGGCCAGACCGCCGGAGACGATCACCGGCACCTCCACCCGCTCGACCAGTTCTCTGGTCAGCTCGTAATCGGGACTGCCCTTGTGGCCCTTAGTTGCCGCTCGGGGGTGGAACGCGATCGCCGCCACCCCGGCCTCCTCGGCCAGCTTGACCGCGAGCTCGAAGCCGGAGCGGTCACCGGCCTCGATCCCGGAGCGAAGCTTGACCGTCACCGGCACTCCGCCACCGCCTTCGGCGGCGCCACGGGCGAGCGCGAGGGCCAGCTCGTGGTCGCGCAGGAGCTGGGCCCCAGCCCCGGTGCGGCGGACCTTCGGCACCGGGCAGCCCATGTTGATGTCGATCAGGTCGGCCCCCGCTTCGGCTGCGATCGCGGCGCCGGAGCGCATCACCTCGGCGTCATGGCCGAACAGCTGCACCGAGACCGGATGCTCGTCGGGGTGGATCCGCATCAACTCGCGCAGCGTGCGCTCGTTGCGGTAGTGCAGGGCAAAGCTGGAGACCATCTCCGAGACGGCGAGACCCGCCCCGTGCCGTCTCGCCTGCAGCCGCACGAACCAGTTGCCGATCCCGGCCAGGGGTGCCAACAGGACCCGGTTGGAGATCGGCACGCCGCCGATCTCAAAGGGGTCCGTCAGCTCATGTCTGGTTCCGTTCATGGATCAGCCTCAGCCCCTTCAGGGTAAGCAGGTCGTCGACCTCCTCGATCGTCTCGGTGAAGGGAACCACGGCCGAGGCGTAACCACCCGTGGCAAGCAGCCTCGGGTTCGGGAGTTCGTCTTCGATCCGCCTGACGATGCCGTCGATCAGGCCGGCGAAACCGAATATGAAGCCGGAGTGGATCGCCGCTCGCGTCGAGCGGCCGATCGCTTCCTGCGGCTCTTCCAGGTCGATTCTGGAGATCCGGGCCGCCCGCTCGATCAGGGCGCTGAGCGAGGGCGCGAGACCGGGGCCGATGGCGCCGCCGAGGTACTCGCCCTCGGCAGAGACGGCGTCGATGTTGATGCCGGTTCCGAAGTCGACGGAGACACAGGCCTCGCCGAAGCGCTCGTAAGCGGCGATCGCATTGACCAGGCGGTCGGCGCCGACCTCGAGCGGGTTCTCGATCCGGATCGGCATTCCCGTCTTCAGCCCGGGACCGATCGTCAGGCACTGGGCGTCGAGGTAGCGCTCGGTGAGCTGTTCGTACTGCCTGCCGAGCGGCGGCACGACCGAGGAGACGCAGACCGCATCGAGGTCAGCGAGGGACATCTTGCAGAGGCCGAAAAGCCCCGCGATTCGCTCCGCCAGCTCGTCTCCGGTGGCGCCCGAACGGGTCTGGAAGCGCCAGTGCTCGACCAGGCGCTGACCATCGAAGGCGCCGAGGTGCGTCTGCGTGTTTCCTACGTCAACCGCCAGCAGCATGCGAGCGATTATCTCCGGATCGGACTGGCCAGGTAGCCAGGCGGGCGCTTTTGCGCATAGGATCGTCTCCGTGGACGCACGCCTTTACGTCATTCCCGCCTCGCACCCGAGCATCACCGCGGAACTGATGCTCAAACACAAGGGCATCGCCTACAAGCGCACCGACCTGCTGCCGGTGATCTCGAAGGGAGCGCTGCGGGCGGTCGGCTTTTCCGGCGTCACCGTGCCGGCTCTGAAGATCGACGGCAGCAAGGTGCAGGGCTCGCGGCCGATCGCACGCGAGCTGGAGCGGCTGCAGCCCGAGCCCGCTCTGTTCCCCGCCGACGCGGAGAAGCGAGCCGCGGTCGAGGAGGCGGAGCGCTTCGGCGACGAGGAGCTTCAGCATCCGATCCGGCAGATCCTCTGGTGGTCGATCAAGCGCGACCGCAAGCCGCTGCGCAGCTACTCCGAAGGGGCCAAGATCGGCATGCCGATCGGCCTGGCGATGAAAACGGCGGCACCGATCGTCGCCCTCTCAGCCCGCTTCAACGAGGCCGACGACGACAACGTGCAGCGCGATTTGGCGGCGCTGCCGGGTCTGCTCGACAAGGTCGACGAGTTGATCGCCGCCGGCACGATCGGGGGCGAGCAGCTGAACGCGGCGGACTTCCAGATCGCCACCAGCCTCGGCCTCGCCCTGACCATGGACGACCTGCGTCCGGCGATCGAGAACCGCCCCGCCGGCCAGCTCGCCAAGCGCATCGTCCCGGACTATCCGGGCAAGACTCCACCGATCCTCCCCGCCGCCTGGCTGGAGCCGCTCCGCGGCCAGCCGGCTACGGCCTAGCGCCCGTTAGAGCGCCCCGACCCGATCGACGCGTTCGCCCGTGGGCAGGGCGGCCAGCGCAGCGGCCAACCGCGTACCGTCGGGCAAGGCCAGCTCGGGATCGAGCTCCAGCAGCGGGACGAGGACGAAGCGGCGGCTGCTGACCTCGCGGTGCGGCAGGGTCAGGCGCTCCGTCTCCAGCTCGAGGTCTCCTAGCAGCAGCAGGTCGACGTCGAGCGGGCGCGGGCTGTGGCGAGGGGTCGCGAAGGAGCGTCCGCGCTCCGCCTCGATCGCCTTGCAGGCGTCGAGCAGGGCCTCCGGCTCGAGCGCGGTCCGGATCCGAACAGCCGCATTGAGAAAGTCGGGCTGGTCGAGGATCTCGCCGACCGGCTCGGTTGCGTAGGCGGAGGAGACAGCCTCGACCTCGATCCCGCGCTGGCGCAGCGCCTCGACCGCCGCCCGTAGGTGACCGGCCGCGTCGCCGACGTTGGAGCCGAGGCCGAGGTAGCCAGTTCGCACCGGCACTACTCCTCCCGCGCTTCGGCCTCGTCCTCGTCGACCGCGCGCTCCTGGGTCACCTCGACGGCGACCTCCTGGATCGCCAACGGCAGCGGCGGCTCCGGCTTGGCAGCCCGCACCCGCACCGATTCACAGCCATAGCGCTCGATCAAGCGCTGGCCGATCACCTGGGCCAAGCGCTCCAGGGTTTTGTAGCTGCGCTCGGTCGCAGCGAGAGCGACGATGTCGCAGACCTGGGCGTAGTCGACCGTGTCCTCCAGGCGGTCGGTCAAGACCGCATCGCAGTCCGGCACGTCGAAGGAGATGTCGAACTCCAGCCGCTGCCCAACCTCCTGCTCGGCCTCGCTGACGCCGTGGTGGGTGTAGATCGAGAGCCCGCGCAGCTCCACTTCGGCGCTCGACTCGATGCCGTTGCCGTGTGGGCCCTGAGCCTCCATCCCGGCAACCTACCCGAGGATCGCGTCGGCGACGGCGATCGCCTGACCGACCGCGGCAACATCGTGGACCCGCAGGACCTCCGCGCCCTCAATCGCCGCCAGCAGCGACGATGCGATCGTGCCGCCGAGCCGGTCGCCGGCATCGGACCCGTCGAGCTTGCCGATGAAGCTCTTGCGCGAGGTCCCGACGACCAGTGGCCGGCCCAGCTCCCGCAACTCTGCCAGGCGTCGCAAGAGCTCCAGATTGTGGACGGCGGTCTTGCCGAAACCGATGCCGGGATCGAGCCAGATCCGCTCCTCCCCCACGCCGGCCTCAACCGCGGCCTCCAGTCGTCCGGCGAGAAAGGCCTTGACGTCGTCGACAACGTCGTCGTAGTGCGGTTCGTCCTGCATCGTTCGCGGCGTTCCGAGCATGTGCATCAGCACCACCGTGGCGCCGCGATCGGCGCAAAGGGCGGCCATCTCTGGATCCCCCCGCAGAGCGGTGACGTCATTGACGATCTCAGCCCCGGCGTCAAGGGCCGCCTCGGCAACAGCGCACTTGGAAGTGTCGACGGAGATGACCGCTTCCCCACCAGAGAGCGCCGCGACTACGGGCTCAACCCGCCGCAGCTCCTCTTCCGGCGCCACTTCCTCGGCCCCCGGCCGCGTCGATTCCCCACCGACATCAAGAATCGCCGCCCCCTCCCGCTCCAGCTGCCGACCATGCTCGATGGCCAGAGCAGGATCGAGATACAACCCGCCATCCGAAAAAGAATCGGGGGTCACGTTGACCACCCCCATCAGTTTCACTGCGTTGATCAGGAGGCGTCGCCGCCGGCGAAACCGGGGCGTGGGCGCGGATTCGGTCGAGCGCCCTCGCGCTGGGCCGGCTCCGGCTCGGGGCTCGACTCGACCGGCTTTGCCGACTCCCCGTCATCGGCGAAGACCTCGTCGGGGGACTTGCCGTCGAGCAGTGCCGCGAACTCTTTGGAGTCGATCGTCTCCCGCTCCAGCAGCAGCTTCGAGACCTTCTCGAGGTCCTCGCGGCGTTCGCCGAGGAGGCTCTTTGCGGCCTGGTGGGCGCCCTCGACGATGCGGCGAATCTCGTCGTCGATCTCGCGCGCGATCTCGTCCGAGTAGTCGGGCTCGGAGGAGAACTCGCGGCCGAGGAAGGGCTGGCCGCGATCGTGGCCGAAGACCCGCGGGCCCAGTCGCTCCGACATCCCGAAACGCATCACCATCTGCTTCGCCGTCTCGGTCACCTTTTCAAGGTCGTTGGAGGCTCCGGTCGTGATCTCGCCGAAGACGATCTCCTCGGCGGCGCGGCCACCCAGGGTCATCGCCATCGTGTCCGTCAGCTCGGCGCGCGTGGTCAGGAACTTGTCCTCGGTCGGCAGGCTGATCGTGTAGCCGAGCGCCTGGCCGCGGCTGATGATCGAAATCTTGTGGACCGGGTCGGTGTTCTCGAGCAGCTGCCCGACGATCGCGTGTCCGACCTCGTGGTAGGCGGTGATCAAACGCTCCTTCTCGCTCATCACCCGGGTTTTCTTCTCCGGGCCGGCGATCACGCGCATGATCCCCTCCTCCAGCTCCTTCATGCTGATCTCGCGGTTGCCGGTACGGGCGGTCAGGAGCGCCGCCTCATTGATCAGGTTGGCGAGGTCGGCACCGGTGAAGCCGGGGGTCTGGCCAGCCAGCGTGTCGAGCTCGATTTCACGCGCCAGCGGCTTGCCGCGGGTATGGACCTCGAGGATGTGTTTGCGGCCCTTGCGGTCGGGGCGGTCGACGACGACCTGGCGGTCGAAGCGACCCGGCCGCAGCAGCGCCGGATCGAGGATGTCGGGCCGGTTGGTGGCGGCGATCAAGATGATGTTGTCCTTCATTTCGAAGCCGTCCATCTCGACCAGCAGCTGGTTCAGCGTCTGCTCGCGCTCGTCGTGACCGCCGCCCATGCCGGCGCCGCGGTGGCGGCCGACGGCGTCGATCTCGTCCATAAAGATGATGCAGGGCGAGTTCTGCTTGGCCTGCTCGAAGAGATCGCGGACGCGGCTGGCGCCGACGCCGACGAACATCTCGACGAAGTCCGAGCCGGAGATCGAGAAGAAGGGGACGCCAGCCTCGCCGGCTACAGCGCGCGCCAGCAGCGTCTTGCCGGTACCGGGTGGGCCGTAGAGCAGGACGCCCTTGGGAATGCGGGCGCCGAGCGCCTGGAATTTCTTCGGGTTCTCGAGGAATTCCTTGATCTCCTCGAGCTCCTGCACCGCCTCGTCAACCCCGGCGACGTCGCGAAAGGTGATTTTCGGCGCGTCGACGGACATCCGCTTCGCTTTCGATTTGCCGAAGTTCATCACCCGCGAACCGCCGCCCTGCATCTGGTTCATGAGGAAGATCCAGAAGCCGAAGAAGAGGATGAAGGGCAGGATCAGCGTCAGCAGCGAGAGCAGCCCCGAGCTGCCGGAGCCGTGCACGTCGGTTTCGACGTTTGCTTTTTCGAGCCTGTTGATCAGGCTTTCTTCGGCGTCGGGCGGATAGCCGGTGGAGAAGCTTTCGCCGTTCTGCTTCTTGACGTCGAGCGTGTTGTCCTTGGTGTTGACCGAAACCTCGGCGATTCGCCCTTCGGCGATCAGCCCGGTTTTCTCCTTGATCAGGTCGTTATAGGGCGGCGCCGGCGTGCCTGAATCGCCGCTGATCACGCGCTGGGCAACGAAGGCCAGGATGACCACCAGCAAGATCGGAAATGCCGCGCTTTTGAAAAAACGCCTCAAGGGTGAAATCAGCGTACCAGGGCGGTTTTTCGGGCTCTACTCGGCAAGCGCCGCAACGTAGTCGAGGTTGCGGAACTGCTGGGCATGGTCAAGGCCGTAGCCAATCGCAAACCGGTTTGGAATCTCAAACCCGACGTAGCGGGGCGAGAGGTCCACACGCAGGCGCTCGGGCTTGGTCAGCAGCGCGCAGACCTCGAGCGATGCAGGGCTGCGCGCCTTCAGATTCCGCATCAGGTAGTGCAGGGTGAGGCCGGAATCGATGATGTCCTCGACGATCAGCACGTGACGCCCTTCGATCGGCGCGTCGAGATCCTTGAGGATGCGAACGACGCCCGAGGAGTCGGTCTGAGAGCCGTAGCTGGAGACGGCCATGAAGTCGATCTCACAGGGCACGTCGATGCTGCGCATCAGGTCGGCGAGGAAGAGCACGGCACCCTTGAGCACGCCGACCATGAACAGCTCCCGCCCCTCGTAGTCGCGGCTGACTTCGGCGCCGAGCTCGGCGACCCGGCGCTGCAGGTCCTCTCTGGCGACGAGGGTCTCGCCGATCGCAGGGTCGCTCACGCGCCGCAGTCTAGATATATGCGGGTGGGCCTGAAACGTCCCTTATATAGACGCTTCAGGCCCGGCGGCCTCTTTGGTTGCGCGGAGGACGCCGGACTCGACCACGGCGCGGACGCCGCTGCCGAGGTCGAGCATCGCGGTGCCGGTGCGGCGCAGACCGCCGACCTGCTCGGCAAAGCGGGCGGCCCCGGGGACCGGCCGGCCGGCGGCGCCGTCGGCGAGGCGCTGAAGGACGAGGCGGCGCAGGGCCGGCGGCAGCTCCGCCAGCCGCTCCAGGGTGATCGTGCCCCGGGCCGAAGCTCCCGACCCATCGACCTCGGCCTCGACAAGGGCGTCGAGCACCTCGGCCTCATCGCGCAGCAGGGCCGCGGTCCGCAACACATTCTGCGCCGCCGCCGGGTGGATTTTCGCCAGCTCCGGCAACAAGCCGTGGCGGACGCGGTTGCGGGCATAGGCGGACTCAGCGTTGCTGCTGTCGTCGCGCCAGGTGAGGCCGCGCTGCTCGCAGTAGGCCGTGGTCTCGGCGCGGGTGAAGCCCAGCAGCGGCCGGGCAAGGCGGCCATCGTGCTGGCGCATCCCCAGCAGGGCGCGGCGGCTGGGCGAGGACGCAAGGCGGTAGAGGATGGTCTCGACCTGGTCATCGGCGGTGTGGCCGGTGACGATCGTCGCTCCCCCGGCGAGGGCCAGCTCGGCGGCAGCGGCATAGCGAGCGTCGCGAGCCCAGGCCTGAAGGTTGCCTGGCCCCTCGGGACGAAGCGGGCGCTCGACCACCAGGCTCGCCCCAAGCGACTCGCAGAGAGCGACGCAGTGGCGCTCGTCCTCGTCGGAGTCATCGCGCAGGCCGTAGTTGACGTGCAGCGCCGTCACCGCCTCGGCGCCGGCGCCACGGACCGAAAGGTCGAGCATGCAGACCGAGTCGCGGCCACCCGAGAGCATCGCGACAACTGACGAGCCAGCCGCGATCAACCCCTCGGCGAGCACGCGCTCGAGCATCTGATCCGCGTCCACGGCTCGAGTGTAGGAGCGTCAGCCTGCGGCGCGAACGACGAAGAGGTCAGTCGGCACCGGGAAGCCCTTGAGGCTGACCTGCCCGATTGCCTCCAACCCCAGCTGCTCGCGGCCCTTGATCGCGTCGGCGACGCGGTCGGTAACAAGGACCTCGCCGGCGAGGGCGCGATTGACGACCCGGTGGGCGAGATTCACCTGACCGCCGAAATAGTCGCCGTCGCGATAGACCGCCTCGCCGCAGTGGATCCCGACCCGCGGCTGCGGGCGCTGGGGGAAGCGATCGAGGAAGTCAACCGCCCACTCGGTCAGAGCGGCGGCATCGGGCGAGACGACCATCACCTCATCGCCGATCGTCTTCACGATCGTCGCCTCGCGCGGCAGCGTCGACTCGACCGTCTCGACGAAGTTCTCGACCACGTCGAGGGCCTCCATGTCGCCCTCCTCCTCGGTGTAGCGGGTGAAACCGGTGAGGTCGATGAAGCAGAGGGTGACCGTGACCTGGCCGAGTTCGATTTCGGCGGTGTCCGTGCCCAGCCCGGCCTCCATGTGTCCGACCACGTCCTGGTCGATGAAGAAGCGCAGGTAGCGGTTGTGCAGGTATTCGGTCAGCGGCGCCGCCAGCGGCATGATGTCGGCCGCCAGCTCGCCCATCTCCGCCGCCATCTCCAACTCCGGCACGGCGTCGCGGATCAGCGGTTCGTGCACGTAGAGGTGGAAGAGGCGGACCTCCGCGTCGGCGATGCGGCGCATCGACTGCACGTAGACGCGCACCAGTTGCAGGAAGGCGACGAGCGGAAAGCCGGCGGCGAGAACCCGGGCGCAGTGACGCAGCGCCGCGGCGTCTTCCGGCGTCAGGTTTCGCTGCCGCCCGGTCGGGGTGCCGAGGATGACGAGGATGCGCTCGATCAACTCCGGCTCCAGACCGGTCTCCCGCGACACCTCCGCCACCGACATCGTCTCCTCATCACCGGAGAACAGCTCCTCGGCGAAGCCGAAGGCAAGCCGTCCCTCCCGCCCCGCCTCCCGCAGATCCTCAAGCGAATACCCCCGCTCCCGCATCCGCGCCACGACCCGAGCCTGCGCCGCCGCCGTCGCCGTCCACCGCCCCCGCCGCACCGGCAAGATCTTCTCCTCCGCCCACCGCTTCAGCGTGCTCGCCGGGACGCCCGACCTACGCGCCGCCTCACTGAGGGAAATTCGCTCGTCGGCCATCGTCTCGGCAACCTAGCCGGTCGGAAGGAGGGTGCCGGTGCCCCTCTCCCGGAGGCTCCCGGACCAGCAACTCGAATCGCCGTCAGCGCCAAGCTGCGCAACGGCCTCCGGGGGAGGGGCACCGGCACCCTCCCCCGGAGCAACTACTACGTCGGGATCTCCGACTCCTCGTGCAACTGCAGCACCGGCTCTCCGCCCTCGCCGGTGCGAATACGAATCGCTTCCTCCACCGGCAGCACGAAGATCTTGCCGTCGCCGACCTCACCCGTGCGGGCATGTTTGAGGATCGTCTCGACGATGATCGGCTTGTCTTTGTCCTCGACCACGATCTCCAGCTTCACCTTCGGCCGGACGTTGACGGTCAGGGTCGAGCCGCGATAACGCTCGACAATCCCTTTCTGACGGCCCGAGCCCTTGGCCTCGAGGATCGACAAGGAAGGGAACCCCTTGTCGAGCAACTCGGCCCTGATCGGCTCGAACGCCTCGTGGCGGATGAACGCCTCTATCTTTTTCATGCGTCCAGCCTCCTAGTTGGTCTCGGTAGCGGTCATCTGGGCAGGTGCGGCCGCTGGGATCGCGGCACCGCTGCCCATCGTGTTCGGCATCCCCGTCGAGTACTCCGGCTGCGGGATGAACTGCTCCGGGTAGCCGTACATGCCGTGCGAGCTGATGTCCAGCCCAGCGTCCTCCTCCTCGGCCGGAACCCGCAGCCCGATCGTCGCTTTGATCAGCGCGAACGTGGCCATCGAGATCACGAACACGACCACGAAGGTGAACACAACCGCCACACCCTGGACCCCCAGCTGGCCGATCGCCGTGCTGAAGGAGGCGTCGCCGAAGATCCCGTACCAGATACCTGGCCCGGCGCCTTCGACGATCAGCCGCGGCGAAGCGAAGATGCCAACCGCGAGGGTGCCCCAGATGCCGGCCAGACCGTGCGCGGAAAGAGCGCCGACCGGGTCGTCGAGGAGCTTGTCGATCGCCAGCACTGCGTAGACGACGATCAGACCCGCGATCAGGCCGATGATCGGCGCCGCCCAGAACTCGACGAAGCCCGACGGAGCGGTGATGCCGACCAGGCCGGCGATCGCACCGTTGCCGGCCATGCCTACGTCGAGCGTCCTGCTTTTCATATAGACGGCGATGCTGGCGCCGATGACGCCGGCCGCGGCCGCCAACTGCGTGTTCAGCATTACCTCGCCGAAGAACGAGCCCGCGGTTTCGAACGTCGAACCGCCGTTGAATCCGAACCAGCCGATCCAGAGGATGATCACGCCGAGGCCGACCAGCGGCATCGAGTGACCGGGAATCGCCCGCGGCTTGCCGTTGGCGTCGTACTTGCCGATGCGCGGGCCAAGCAGCAGCAGCGCCGCCAGGGCACCGACCGCACCGGTGAGGTGCACCACCGAGGAGCCGGCGAAGTCCATCACCGGCTTGCCGCCGATGTCGGAGAGGAGACCGCCGCCCCAGACCGCGTGCGCGATCAGCGGGTAGATCACAGCGCCGAACACCGCCGCGTAGATCACGTAGGCGCCGAACTTGATCCGCTCCAGGGTCGTGCCCCAGACGATCGCCAGCGAGACCGCACAGAAGGCCAGGCCGTAGAGCATCAGCATCGCGTCGGAGCCGGCGACGTTGAACGCTTCTTCACCCTGTCCGACCACCTGATCGAAGTGGAAGAAGAAGCCGCTGGTCCCGAAGAAGTCGTTGCCTCCTCCTTCGGCGATCCCGTAACCGACCGCCCACCAGGCGATGGTCACGATCGCGAAGTTGACGAGGATCTTGGCGACGCCGGTACCGACGTTCTTCTGCCTCGAGAAGCCGATCTCCAGGAACATGAAGCCGGCCTGCATCAGGAACACCAGGACACAGGCAACGGCGACCCAGACCATGTCGAGCTCGACCGTCTTTTCGGCAACCGTTTCTGCGACGGTCGCCGCCGAGGCCGCCGTGGGCAGCACCAGCGCGGCAAACGCCGTTAATGCCACGGCGATCCCCATCTTCTTTCTCATCGAAAATTCCTCCTAGCCCACCGAAGCAGCCTCCGGCGGTCGCGGGTTTGGCGATTCCAGGAGCACCGTAAATTCGGCTCCGCAGGCTGTGTTTAGACGGCTGGAGGAAATCCGCCCGGACTCTTTCTCACGAGTGGCAAAGCTGGGCATAAAGGTCTGCTCCTCGAAATCCGACCGCATCGCTCGGATTGCGTTAGGGTTCCCGAACACGGGTATTTAGGGACCCCTAAGTAGGCTCCCCTTATTCAGGAGGAACGATTGAAGAAGTCCAGAGCACCCTTCGCCCTCACCCTCGCCGCGCTGGCGCTAGCCGTTCCGATCGCCGGTTGCGGTGACAGCGACAGCAGCGACGAAACGGCCAGCTCCGAGGCGAGCGCCGCCGAACTGGCGCCGGTCAAGAGCTACCTGACCGACCACTCCGCGGACCTGGTCGAGCAGGTCGGACTGCTGAAGGCGAACGCCGACGAGTACTACGAGCTGGCCGAGTCGGTCGACTTCGACTACCAGCGCCTGCTGGCCGAGCACGGTGACGAAGTGGCGCAGATTCTCGGCGACTCCAAGGACGTCTTCGTCGTCGCCAACCCGGCCTACGAGCAGATGGAGGGAATCGTCGCCGGTGTCCCCAGGCTGGCCCAATACGACGTCGACATCGACGCCGGCTCAGACGCCTCGACTCCCGAAGACGCCGTCTCCTTCAGCCTGACGACGCCCGACGGGAAGCAACTGAAGCAGCCGGGCAACCTCTTCTTCCTGACCGAGACCTCGCTCTACGGCACCAACCCGGACCTGGAGGCGAAGGGCGTCAAGGCCGACGTCGACGGGAACGGCAAGGTCGAGTTCGGCGAGGGCCTGCCCGACGCGAACATCTATAAGGCGACGCTGGACGAATTCGACGCGCAGGCGAAGAGCCTCGACAGCGACGCCCAGGAGTTCGAACCGACGCCGTCCGATGCCCTGACCTCGATCGTGATCATGACCCCGACCATGAGCGAGTACTTCGAAGCGTGGAAAAACTCGCGCTTCATCGCCGGCGAAGGGGCTGAGGAACTCGGCTTCGTCGCCACCTCGCGCCTCTCCGACATCGCCGACATCCTCGGCGGCATCCTCGTCACCTACGACGGGATCGAACCGATGATCGCGGCCGAGAACCCGCAGCAGGCGAAGCAGACGCGGCAAGAGCTGCAGAGCCTGGTCGACTTCGCGACGGACCTGCGCGACCGCGAGGCCGACGGCGAGAAATTCACTGCCAAGCAGGCCGACGCTCTCGGCGCCCAGGCGCAGTCCCAGGCGGAGGCGATCGCCGGCCAGGTGACGCAGGCGGCGAAACAGCTCGACATCGAACTGCAGGAAGGCTGAGAGGAGGCGGTCCAGACGACTTCGCACCTGCACCGCCTCCCCCAGATCAAGAGGGCCATCGCCGGCACGTTCGTCGCGGCGATGGTCCTTTTCTGCTGGCTCGCGACGGCAACCGCCGCCGCCGAACCGCCCTGGCAGGCCGCCGACGAGATCCGCGCCGAACTCTTCGAAGCGCAGACGCAACAGCTCTTCGGCGAACGGACCGGCGACGCCGTACGCAGCGCCGAGGCGCATCTGAGGGGACCGCTGCGCCGCGGGCTGGCGGCAGATGCCCCGACCGAGCTGCGCGAAGTAGAGGCCTCGCTGGCGGCGGCCAGGAGGGCGGCTGCAACGCTCGATGAAACTGGTCTCGCTGCCGCCCGGGGGCGAATCGTCTCCGCCCTGCGGCGGGGCGCGATGGCGGTTTCGGTGGCCGCCGCGGAGCGCGGCGACGCAAAGGCGGCCCGCGAATGGCTGCAGATCCGCGACTTCCGCAAGACCACCCGGTTCACCCGCCCTGGAGTCGACGGCACGACGGCGATCCAGGAACTCGCGGCCCGCGAAATCAGTCCCCACGCAGCGGTGCTGCAGATCGAAAAGGACCTGCTCGACACCTTCCAGGCACGGCTGCTGACCAACCTCGACGAAGCCGCCCAGGCTGCTGAGCGCGACTTCGATGGCCGCTTCGCCGAAGCGAGCGCGATCGTGCTCGGATACTGGAAGGCGATCGCGCCCGAGTACGCCGAGCAGCGCGGCGCCGAAGAGCGCCGAGTCACCGAGCGCGACTTCGAGCAGCTCGCCAGCGCCGGCGCCCGGGCCGACGAGGCCGGCTTCAGCATCGCCCGTGAGCGGGTCGAAGCCGACCTCGAGGGCTTCACCGCGGCGCCGCTGACGCCGGACGAGGAGATCAACCGCGCCAGCCAGCTCGATCGCTTCATCGAGCTGGTGCCGAAGGAGTACGACAAGGGCACCAGCGACGGCCACGTCACGGTTGCCTTCGAGGTGCAGGAGGCGGTCGCCTTCATGGATGGCGTCGAAGCTGCCTTCTCCGATCTGGAGCCGGTGCTGCTCGAACGCGACGCCGCTGCCGTCGAGCGGATCAACGCCGCCTTCACCGAGCTGCGCGAAGACGTCGACAACGCCCAGCAGAACGTCTCCGTCGCGCCGCAGGAGGAGCTCGACACGGCGGCCGAACGGGCCAAGGAGGAAGTCGAACGGATCTCCCCCGAGGAGTGGAGCGAAGGTGGCGACGAAGCCGACTACGAACTCGTCGACATCTCACTCGACCAGCTGGAAGCGGCGGCCAGCGCCGGCCGCTACCAGGAGGCCGAGCAGGCCAGGCTGGCCGCTTACGGCTTCTTCGAGTTCGGACCGGAGCTGAAGCTGCGCGCCTTCGACACCCAGCTGGCGCTCGAAATCGAGGGATTGATCTGGTACGGCGCCAACGGCGACGAGGGCCTCGCCAACCTGGTGGCCGACAACGCGCCGGTCAGCGACATCCGCCTGACCAGGATCGACCTCGACGAGAAGCTCGCCGACGCGCGAGCGGTCACCGGCGACGGCGCCAGCACGATGACGACGATCACCAACTCCGCCCTGATCGTCTTCCGCGAGGGGCTCGAGGCGATCCTGATCCTCGCCGCGATCACTGCCAGCATGCTCGGCCCGCGCGCCCCACTGCGGCGACCGATCTACCGCGGCGCCCTGCTCGCGATCCCGGCCAGCATGCTGATCTTCCTGCTCGCGATCCTGCTGCTCGACTCGCTCTCCAAATACGGCGAGAAGCTCGAGGCGGTGGTCGGGGTCGTCGCCATCGGCGTCCTCTTACTGGTGATGAACTGGTTCTTCCACCGCGTCTACTGGACCGAGTGGATCAAAGGCCACCGCCAGCGCGGCAAGGCGCTGACCGGGGCGGCGCTGGCCGCCGGCGCCGGCGCCGCCACCGTCGCCGGGCTCTACACCCTGGGCTTCACCAGCGTCTTCCGCGAGGGCTTCGAGACCGTCCTCTTCCTCCAGGCCCTGCAGCTCAGCTCGGGCACCGGCGTCGTCGTCGCCGGCGTCCTCCTCGGCCTCGCCCTCACCGGCATCGTCGGCGCGATCACCTTCGCCCTCGAGCGCAAGCTCCCCTACAAGAAGATGCTGATCCTCACCGGCGTCCTGATCGCCCTCGTCCTCGTCGTCCTGGTCGGCAACACGGCCCGCACGATGCAGGGCGTCGGCTGGCTCTCGATCCACCCGATCGACATCGAATTCCCGCTCTGGATGGGCACCTGGCTCGGCGTCTACCCGACCGTCGAGACCCTCCTCGCCCAGCTCGCCGCCTTCGTCTTCGTCGTCGGCTCCTACTTCGCCGCCGAGTGGATGCGCAAGCGCGAACTGGCCAAGGCGATCGCCGCGCACGAGGCGTCGCTGGCCAGCAACGGGAACGGCAACGGCAACGGCGCCGAGGTCGAGGAAGAGTCGACCGACGAGGCGGCCGCCGCCTCAGCCAAAACCCTCAGCCGCCGCTAGGACTCGAACGCAGTTGTCCCCGGTATCCGGGGACAACTGCGTAGACGTCATCCAGGCCGCAGCTCGCGAGCGGGGTTGCCGACGACGGTCGCGCCG
>DASSFS010000052.1:0-4614 GCA_035694165.1 Solirubrobacterales bacterium | reverse complement strand
GCTATGGCTCGCTGTTGAGTGTCTGGTGAGGGGGCACCCGCCTCCCTTCAACGGGTCGGGCAATGGGGCTGCGCCGCCGCCATGCCCTTCGGTGGTTTAGCTTGCGGCGCTCCGATGCTGATCGAGCTTCAGTCGCATTCGACCGTATCCGACGGGCAGTTGCCTCCCGCCGAGGTGGTCGAGCGGGCCGCGGAGGCTGGGGTGACGACGCTGGCGCTGACCGACCACGACGCGGTTGCCGGCGTGCCCGAGGCAGCCGCCGCCGCCGAGCGCCTCGGCATCGAGCTGGTGCCGGCGATCGAGATGTCGGCCGTGCACGAGTACGCCGAAGACCTCCACATCTGCGGCTACTGGGTCGACCTGGAGAAGATCGGCCCTGCCTGCGACCGCGCCCAGCAGGAGCGGCGCGAGCGCGCCGGTGAGATCGTCGAGAACCTGCGCCGCGAGGGCTTCGACCTGACCCTCGAGGACGCGATCCGCGAGGCCGGCGCCGCCGACTCGATCGGCCGCCCTCACATCGCCCGCGCCGCCGGCGCGACCGGCGACCTCGGCCCGTTCTTCGAGGAGTACCTGGTGCCCGGCGCCAAGGCCTTCGTACCGCGCAAGTGGCCGACCGCCGAGCAGGCGATCGAGCTGATTCGCGAGGCCGGTGGCGCAGCGGTCATCGCCCACCCCTATTGGGACGTCTCGGTGCCGGCCGAGGTCGACGACCTGATCCGCTCACTCTCCCCCGACGGAGTCGAGACCTTCTACCCACCCCACACCAAGGAGCAGACCGAGCACCTCCTCGGTCTCTGCGAGGAGCTCGGCGTCATCCCCACCGCCTCCTCCGACTACCACGGCCCGACCCACAAGACCTTCTCGAAATTCGGCGATTACGACACCTACGGCCTCGGCGAGCCGCAGGTGCCGCCGAAGCCGTAGGACCCGGCCACGCTCCTAGTCGTCGCTCTTCAGCCTAAGCACGACCGACTTCGTCAACGTCGTCGTCGAGCCATCGGTCGGCGTGTAGGCAACTTTGAATTTGACTTTTGCCTTGCCGTTGCTCTCGAGAGTCGCGATCGCTTTGCCCTTGGCGATGATCGGAAGGATCACTTTGCCCGCTTCTGCTGCGGATTTGCTGCGGGTTTTGACTTTTCCGCCGTTGAGCACCAGCCTGCCCGGCCCTCCGACTTCGACCGTCAGCTGCGCCGTACCTTTGTTCTTGTTGCGTTTGATTTTTTTGAAGGAGAAGCTGGTTTTTTTGAGGGGGAAGAAGTTCGCGGTCACCGACTTCGGGGTGTCCATCGTCAGGTTGCAGGCGGTACCGGTGCAAGCGCCAGTGAAACCGGCGAACACGAAGCCCGGGTTGGCGGTCGCGGTGAGGCTGGCCAGCGTCTGGTGGATGAAGCTCGCGCTGCAGGTAACCCCGCAGGCGATCCCGCCGGCACTGCTGGTGACGGTGCCGCCCGCTGGGTTCGCGTTGGCGACGGTCAGCACCTGCCGCCCAAGCGTGCGCACCGCGTTGAGGACGACGCGGCCGTAGTCGCCGGTCCACACGTCCCCATTGTGGTCGCCGATGAAGGCGGTCACCGAGACGACCCGCCCCTTCTGGGCGATAGCGGGGTTGCCATTGACCCACTGTGCGATTAGGGCCGCGCCCGGTGCCAAGGTCGGCGCCGTGTTGTCCTCGGTCGTCAGCGCGTTAACTCCTTGCATCAGCGGGCTGGCCCCATTAAACGCGCCCAGCGAGGTGACTTCGTTCACGTTGTCGCCCGGGATGAACGGGGCATAGCCGCCAGCCGAGAAACGACCTTGGGGGAATGAGTCCGGGTCTTCCCAGTTGTCGTAGGCGGACTGCACGACCACGCCGCCCGAGTCGAGGAAGTCAGCGAGGGAGTTGCCCCAAGCGACCGGATCGAGGTAGCCGTTGTCGCCGATGCTGACGACCACGTCGTAAGCGGAGAGTTCGGCTGCCGAGGGGATTCTTCCCTCCTCCCCTTCATCGCTGGTGTTGACCAGGTCGACCGTCGCGACATCTGGCAAGGCGACGAGCTGCGCCTGCAGCTTTTTCGCCCCCTCGACATGGGCTTCGGCTAGCAGCACCCTGTAAGCGCCCGGCGCGGCCTGGGCCTGAGTAGCGAAGAGACAGAACGTCGCCGCGATCGTCGCGCACCCAAGAAGGGCTCTTATGAATAGGGCTCCGATCTCGAAAGCTCGCGCCTCCCGCTGTGCTATCTCTCTCTCCTCTCTTCTGAAGTGGGCCTGACAGGGGATTCTCGCAATCGTGGTGGAGGCCGACACCGAGATGGACAGGTGGACGATCCGCTGTCATTCAAGTTCGGCTACCCTAATTCGGCAAACCTAATTAGGGCGTCCTAAGTATCTGGTATCCGGCGCCCTTCCGAAAGGAGCCGGACCCTTGTACTTGGTGATGAACGTCGTCCACGTCAAAGAGGAGCGCCGTGAGGCCTTCGAGCGTGCCTTCCTCGAGCGTGAGAGCCACGTCCACAAAGCCGAGGGGTTCGCCGGCTTCGAGCTGCTGCGACGCGATCGCGACGGCGAGTACGTCGTGCTCAGCCGTTGGGACAACAAGGAGACCTTCCAGGCCTGGGTCAACAGTGACCTGTTCAAGATGAGCCACCGCCACGCCGACGGCGCCCTGGCCGAAGGCAGCGAGGTCCGCAACTACGACGTGATCGATGCGAGGGTGCCGGCCTGATGCGACGCTTTATTGGCCATATAGGCCAAAAAGCCGTCGCACTCGTGGCGCTGCTGCTCACTCTGGCGCTGGCGGCCGCGGCTCCGGTCCAGGCGGCGCCGCCGAAGCGGATCGTCGCCCTGACCCCGTTCGCGGCCAACACGCTGGCCAAACTCGGCGTCACCCCGGTCGCAATCGGCGAAACGCTCGGCGGCAGCGAACGCTTTTCGCCGAAGCTGAAGGGAGTCGCAACGCTGCCGCTGGCACACCCGAACGGTCCCAACCTCGAGCAGCTCGCCTCACTCGACCCCGACCTCGTCTTCTCCTCGAAGACCTGGGCCAAGGGCAACCAGGCGATGGAGGGGCTGGGGATCGACGTCGTCCTCCACGACCCGCAATCGATCCAGGGCGCCTTCGCCGACACCTTCAAGATCGGCACCATCGTCGGCCGCAAGCACTACGCCCGCGACCTCCTGCAGCAGATGCGAAAGCAGGTCGCCGGCGCCCGCGCCCGGATCAAGAAGCACCCGAAGGTGATGGTAATCCTCGGCGTCGGCCGCACCCCCTTCACCTTCCTCCCCAACAGCTGGGGCGGTGACATCGTCACCAAGGCCGGCGGCGACCTGCTGACCGGCGGCGTCAGCTCCGGCTCCGGCTTCGAGCGGATCTCCGACGAAGTCGTCGTCGCCGAAAACCCGGACGTGATCATCGCCGTCCCCCACGCCAACGCCGAGGACATCCCTTCGCTGACCGAGTACCTGCGGTCCAACCCGGCCTGGTCCAGCACCAATGCCGCGCGTAATGGCCGCGTCTACATCTCGGTCGACAACTCGCTGCTGCAGGCGGGCACCGACATCGCCCGCACGATCCGCAAGGTCCGCAGCGCCTACCTGAAGAACTGAGCTCGGGTTGGCGCGCCGGACCCTGGTCTTCGCGGCCCTGATCGCGGCGCTCATCGCCGCGGTCCTCGCCTCGCTGGCCTTCGGCGCCGTGAAAGTGCCGTTCTCCGAAGTCATCGACATCCTTTTCGGCAAGGGCGGGAGCGCCACCGACCAGCAGATCGTCGAGACGCTGCGGCTGCCGCGCACGGTCGAGGCGATGCTGGTCGGGGCGGCACTGGGGATCGCCGGGGCGATCCTGCAGGGGGCGCTCGGCAACCCGCTCGCCTCGCCCGACGTGATCGGGGTCACCGGCGGCGCCGGCTTCGGAGCGATCCTGATCATCATCCTGCTGCCGGGCTCGATCGCCCTGCTGCCGCTGGTCGCGCTCGCCTTCGGCCTGCTGGCGGCGGCGCTGGTCTTCGCCTTCGCCTGGTCGGGGCGCAACCGCGGCAGCGTCGGCAAGGTGGTCCTGGCGGGGATCGCGATGCTCTCGCTGTTCACCGCCGGGACGACCGGGCTGCTGGCCGCCTTCCCCGAACGGGCGCCCTCCGCGATCTTCTTCATCGCCGGCGGCCTCACCTCCAGCGGCTGGCGCGACCTGGAGACGGTCTGGCCCTATTTCCTCGCCGGCTTCCTCGTCGCCGCCACGCTGATCCGGCCGCTGGACCGGCTGGCACTGGGCGACGACGTCGCCGCCTCGCTCGGCTCCCGCCCACAGCTGATCCGGCTCGGCGCCGGGATCGCGGCGGCGCTGCTGGCCGCCGCCTCGGCGGCGATCGCCGGCCTGCTCGGCTTCCTCGGCCTGGTCGTCCCCCACGTCGTGCGGATGGCCGGCGGCACCTCCAGCCACACCTTCGTCGTCCCCGCCTCGGCGATCGGCGGCGCTGCGCTGCTGGCCGGGGCCGACACCCTGGCGCGAACCCTGCGAGCCCCGATCGAAATGCCGGTCGGCCCCTTCATGGTGATCCTCGGCGTCCCCCTCTTCCTCTGGCTGCTGCGCAAGGCGGTCTGATGTCACCAGACGAAAAAGCCGGCCGATGGGCCGATAAGTTG
>DASSFS010000051.1:0-3545 GCA_035694165.1 Solirubrobacterales bacterium | reverse complement strand
CCTAGATGATTGATTCCACACTCAGGCCGCGAACTGGGCGAAGGACCGGCTTGGCAGCCCAAGCAGGGTGTTGACCCAGACTCCTGCCGCAAGCGCCAGGAGCTTCGACGCGATCCGGGCCCGCAGCCCTGCGAGGGTGCGGGCCCGGTGGCGCTCGAGGCCGAGTCGGTCCTTCAGCGTCCAGAAGACCGACTCGATGCGCTGGCGGATCATCGAGAGGGGCACCGAGGTATCGGGCTCGTCCCTGCGGTTCGGGCGCAGGACCCGGGCCGCGAAGCGAGCCTCGACCTCGGCCTCGAATTCCCGCCCGGCATAGCCCTTGTCGCAGACGATCTGCTCGCCGCCGTGCAGCGCCTTGGGCAGCAGCCGCAGCGCCACCTCCCGCTCGGGCTGGTCGGCCGGCGCCAGGATCGAGGCCCGCGGAGTGCCATCCGGGGCGCAGCACAGATGCAGGCGCATGCCCCAGAACCAGCGCGAGTGCGAACGGCAATAGCCATAGCCGCAGGCGTCGGCGAGCTCGGAGCGCCGTACCGTCTCAACCGAGCGCCCGCACTCCACCGGCGTGGAGTCCAGGAGCACTACGGAATCCTCGTGGCCGGGGCTGTCGGCGGCGAAGACGCCGATCAGCCACTCGATCGTCTCGGTCAGCCGCCGCCGGCGCTTGTGGAAGCCGCTCTGGTGGGGCAGCTTCGGGAACAGCCCCCCAAGCCGCCGCTCGGCGGCGGCGAGGAACTCGCGGTCGGAGGAGATGCCCATCACCGCCTGGGCGACGCAGAGGGTGGCGACCTCCGCGTCGGTCAGGCTTCGCCGGGCGTTCTTTTTGCCTTCGGGCAGGAGATCGTCGGCGGTGCAGAACACCGCAGTTAGCAGCAGGTCGAGGTCGGCGAGCATCGTGGCCCTCCTTGGGTCGAAGGTGCGACTAGACACCGCCGACTTCGACCCGCTGCCCTATGCCTCCTCGCGAATGCGCCCTTCCACGCCTGGCGGCGTGGAATCAATCATCTAGCCGGCTCCATCCCCTCCGGCTTTCTGCTGTCGGCGCTCTGCGATCACCAGATACTCCTCGAGCATGTTGCGGTCCTTGGGCCGATTTGCCGCCCGCTTCATCGCGATCAGATGATCGATCGAGGCAACCAGAATCGAGAATCCCGCAATCTGCTTCTCTTCGGCGGCCGCCGCGAGCTCGTCAAAGCCCTTGAGGCCAGCGACGTCGCCGAGTACGTCGAGATCCCCGAACGGCGTGACGAAGGTGAAGTTGGTGCCGTTTTCGATCGTGCGCTCGTCGAGGACGAACTCAAGCTCGGGAGGCGCGCCGCGCACACGGACGTCGAGCTCCTTGAGCGCCGCCACCATGCGAGCGATGTTGTCTTGACCCCTGGAATAGACGATGTCGAGGTCGTAGCTCGGATAGTTGGAGCCCTGAGCGAGACCGGCCATGCCGCCGATCAAGACGAAGTCCACCCCGTGACGGATCAGCGGCTCCAGCAGGCGGCTGAGGTCTGGTGGTCTCGGGGGCAGCGGTTCGCCGACAGTCATACCGTTTCCTTCCTGACATTGGGACTGATCGCAATCGCCTGCTTCGCGAACGCGAGCCCATAGTCGACGCGCTGCGCAGGAGTGAGGCCGAGGCGCTCGTCGATGAGAGTCCGGTCGATGCCCCAGTCTCGCTCGCGAGCGCTCAGCTCCAAATTCTCGCCTAGCAGGAAGAGCAGCTCGCGGAGGGTCTCGACTGATGGCGAGACCCGGTCGCGCTCGATGCGAGAGATCGCGGACTGGGTGGTGCCGGCGCGCGTCGCCAGACTCCGCTGGCTGACGCCATGACGGTGGCGGGCATCGCGCAGAAGTTCACCAGGGGTCATATAGGAAAAATAGCTTATTTGTACTTATTGCATATCAGCTATATACAAAGCGGAGGCGCCTCCATCTCCATCGCGCTAGCGTTGGCTGGACGGCCAATCGGGCGAACGAGCGTTGAGGAGGAGTGGGCATGGCGACTGCGGCGGAGCTTCAGGTTCGGGACAAGATCTTCATCGGCGGCGAGTGGGTGGCGCCGAGCGGTGGTGAGCCGATCGAGGTGGTGAACTCGACGACCGAGGAGGTGATGGGCACGGTCCCCGCCTGCTCTGCGGATGACGCCGACCGCGCCGTCGCCGCCGCCCGCGCCGCCTTCGACTCCTGGTCGCGCACCTCACGCGAGGAGCGCGCCGGCTACATGGCGGCGATCGCCGCCGGGCTGGGCGAGCGCAGCGAGGAGATCGCGGCGACGATCACCCAGGAGCTGGGGATGCCTTTGAAGCTGAGCCAGATGATTCAGGTCGGGCTGCCGACCGCCCAGTTCGGGGCGATGCCGAAGCTGATGGAAGAGATCGCCTGGGAGGAGGAGATCGGCAACTCGCGGGTGCTGCGCGAGCCGGTCGGCGTGCTCGGCGCGATCACCCCCTGGAACTACCCGCTGAACCAGATCGCCTGCAAGGTCGCCCCCGCGCTGGCGGTCGGCTGCACCGTCGTCCTCAAGCCCAGCGAGGTGACGCCGCTGAACGCCTTCCTGCTGGCCGAGGTGATCGAGGCCGCCGGACTTCCCGCCGGCGTCTTCAATCTCGTCACCGGCACCGGTCCGGTGGTCGGTGAGGCGATCGCCGCCCATCCCGGCGTCGACATGGTCTCCTTCACCGGCTCGACCCGGGCCGGCAAGCGGGTCAGCGAGCTGGCCTCAGCGAGCGTGAAGCCGGTGGCGATGGAGCTCGGCGGCAAGTCGCCGAACGTGATCCTCGACGATGCCGACCTCGCCAGGGCGGTCCCCGACGGCGTCGCCAAGTGCTTCCTCAACTCGGGTCAGACCTGCAGCGCCCTGACCCGGATGCTGGTCCCTCGCGACAAGCTCGCCGAGGCCGAGCAGATCGCCGCGGCCACCGCCGAGGCCTTCACTCCAGGCGATCCCTTCGCCGACTCGACCCGGCTCGGGCCGCTCGTCTCCGACGTCCAGCGCCGGCGCGTGCGCGGCTACATCGAGAAAGGTGAAGCCGAGGGCGCGAAGCTCATGACCGGGGGCGCTGAGGCGCCCGAGGGGCTCGACCGCGGCTACTTCGTCCGCCCCACCGTCTTCTCCGAGGTGACGCCGGAGATGACGATCGCCCAGGAGGAGATCTTCGGCCCGGTGCTGGCGATCCAGCCCTACGACGGCGAGGAGGAGGCGGTCCGGATCGCCAACGACAGCGAGTACGGGCTCGCGGGCGGCGTCTGGTCCGGCGACAAAGAGCGAGCGGTCGCCGTCGCCGGCCGGATTCGCAGCGGCCAGATCGAGATCAACGGCGGCGCCTTCAACCCACTGGCGCCGTTCGGCGGCTACGGCCAATCGGGGCACGGGCGCGAGAACGGCCGCTACGGGCTCGAGGAGCTGCTGCAGGTCAAGAGCCTCCAGCTGTAGAGCTCACATAGGCTCTCGCCGTGGATTTCGAGCTTTCAGACGAGCAGCGCCTGCTGCGGGACACGGTGCGGGAGTTTGCGCTTGCCGAGGTGAAGCCGGTGGCCGAGGAGCTGGATCGGAC
>DASSFS010000050.1:0-8846 GCA_035694165.1 Solirubrobacterales bacterium | reverse complement strand
GTGGGCGTGGTCGCCATCGGCGTGCTCTTACTGGTCATGAACTGGTTCTTCCACCGGGTCTACTGGACCGAGTGGATCAAAGGGCACCGCGACCGCGGCAAGGCCCTGACCGGCGCCGCGCTTGCCGCCGGGGCAGGGGCGGCAACGGTCGCCGGCCTCTACACGCTCGGCTTCACCAGCGTTTTCCGCGAGGGCTTTGAGACCGTGCTCTTCCTCCAGGCCCTGCAGCTCAGCTCCGGCACCGGCGTCGTCGTCGCCGGCGTCAGCCTGGGCCTGGTCCTGACCGGGATCGTCGGCGCGATCACCTTCTCGCTCGAGCGCAAGCTCCCTTACAAGAAGATGCTGATCGTCACCGGGGTGCTGATCGCCCTGGTTCTCGTGGTCCTCGTCGGCAACACGGCGCGGACGATGCAGGGCGTCGGCTGGCTCTCGATCCACCCGATCGACATCGAATTCCCCCTCTGGATGGGAACCTGGCTCGGCATCTACCCGACCGTCGAGACGCTTACCGCACAGCTGCTGGCTTTCGTCTTCGTGGTCGGCTCCTACTTTGCGGCCGAGTGGATGCGCAAGCGCGAACTGCGCCGGGCGATCGCCGCGCACGAGGAATCGGTGGCCGCGGCGCCCGAGCCGGCGGAGGCCGAGGCCGGCAACGGGAACGGCGACCACCGCGACCAGAGCGCAATAGGGTCGGACGACGATGCCGTCGCGACTCCGCCCCACCACCTCAGTAGCCGCTGAGGCGATCCTCGTCGGCGATCCCGGGCGGGCGTTGATGCTGGCCCAGGAGCTGCTGCAGCAACCGAAGATGTGCAACCACGCCCGTGGGCTCTGGGGCTACTCGGGCGAGACTCCGGCCGGCAACGAGCTGACCGTGCAATCGACGGGGATGGGCGGTCCGAGCGCGGCCCTGGTGCTCGCCGACCTGGCCGAGCTCGGAGTGCGCCGCGCCGTTCGAGTCGGCACCTGCGCTGCGCTCGATCCCGGGCTGGCGCCGGGTCAGCTGCTGGCGATTACCGAGGCGCACGCCTGGAGCGGCGGCGGCGCCGGCGAGGCGATCCTTCCGGACCTCGAGCTGTCGAGGGCCCTGCGAGAGCAGCTCGGTGAGGAAGCCCGGGCGGCGAGTGTCGCCAGCCTCGACATCCTGCACGGGGGCGGTGCACCGGCCCCGGTCGACGCCGGCGACGTCGCCGACATGCAAACCGCCGCGCTGTTCTCCCGCGGCGCCGCACTCGGGGTAGCGCTGGCGGCGGTGATGATCGTGGTCGAGAGCGCCGCCGGAGAGACGCTCGACGACGAGGCGACTGAGGTGGCCGCGAAACGGGCCGGATCCGCCGCTTCGACCGTACTCTAACCCTAAAGTCGAGGGTTAGTCTTTGCTTTTTTTGGCCGGTTTTTTGGCCAACTGACGCCGGATCGCTCCGAGGTCGCGACTGAGGTCGTCGAGCTGCTCCTCGACCTCCTCGAGTCGCTGGGAAAACGAGCGCAAACGACGCTCGATCCGCTCCAAATCCGTCGCCGACGAGAGGTTGAGGGCACTCATCGCCGCCTGTTGGGCCTCGATCGCCTTCTCGCGGGCGCCAAAGGCGGCGGATATGGCGTTGTGGAGGGTGGGATTGTCGATCAGCGCTTGTGCGATCTCGCCGATCGCCTGCTCGCTGCGCGCCCTCAATCCGTCCTGCTCGTCTTGGTCGTAGGTCATCCCGCCCGCCTTTCGCAATTCATTGACAGGAGCTTAACGAGCGCATCCGGCTCGCCTGAAACGCTGCCGGCGCAGGATGACGTCAACCATGATTAAGGCCTTGTTGGGGGGCGGCTGGAGCCGTTGCACCCCCCTGGGCGAACGAGTAGCCTCGGCTCGCCTGTCGCGCGGGGAGGGTGCTGATGCGGTGTTCGCAGTTTCCGCGATCCGTGGCAACGGGTACCGAGGCGCACTGGGATGAGAGCCAAGATCGCACTGATCGTCGTACTCGCCAGCTTTCTGGCGCTATCCGCCCTTGGCGTAAGCCTGGCGGGCGCCGACTCGCTGGACGAAAGCACCCCGCTCGGCTCCTCGCCCGCGACGACCACGACCGAAGTTCCGGCGCTCCAGGCACCTGCTTGCGCGAATGGGGTCGACGACGACAGTGACGGTCTCACCGACCTTGCCGACCCCGACTGCGCGGCACCCGAGGACGCCAACGAGGCAACCGAAGAGTCGGTCACGCTGGCCCCGCCCCCGCCCCCTCCGGCAGCCACGCAGCCAGAAGAGGCACCCGCCGAGGACGGCGCCTCGATCGGTGGCGAAGACAACGAAGCCGAGGTGTTCAACGGAGGGGTCAAGCACAACCAGAGCCTTGGCGATTCCAGCGGCGGCGGCAGCGCTGACGGCGGCGTCAACGCGCCCAGCGCCACCGGCAACGGCGACCAGCCGCTGGCGGACGGTGGCGACGGCGGTTCCCAGTTCGGCGACGGCGGCAGCCCGACGGCAGCCAACCCGACGACGACGATCGCGCCGTTCGGACCGGCCCCGATCGGGGTTCCCAACTTCGTCATCGACTCCTTCGAGATCCCGCCCTTCCTGCTGCCGATCTACCAGGCCTGCGGAACCGAATACGGCATCCCCTGGGAGGTGCTGGCTTCGATCAACAAAATCGAGACCGCCTTCGGCACCAACCTCAATGTCTCCAGCGCCGGCGCCGTCGGCTGGATGCAGTTCCTCCCTTCGAGCTGGGAAGCCTTCGGGGTCGACGCCAACGGCGACGGGCGCAAAGACCCCTACAACCCGGTCGACGCAATCTGCGCCGCGGCGAACTACCTCAAGCTCGCTGGCGGCAACAAGGACCTCTACGAGGCGATCTTCGCCTACAACCACGCCGACTGGTACGTGCAGGAGGTGCTCCTCTACGCCCGGGCTTACGGAAAACTGCCCTCCGATCTGGTCGGTTCGCTGACCGGACTGACTGAGGGCGCACACTTCCCGGTAGCCGCGGACGCCCGCTACGCCGACGACATCTCGGCCCGGGCGGCGATGAAGAGCTCGACCGCCGACAGCAGGGTCTCGGGCAACGCGGCGGAAGTCATCTCCTCTTCGCCGACCCGGCGTGGGATCAACATCTTCTCCCGCGAGGACGCTCCGGTCGTTGCCGTCAACGATGGCGTCATCCGCAAGCTCGGCAGCTCGCCGAAGCTGGGCAAGTTCGTCGTCCTCGAAGACACCTACGGCAACCGCTACACCTACGCCGAGCTGGGCGAGATCGTCCGCGACGAGCGGACGGTGGTGATGCCGACCGGCAAGGAGCAGCGGGTCCCGGTCGAAAGCCAGGACCTGCGGCCGCGACTGCGGGCGCTGCCGAGTCGCGGTGAGGAGGGTGAGCAGGCCGCCGCTACCGAGAGCGCCCAGGTCACCTCAACCGACGGTTCGCTGCGGGTCGGCTCGAAGGTAATCGCCGGGACCGTGCTGGCCCGGGTCGGCGCCGGCGCCGAGAGCGTCGACTCCCACATCAACTTCTCGATCCGCCCAGCTGGACGCGGCGCCCCGCGGATCGACCCGAAGCCGATCCTCGATGGCTGGAAGCTGCTCGAGGCAACCGCCATCTACCGGGCCAAGGGTAAGAGCCCCTTCGCTTCCCGCCTCAGCGGCGCCGGTGTGCTGCTGCTCTCCAAGGAGGCACTGCAGAAGCGGGTGCTGGGCGACAGCAACCTCTCGATCTACACCTGCGGCCGCGAAGACATCGCCGCCGGCGCGATCGACCGCCGCGTCCTCGCGATGCTCGCCTACCTGAGCTCGAAGAGCTACCAGCTGACGATCACCTCGCTGCAGTGCGGCCACGGCTACCTGACCACCTCCGGCAACGTCTCCGAGCACAGCACCGGCGACGCGGTCGACATCGCCGCGATCAACGGAGTGCCGGTCACCGGCCACCAGGGGCCCGGCACCCTGACCGACGAGCTGATCCACGAGATCCTGCGACTGCAGGGGACGATGCACCCGCACCAGGTGATCTCGCTCGAGGACCTTCCGGACCCGGCCAGCATCGCGATGGCCGACCACTACGACCACGTTCACGTCGGCTACCACTCGGTGGAAAGCCCGCTCGAAGCCCAGTTCTCGGCGCTGCTGAAGCCGGACCAGTGGCAGCGCCTGATCGATCGCCTCGGGCAGATCGAAAACCCCGAGGTCCCGATCAAGCCGTCTGAGTTCTCGTTGCCGGACAAGAAGTCCGACGGCGACAGCAGCACCCCCAGCGGCGACTAGTTTTTTCAAGGGCTTTCCGTAGGAGGGATGCCGACCTCCTCCGGCGGAATTTAGTCGCGCGCCCTAAAGGGCGCAGCTCCCGATGATGCTGCCCGCCTATGGCGGGCAAATATGAGATTGCATTTCGCGCGCTTCGCGCACATTCCGCCGGAGGAGGTCGGCATCCCTCCCCACAAACGTTTCGCACGACTCCAGCTGTGCCATGACGCGCCGAGCAACCAGAACGGCTCGAACTAGTCGCTCTCCGGCGTAGCTGCCGTTCCTTGGTCGCTGCTGGTCTCCGCGTCGTGAGGAGGGGGTCGGGGGTGCCCGTGGGCGAATGTGGCCGACAGGCCGCGATATGCAATCTGTCTTTTGCCCGCCATAGGCGGGCAGCATGTCCGGGAGCTGCGCCCTTTAGGGCGCGCGACAAATTCGACCACGGGCACCCCCGACCCCCTCCCCGCACCGATCCGAGCGGCAGGGGAGAATGGCGCGCTTGAGCAAGCTCTTTGGATTCGCGCAGTTCGATTTCGCTGGGACCCTGCCGTTGGCGGATGGGCGGTACCTCGCTCGCGATGAGGAGGGTGAGAGCGTTTTGGTGGTGAAGACGGTGGGGGCCGCGCCAGCGCCGAGTCGGCGGCGTCGGCGGCCGCGCAAGGCCGAGCCCGAAGCAGATCCCTCCCCCCTGCCGCTGACGCGCGTAACCGCTGTCCGGGCCTTTGCGCCGCTGGCAAGCGAGAAGGAGGCGGCTCGATGGCTGGACGAGGCGACGGAGGCGGAGGACACCGCGGACACGCTCGTCGCCGACGGCATCCGCCTGTTCAACCGCGCCCTCCACGCCCAGGCCGTTGCCAGCGCGGATCCCCATGGCCATGAAATGACGCCGGAGCGAGCCGTCGCGGTGCGGATCGGCTACGGCAGCGGCGAGCAGATCGCCGAGAGCGCCTTCAGCAGCGCTCGCGATGTCGATGTCTGGGCCAGCGGCGCTTCCCGGCGCCAGCGGCGACAGGAAGACCTGCGGCCGCAGGAACGGGTCGCCGGTCTACTGGGCGGTCGGGAAGAGATGGAGGCCTGCGAGACGTTGCTGCTGCGCGCTCGGGCCGATTTCGACGCCGGTCGCGAGCGCGAGGCAGCGTTGCAGCTGCGGGTTGGGCTCGAGGCGCTGCTGGTCGAGCTCAAGGGCGAACTGGCAGATGCCGGCCATGAGGAGGACATGGGAACGCTGAGCGGCCGCCGCGCCGAGGCCGGCGAGGCGGCAAATGCCGCGCTGAGCGGCGAGCTGAACGACGTTCAGGCGCGCCAGGTGCGCGAACTGCTGGAGATCTGCGAGCGAGTGCTGCGGCGACGACGGATCTTGCGCGGCTAAGGGGTGCACTCTAACCCTCAAGCTAAGGGTTAGGAATGAGGGCGAGGCGGTCGGCAACCACCTCGTCGAGGAGCGACTCGGCAATGTGGTGGGCTTCCTCGAGGGGGACGCCCTCTATCGAAGGAACGCCGATCACGGTGAGGCCCGCAGCTCGCGCCGCGGCGACCCCGGTCGGCGAGTCCTCGAGCGCGACCACAGCGGGCCCGGGCTCGACGCCGAGCCGGCGACAAGCCTCCAGATAGGGGTCCGGCGCCGGCTTCGGGGCGGCGACTTCGTGGGCGCTGAGAACGACGTCGAAGTGTTCCTCGAAGCCAACGAGCTCGAGCGAGCGGGAGACGAAGGCGAGTGGTGAATTCGAGACGAGGCCGATTGGCGTGCCGCGCTGGCGCAGGCTGTGGAGCAGCTCGCGGGCGCCGATCATCGCCTCTACCCCGTGCTCCAGCTCGGCCACGACGAGTGCATTCAGCTCCTCGATTAACTCCTCAGCCTGTCCCGGTTCCCCCAGCCTTCGTTCCAGCACGGCGCCGGCGATCGCAGCCGAGGTGCCGACCAGCTCGCGCTTGTCTGCCGGCGAGAAAACGGCGCCGCGGCCCTCGAAAAGATCTTCCTCGGCCCTAGTCCATACCGACTCCGTATCCAACAAGAGTCCATCATTGTCGAAGACGACTGCGTCGGGGACGGCGAGCTCCATGTCGGCATCATCGCGAACCGGCTAAGTTCGCGACATGCCCTTTCACGTCGAGATCAGCTCACCGGTCGATCGTGCCCGTGTGCTCAACGTCGATGAAGCGGAGCTCCGGACCGAGATCCTCGAATCGTGGGTCGCTGGACTGCCGTTCAGGTTCCAGGGACAGGACTGGCAGCCGCGGGAGAGTCGGCTGACGATTCTCGAAGGACCGACACTCGAACTTCAGCCCGACGCCGAAGACAGCTGGGAGAAGGCGCTGCGCGCGGCCGAGGATGTGACCAGGCCGATGCTCGAAGCCGCGGAGGAGAGCGCGCCGGCGCGGCTCGCCCTGGTCATCGAAGGCGACTCGGCTGAGAGCGCGTTGAGGGACCTCGACTCAGGCCGGCCGCCGCAACAGATCCCGTGGGCTGAGGCCATGGAGCGGGTCGGCAGCCGCGATCCCGAGGTAACGGCGCTGATCCTCGTCGTCAGGCGACGGCAGATCGACTGGCCGGACTTCTAGCGACTCAGCAAGCCAACTGCTAGGACTGGGCGAGGGCGTCGAGCACGGCGCCCAGTTCCTCGACGACCTCGCCGCCCAGCTTCAGCTCAGCGTCGCCGTCATAAGGCGTCTCGCCTTTGGTGACGATCGCCAGCCGCCCGCCACACTCCAAGGTCAGCTGCGGTAACCCGGCAACTGGGTAGACGGCGAGAGAGGAGCCAATGCAGATCATCAGCTCGGCCCGCTCGGCCAAGCTCTTGGCGCGCGCCATCGCGCTCTCCGGCAGCAGCTCGCCAAAGAGGACGACATCGGGTTTGACGGCGCCGCTACAGGCCGAGCAGACAGCGATCCCCTCGGCATCGAAGAGCTCCTCGACTTCCTCGATCTCGAAACTGGTGGCGCAGCGCCGGCACGAGGAGGTCTCGATCGAGCCGTGAACCTCGACGACGTTGTCCGAGCCGGCGGCGCGGTGCAGGCGGTCAATGTTCTGCGTGATCACCCCCTCGATCAGCCCCCGGCGCTCGAGCTCGGCCAGCGCCTCGTGAGCCGGATTCGGGCGTTTGTCGCCAAGCGACTGGAAGCGCGGCCGGTAGTAGGACCAGAAGCGAGCCGGGTCACGCTCGAAGACATCGATGTGGGCGACCTCCATCGGGTCTACGTTCGCCCACAGCCCTGTCTCCGGCGTGCGGAAATCAGGGATCCCGGACGGCACCGAGACCCCTGCCCCGGTCAAGGCGACGGTGCAGCGCGACTCGCGGATCAGCTCCGCCAGCCGCGCCGCCCGTGTCGAGGTCTCTACTTGCCGCTCCATTTCGGGGTGCGCTTGGCGAGGAAGGCACCGATGCCCTCCTTGGCGTCAGCGCTGCCGAAGGCAGTGGCGAAGCCCTGCTTCTCGGCCTCGATGCCAGCGTCGAGATCGCCGCTGTCGGAAACGGACTTGATCAGCCCAACCGCGACCGGCGCCTGGGAGGCCAGCTTGCGACCCCACATCAGCGCCGTCTCGAACAGCTCGTGATCCGGCACGACGCGGTTGACGAGACCGATTTCGAGCGCCTCCTCGGAGAGGACGGCGTCGCCGACCAGGTTCATCTCCAGCGCCTTGCTGGACCCGACCAGGCGGGGCAGACGCTGGGTGCCACCGAAGCCGGGGATGATCCCCAACTTGATCTCCGGCTGGCCGAAGACGGCCGCCTCGGCGGCAATACGCACGTCGCAGGCCATCGCGACCTCGCAGCCGCCGCCGAAGGCGATCGAGTTGACGGCGGCGATCGTGGCCACTTGCGAGGTGCCGAACTCACGCAGCAGCGCATGGGCACTGTGGATCAGCTCCGCACCACTGCGCTCGTCCAGCTGGGTGAAGGCCTTGATGTCGGCGCCGGCCGAGAAGACGGTCGGGATCGAGGAGGCGATCACCATCGCGCCGAGCGCCTCGTCCGCCTTGACCTTCTCCCAGACCTGGCCGAGGTCGCGGATCACATCCGGGGAGACCGCGTTCATCGGCAGGTTGGCGAGCCAGGCGATCGCGACGCCATCGCGGGTCTCCAGCTTCACCGTCTCCGCCTGCTCGCCCTCGTCGGGCTGCGGGTAGGGATAGAAGCCCTGGCCCGCGCCGAGGCCGAGCCGCCCCTGGGCGACCAGCCGCCTCAGGGTGACCGGCGGCGCGAAGCGCTCGCCGTGCTTCTCCTCGAGCTGCTCGAGCTGCTCGAGCGCCTTGTCGAGCCCTTCGACGTCGGCTTTCCAGAACGGCGGCAGCAGCCCGCGGCGCGGGTCGAGGCCGGCGCCGGCCATCATCCCGAGGTCGATATCGCGGACCGAGCAGATGCCCTCCTCGACCAGCAGGCAGGACTCGACCAGGGCCCGGCCGGTGAACATCGCCACCAGTTCCTCGGCATCCGGGGTGGCGTCGCCCGGGATCGTCTGCTCGCCGTCCTTGAAGAAGCCCTCGCCGCCGCTCTTGGCGCCGAGCTTGCCGTCGGCGACCAGCTGCTGCAGCCCCTTGTGGACGTAGAAGGTCTCGCCGTAGGAGTCGTGCAGATGCTCGGCGACATGACACACGGTGTCGAGGCCGAGCAGGTCGGTGAGGAAGAAGGGG
>DASSFS010000049.1:0-31922 GCA_035694165.1 Solirubrobacterales bacterium | reverse complement strand
ACCGCCGATCAGGACGTCGAGCCCGAGCTTGCCCGCGAGCAGGACGAGGCCGAAGACCAGGACCACGGTGATCCGGACCGCGAGCTGGCTGCTCGACTCGAAGGTCCGCTCCAGCGCCGGCCAGCCGCGCCAGGCGTAGCGCATCGAGCCGAGCGCGAGGACCAGGGCAAGGGCGATGAAGCCGAGCAGGATCACCGCCTCGTGCAGCGGGTTGGTGGTCGACAGGACCAGCGTTACCAGCAGGATCGGGCCGAACTCGCCGGCGCCCCCCGCGGCCAGCAGGTAGGTCCCGAAGCGCGTCTTCAGCTCGTTGTTGTCGCGGAGGATCGGGATCAGGGTGCCGATCGCCGTCGTCGCCATCGCCGAGCCGGTGTAGAGGAAGGAGAGCACGATCCCGGCTGCCGCCAGGGCGCCGCCGATCCCGTAGGCGAGCGCCACCGAGAGCAGCCAGCCGAGGGCGCCGAGCTTGATCGGCTTGCCCTTGATCCGGTCGAAGTCGATCTCGTAGCCAGCGAAGAAAAACAGCATCCCCAGCCCGAGGTTGGAGAAGAAGTCGATGAAGTCGTCGGTGTGGGCGAGGCCGAGCAGTTCGGGGCCGATCACGATCCCCAGCATCAGCTCGAGCACCACCACTGGCGGGGCGAAGCGTTTCGGCACCGCGGCGACGGTTACCGCGGCCACGGCGGCGACGACGACGATGGCGAAGAAGGAGCCGGTGTCGACGTCGACTGCGGCTGTCGGCAAGGCTCCCAAGATGGATGATCCTACGGCGGGCAGGGTAGGATCGTCAGTGGACCGTGCTAGGCGGGGAATTAGCGGTGCCTTGTAACCCGCAATCCGCTCTAGCGGGGCCGAATCCCGTTCCGAGGAGCTGGCCGTCGGGGTCAGTGCGTCGCGGCGGCGTTGACGGCCGGGTCCTGCGCGACGTGGGCACGCGAATCAGGTCAGGTCCGGAAGGAAGCAGCCTTAAGCGGATGCCGCGGGTGCCGCAGGTGAGCCCGGCAGGAGCCAAAAACGACGGACACGCCCGGTGACCTCGCTTCGAAGGCGGGTGCACGGTCCATATCTTCAGCGCATCCGACTTTGACCCCACTCCGGTGTGGTGAAAGTCGGATGCGTCAGTCGATCAGGCGGGCGGCCATGCGGGCGACGGCGATGCGCCACATGAGGAGGGCGAAGGCGAGGAGGAAGGCGAAGCGGGCGAGGTCGACGAGCTCGTAGCCGAAGGCGCCGCCACGGACCAGTTCGACCAGCTGGTGCAGGGGGTTGACCTGGGCGACGATCTGGACGCCCTGCGGCAGGCCGTCGATCGGGAAGAAGGTGCCGGCGATCAGGAAGAGCGGCGTTATGCAGAGCGCGGTCACGTAGTTGAACTGGTCGATCTTGGCGACGGTCGCGGCCATCGCGACTCCGAAGCCGGCGAAGCCGAGCGCGGTGACGAAGGCGAAGAAGGGGACGAGCAGCATCCCGAAGGCGGGGTCGAGGCCGAAGGCGAAGGTGACGATCAGCGGGAAGCAGCCGTAGAAGCCGGCGCGCAGGCCGATCCAGAGCATCTCCGCGGTAACCAGCTCTTCGACGTCGACCGGCGCCGCCAGGATCGCTTCGTAGGTGTTTTGGAAGCGGTGCTTGACGAAGGTGCCGAACATCGCCGGCAGGGCGCTGGAGAAAATGACAGCGGTCGCGACCATGCCGGTGCCGACGAACTGGATATAGGGGACGCCGTCGACTTCGTCGACCAGGGTCGCGCCGAGGCCGAGGCCGAAGGCGAGCAGGTAGACGATCGGTTCGAGCACGCTGGAGAAGGTCGTCCCCTTCCAATAGGTGCGGAAGTTGGCGGCCTCGCGGCTCATCACGCCGGCGATCGCGGCCGGTTCCAGGCGGCGCATCGCGCGTGGGCGGGCGCTCCGGGCGGAGACAGCGGTGTCGGTCGCGGCGCTCACTCCGCCTCCTCGCCGGTCAGCAGCACGAAGACGTCCTCGAGCGTGGCGGCGCGGATGACCGCCTCCTCGGGTACGACCCCGTTCCCGGCCTGCTCGGAGCCGACGATCGCGATCGCCGGGCCGGCCGGGCGCACCCGCAGGCCGGTCGATTCGGCCTCCGCTCGCAGCTCCGCGAGTCGTTCGGGAGGCGCGTAGATCTCCGCGGTCTGGCGACCGGCGTGCTCGCTGATCAGCGTGGCCGGGTGGCCGCGGGCAATGATCTTGCCGTGGGTCATCACCGCGACCTCGTCGGCCAGCCGCTCGGCCTCCTCGATGTAGTGGGTCGACATCAGGATCGTCGTGCCGCGGGCTTTGAGCTCGCCGATCAGCGTCCACAGCTCGGTGCGGATCTGCGGGTCGAGGCCGACCGTCGGCTCGTCGAGCAGGACCAGGCGCGGTTCGTGGACGAGGCCGCGAGCCAGCAGCAGGCGACGCCGCATGCCGCCCGAGAGCTCGTCGACAGCGTCGCGACGGCGGTCGCGCAACCGGGCCAGATCGAGCGCGCGGTCGACAGCGGCGCCGACGTCCTTGACCCGGTAGAGGCGGGCGTAGACGGCGAGGTTGTCCTCGACGGTGACGTCGACGTCGAGGTTGTCGAGCTGGGGGACCACGCCCATCTTCGCCCGCGCCGCCTTGGAGTCGTCGGGCAGCTCGTGACCCAATACCCGCAGCTCGCCGGAGTCGGGATGGGCTTGGCCGGTCAGCAGCCGCATCGTCGTCGACTTGCCGGCGCCGTTGGGGCCGAGCAGGCCGAGGCAGATGCCCTCGGGGACCTCGAGGTCGAGGCCGTCGACCGCCGTGATCGATCCGAAGCGCTTGACGACTCCGCTGAGTTCGATTGCCGCCATTGCCCCCGATGCTTACATGCCGGGCTTTTCCGCGGGCGGCGGCTCAGGCGGAGGCGAGGTGCTCGGCCAGCCAGAGGTCGCAGAGCCAGTCGCTCTGCTCGCCGCCCTTGCGGGTGACGACGATGCCGTCGGGGCCGCCCTCGATTTTGAGGCGTTTCCAGCGGGTGGAGTTGGGCACGCTCGACAGCGCCGCGACGATCGCGGCCGGAGCACCGTCGGTGGGGCGCACGCGCCCGTCGCGCGACTTCGCCTCGAAACCGGCACTGGCGCCGCCAACGGTGATCTCGCTGGCGCCGCTGCGCTCCTCGCCGCCGAGGCAGGCAGCAACCGAGCGGCCGTGCCGCTGTCCCTCCAACACCAGGGCGCCGTGGACCTTCGGGCCCATGCGGGGCGTGACCGGATCGCGCATCTCGATATTGACTCGGGGCCTCTCGGTCACCTCGAGCCCGAGCGGCTCCATCGCGATGCCGACCCGGCGATAGCCGTCGTCCATCTCGCCGCCGGGCGCGATCGCGCGGATGCTGCCGTAGACGGCCACGATCGCGATTAGCGGGCCGCCGATGAGCAGCGGCAGGAACGATTCGAAGAGGTAGATCGACGGGACCGTGAGGAAGATCAGCAGGGTCACGATCATCGCCAGGCGCAGGCTGCGGCGGCTGACGTCCCACATCTCGCTGCGGGCGCGCACGGCCTCGGCGCCGATCGGCTTCACCGCCAGCGCGGCCCAGAGGTCAGGCTCGGCCATCGTCGTCGGGTTCTCGATCTGACGACCGCCTTCGGCGGCGGCGCGGCTCGTCGCGGCGCTACTGCCGCTCGCTACCCGCTCCAGGTCAGAGCGCTGGAAGGCGAACAGCAGCACGCAGAAGATCGCGATCACGCCGAAGATCAGGCCGAGCGCCAACTTCGGGTTCGCTTCCCCCTGACCCATCGTCAGTCCAATCGCGGCGACAGCTGCCATCACGACGAAGACACCGATCAGGCCGAAGCGCGAAGAGCGCTTGAATCCCCCGGACACGCGCGCAGCCTATCCCGGCTGAAAGACTCGCCCGGATGCTGGACGAGCGCTGGATCAAGGCCCTGCACGTGGAGTCGATGCGGCGGGCGGACCTGCACGCCGAGCGCGAGCCGCACGTCCTCTTCCAGGCCTCGACGATCGGCGCCCTGCTCGAGGGCGCCTATGACGGCGACCTCAGCTTCGCCGAGCTGGCCGAGCACGGCGACCTCGGGCTGGGGACGCTGAACCGACTCGACGGCGAGATGATTGCCCTTGACGGCGAGTTCTTCCGCGCCGACGTCGACGGGGCGATCCACCCGGTCCCGCCCGAGGCGAGGACCCCGTTCGCGGTGGTGACGCGGTTCGAAGCGGAGATCGACGAGCGGATCGAGGGCGCGCTCTCGCACGAGGAGCTGCTGGCCCGGCTCGACGATCTCGCCGACTCGAACGCAGTTGTTCCTGGTATGCGGGAACAACTGCGTTCGGAGTCCGCGGCGAGTTGCGCGATCCGCCTCGACGGCCGTTTCGAGCTGGTCCGCGCCCGCTCGGTCCCGGCCCAGAGCCCGCCGTACCGGCCGCTGACCGAGGTCGTCGCCGAGCAGCACGTCTTCGAGCTCGAGGATGTCGAGGGGACGATGCTCGGCTTCCGCTTCCCGGCCTACGCCGAGGGGATCGAGGTCGGCGGCTACCACCTGCATTTCATCGACGCCGAGCGCCGGCGCGGTGGCCACGTGCTCGACTCGCGCACGAACGGGCTGCGGGCGCGGCTGGATCCCTCCAACGACCTCCATGTCGAGCTGCCGCCGCGAGTCGATCTCGTCGACCCCGACCTGGCGGCGTCGACCCACGAGGCGATCGTTCGCGCCGAGAACGGGTAGAGAAGCCTCACGATTCAAGTTCGAGGTCTGGGTGGTCGAAGGGGGTTGGGATGCGTCTCGTCCACGCTTCTTACAAGCGCGAATTGCTCGCGATCCTCGTGGTCGCCGCCGCCGGCCTCGCGGTCTCATTCATCGCTGCTGGCGGCGCCGACGCGCGCCCGGCGCAGCAGACCGCGGTCGTCCCCAACGGGACCTACGGCGCCGCAAAACTCGCTCGCGGCGAATACGTCATCTTCGACGTCCGTAACCGCCGCGTCCGCAACCTCGAGTTCCAGATCCAGATCACCTGCGAAACCTCGGACATGCCGGGCGTCACCGAACAGCGCTTCTTCACTTCGGGGCGCTCATGGGAAAACACCCCGATCTCGCCTGGCGGCGTAGTCAGGATGAACTGGCACGAGCGCGGCAACGGCCGCCTCGGCCACCTCAACGCCGAACTCAAATTCGGTGTTCGCGACGTCGCCAACTTCTCGGTGATCGTCCCCGAAGACCCGAGCGTCACGCCCGGAGAAGGGGCCGAGAGCTGCAACGGCGTCGGCTCGCTGCGCTTTCATCGCGGTTTCGAGCTGCCGCCGATTCCAGCTCCCTGACCCGTCTAACCGCAGTTGCGGTAGACGATCCAGGACTCGTTACGCGTCACTTCTTCGAACCGGTCCGGGACTTCGAGGCCGAAGTCGGTCGGGTCCCGGGGGTCGAGGATGAAGTTGTGGATCACGAACTCGTTGGCGGCGGCGACGAAGTAGCCGCGGGCGGGGACCCCTTCCTCGCTGGCGCTGACGATCTCGGTCGGGCGGACGTCGAGGCCGAAGGCGAGGCGGGGAACGGCGCGGTGGTTGGGGACGGCGACCTTGCCGCAGAGCGGCTCGAAGGCGCCATCCTCGACGAGGTCTGAGAGGTCACCCTCGATCCGGGCCTGGTTGGTGAGGTCGGTGTCGACTCGGGAGTCGAGGTCCCACTGGTTCGGCAGCCAGACCACGAACATCAGCGCGACCAGGCCGGCGAAGAACTGCCAGCGGCGGCGCCAGGGGTGCTCGGGCTCGAGCAGGCGCCAGCCGAGCAGGGCGAGGCCGGCGAAGATCGCCAGGATCGCCGCGGCGAGCATCGTGTAGCGGGGGAGGATCGCGAGGCCGCCGCAGGCGAGCAGTGCGAAGGCGAGCAGGGCGAGGGCGGCGACGGCGACGCCGAGCGTCGAGCGCTTGCGCAGGAAGGCAAGGCCGAGGACGACGCCGCCGAGGGCCCCGACCATCCCCGGCCACTGCAGAACCTCGCCGAGGCGGCGCGGCCCGTAGAGGATGAGGTCGACCGGCCCGGTCTGCCGTTCCAGCGTCTCGACCGTTTCTTTCGTCCCCGTCCATGAATAGAGCGGGTCCCCGGCGGTGATCGAGTCGAAGAGCACCCACAACACGGGGCCCGCGGCTGCGAGCGCCCCCAACCAGGCGAGCTCTCGCATCGAGCGTTGCCCCCGCCACCCAAGGTCCCAGCCAAACAGCCCGCCGATGGGCCGAAAAGTTGACTCAGGCTCAACATATCGGCCCATCGGCCGCAGGTCGAGGGATAGATAGAGCCAGTAGACGCCGGCGAACAGCCACGCCTCGGGGCGCAGCAAGCCGGCCAAGGCGAGCAGTGCCAATACGGGCCAGCCGGCGCGGGGGCGCTTGGCCTCGACCAGGAGCGCTGCCAGGCAGAAGGCGATGTAAGGGAGGTCGATGTAGGCGCGCAGGCCGTTGGAGAGGAAGGGAGCGCGGGTGAGGACGATCGCGGCGGCGACGGCGCCAACCCAGCGGTCGAACCAGATCGCCCCAAGGCGGTAGACGAAGAACCCGATCAGCCCCAGCGAGGCGTAGGCGATGACCATCGTCACCGTGATCGCGCCGTCCCCCAGCGGCGTCGTCACCAGGCCGATCAGCTCGGTCAGCGGGTGCGGCGTCGGCGGCAGCGCCGAGCCGACGTCGGGGCTCATCCCATGCGCCAGTTCGCGTCCCCAGACGAGGGCGTAAATGGTGTCGTAGTTGGGGAAGCCGACGGGGAAGAGCAGCAGGAGGACCGCCGTCACCGCGGCGACCCAGGCGGCCGGCACAAGCCAGCTGGAGACCCTCGGTGGCACGCGGGCAAGCTATCGGGACCGCCGCCGGGGCGTGGATACACTGGCCTCAGTCCCGATGTCAGCCGAGTCGACCTCCCTTTACCGCCGCCACCGCCCGGGCTCCTTCGATGAGGTCGTTGGGCAGCAGCACGTGGTCCGAACCCTGCGCAACGCGGTCGAGCAGGACAAGGTCCACCACGCCTACCTCTTCGTCGGCTCGCGCGGGACCGGCAAGACCTCGATGGCGAAGATCCTCGCCCGCTCGCTTAACTGCGAGCGCGGCGGCCCGACCGTCACGCCCTGCGGGGAATGCGAGTCCTGCCTGACGATCGCCGCCGGTACCTCGATCGACGTGATCGAGATGGACGCCGCCTCCAACCGCTCGGTCGACGACGTCCGCGATCTGCGCGAGCGGGTCGCCTACGCGCCAACCGGCGGCCGCTGGAAGGTCTACATCCTCGACGAGGCGCACATGCTGACCAAAGAGGCCTGGAACGCCTTCCTGAAGACGCTCGAGGAGCCGCCGCCGAACACCGTCTTCGTCCTCGCCACCACCGAGTCGCACAAGGTGATGGCGACGATCGCCGACCGCTGCCAGCGCTTCGACTTCCAGCGGCCCTCGCTGGAGCAGATCTCCGAGGTGCTGGCGCGGGTCGCCGCCGCCGAGTCGATCGAGGTCGATGAGGGCGCGACGGCGATGATCGCCCGCTCCGCCTCCGGCAGCTTCCGCGACGCGCTCGGCACGCTTGACCAGCTGGTCGCCTTCGGCGGCAGCAACGTCGACCTCGACAGCGTCCTCGAGATGCTCGGCGCCGCTGACGCTGAGCTGTTGTTCGAAGCGGTGGACGCGGTGATCGCCGAGGACCCGAAGGGGGTCCTGCTCGGGGTCGAGCGGATGGCCCGCTCCGGCCGTGACCCCTCCCAGTTCGCCCGCGACCTGCTCGCCCACCTGCGCCATCTGCTGGTCGCCCAGACGACGGGCGAGGTCCCGACCTCCTTTGTGGTGACCGCAACCGATTCGGCCCGGCTGGAAGCGCAGGCGGCCTCGATCGGGACGGCCAGCTTGATGCGGACGATTGATGAGCTGGCGAATGCCTTGACCGCTGTGCGTGAGGGCGATGATGCTCGTATGGCGGTGGAGATTGCTTTGCTCAAAGCGGCGCGGCCGGATCTGGATCCGTCGACTGAGGGACTGCTGCGCAGGATCGAGCGGTTGGAGGGACAGCTGGGCGAGGGACGGCTGAGGGACGAGGGCGGGCAGGGCGCGGGTCCTGTCACGGAGGTTTCCCCCACGGTGCTCGGCGGCGGAGCCGCCTCCGCGCCGCGGGGGGCCCCCACCTCCGCGCCACCCCCGCCAGTTGACGATCCTCCACCGGCCGAAGAGGAAGAGGCCGAGTTGCCGCCGGAGCCTGAAGGCGCGGAGCAGGAAGAGGGACCGGCGGTGGCCGTCTCCGAGATCGATTTGGACGAGCTGAAGCGGGTTTGGCCTGCTGTGCTTCAGAAGCTGGCGGAGACGGCGCCAGCGTTGGCGGCGACCTTTGAGGGTGCTTATCCGGTCGCCTTCGATGAGGACGGGCTGCAGGTCGGATTCCCCGCTGACAAGACGTTCAACAAACGGAAGGCCGAGTCGCCGGAGCGACGCGACGCGGTTGCGGTGGCGTTCGAGAGCGTCACCGGACAGTCGATGCGACCGACCTACGTCCTCCTCGACGGAGAGAGTGAGGCGCCTCCCGCGCCCGCGCCAGAGGAGAAGGGCGGGGGGATCGACGAGGATGCGTTGCTGGAGAAACTTAAGAGCGAGTTCGACGCGGAGGAGGTCAGTTAGGTGGCACGAGGAGGAGGGCCCGGAGGCTTTGACGTCAATGCCCTGATGAAACAGGCGCAGCAGATGCAGGACCAGATGCTGCAGGCGCAGGAGCAGCTGAAAGAGGAGACGGTCGAGGCCAGCGCCGGTGGCGGCATGGTCAAGGTGAAGATGGGCGGTGATCTGACCCTGCGCGAGATCGTCATCGACCCTGACGCAATCGACCCCGAGGAGGCAGAGATGCTGTCTGAGATGGTCCAGGCTGCCGTCAACGAGGGGCTGCGCGCCGCGCAGGAGCTGGCCAGCTCGAAAATGGGCGGGATCACCGGCGGTCTCGGCGGCGGCCTGCCGGGAATGTGAGCACGGAGGGACCGGCGCCGCTGGCGCGCCTCGTCGCCGAGCTCTCGCGGCTGCCGGGGATCGGGCAGCGGACCGCGCAGCGGCTCGCCTTCCACCTGCTGCGGGCGCCGGACGAAGAGGCGTTCGCGCTCGGCGATGCGATTCGCGAAGTGAAGGAGAAGGTCGGCCTCTGCGAGGAGTGCTTCAACCTCGCCGAGGGCCCGCTCTGCCGCATCTGCGCCGACCACAACCGCGACCGGACGATGATCTGCGTGGTCGAGGAGCCCGCCGACGTGATCCCGATCGAGCGCACGCACGAATACCGCGGCCTTTACCACGTGCTCGGCGGCGCCCTCTCGCCGATCGACGGCGTCGACGCCCAGGACCTGAAGATCGCCCAGCTGCTGGCGCGGGTCGGGCGCGGCGGCGTGAGCGAGGTCGTGCTCGCGACCAACCCGACGACGACCGGCGAAGCGACCGCGCTGCACATCGCCGGCGAGCTGCGGGGCCAGGTCGCGGTGACGCGCCTGGCCAGCGGGCTGCCGGTCGGGGCCGACCTCGAGCACGCCGACGAGGTCACGCTCGGCAAGGCCCTCGCCGGCCGCCGCAGCCTCGATTAGGGCTTGGCTCGGGCCGACCTCGGTTAAGTCCGCAATTTGGACATCTGTCCTGGACGACCGTCGCGCCGCAAATAGCGGCTTTCTCTGACTCCTACGTCCGTCCGCTTCGCCAAGGTCACTGCGTGGCGGCCCAGTCGAATTCAGGCGACGGAGCGGGGAGCGGCTCCCCAGCGGGGCGGATTGCCCGCGAGGTCTCCTCGTTGCAGGCCTCGCTGCTGGCAAAGCTGCGGCAGGAGCTCAGCGCAGGTCAGTCAGATGGGTTTGCGCTAATGGCCGAGCGCCTTGCTGCCGATTTTGGTTCGGTGACCGCTACCGCAGTCGATGCAGCCAACGAAGAGGGCGAGCTCGCCAGCCTCTACCGGCCGGGCCACATGCGGCGCCGTCTCGACCAACTGGCCGAGACCAACCGCCGCTACGGGCACCCGTTCGCGCTCGCGGTCTTCGACGCTTCCGGCCCCGACAGTCGCAACGGCGACGGCGGCAACGGCCAGGAGACGGTGCTGGCGATCGTCGGCGCGGCGCTGCGCGACAGCATCCGCATCGTCGACGAAGTCTTCCGGTTGGAGGAGGACGCGATCTGCGTCCTCGCCCCCAACCTGCGAACGGTCGAAGGGGTGCAGATGGTGGAGCGCCTGCTCGGCCAACTGGACGATCTGGAGCGGGCGGGGGGGCTGCGGATCGCTATTTCCGTCGGCGTCGCCGCCTGTCCCGAGCATGGGACCGACGTTGAGCAGCTGCTGCACAAGGCCGACGCGGCGATGTGGCGAGCGCGGGCGGTGGGCCAGCCGGTGGGCGTGGGCGCTCTGCAAGATCGCTGACAGATTCCGGAAATCTGTCCATAACTGATGTAAACCTGGATTTGCGGTGCCAGAATGCCCCGCAGATGCCAGGGATCCGGACCAACGCAGCGGCCGAAGTGCTCGGCGTCAGCCCGAACACGCTTCGCAGCTGGGAGCGCCGTTACGGCTACCCGGTGCCGAAGCGCACCGTCGGCAACCACCGCAACTACGAGCTGGTGGAGCTGCAGACCCTGCGCGACGCGCTCGCACAGACCGGCAATATCTCCTCGGCGATCGAGCTGGCCCGCCAGCGCCAGTCGGCGCCGGCCAGCGGTGGCGACATGCTCGCCGCCTTCGAAAGCTTTGACGAGACCGCCGCCGACCGGGCGATCGAGGAGAGCCTGGCGCTGCGGCCGCTGGAGCGCACGGTCGAGGAGATGCTGCTGCCGGCGATCGACCAGCTCGCCGCCGATCCCGACCGCGGGGCCGAGCTCGAGTTCGCGGCCCGCTGGGCGACCGGATGGCTGCACGGCGCTCGCCGCCTCGCCTCCACCGCCTCGCGCCCGGCCGGGATCCTGCTGCTCGACTCCAGTCCCGGCCAGGATGCCGAGGAGGTCCACACCCAGGCCCTCGACCTCGCCCTGCGCCGCGCCGGCTTCCGCGTCCTCGTCCTTTCCAACGAGCTCGGCGACGAGCGGCTCGAGCGCGCGCTCGGCGCCCTCGACCCGACCGCCATCGTCCTCTGCGGCCCCGGCGCCGAGACCCAGGACGCGGTCCGGCTCGTCCGCAAGATCCGCGAGCTCGGCTTCGTCGCTCCGCTCTATGGCTTCCGCGCCGCCGGCCTGATCGGCGCCGCGGTCCCGTCGGCCGGCGAGAGCCCCAGTCAGGTGACTGGGATGCTCAACGCCGACCTTCGTCGCCGCGCCTCTCAGGCTTTCGCCTAGAGCGAGGCGACCGCTTTTTTGGCTGCGGCCAGGACCACCGACGGCAGCGGCGGGAAATCGAGCGAGGCTCCGAAGCCCTGCCCTTGGGTGATCGCGTAGGTGATGAACTGCGCGATCGTCGCCTTCTGCGAGGAGCTCTTGGGCACCACCGCGTAGGTGAAGGTGGAGACCGGGTAAGCGGTCTTCGCCGAGGCGGGCGGGTTGACGATGCTGACCGTGTTGCTCGAGGGCACGCTCTTCACCGTCGCCGCGGCGCTGGAGATGTTCGCCAGGTTCGGGTAGACGAATTTCTTCGCTCGGTTCTGAACGGCGACCGCCTTGAGGCCAGCCGCGATCATGTAGGAGGCCGAGATGTAACTGATCGCGCCCGGAGTTTTCTTAACCGTGTTGGTCAACCCCAGGTTGCCTTTGGCGCCGACGCCGACCGGGAAGCCGACCGAGGTGGCAAAGCCAACCCGGCTCTTCCACGAGGCGCTGGTCTTGGAGAGGAAGTCGGTGAAGACGTAGGTGTCACCAGAACCGTCGTTACGGAAGACGGGGGTGATCTTCGTGCCGGGGAGTTTCGCTCCCGGGTTCACGGCTTTGATCTTTTTGTCGTTCCACTTCTTGATCTTGCCGAGGTAGATTTCGGCCAACAGGGGGCCGGTTAGGTTCAGCTTGCTGACCCCGGGAATGTTGTACGCGACTCCGGTTGCGGAGAGTGCCCAGGGGATCTGGACGCAGCCGTTGCAGGCATTCGCCTGTTCGGAGGTTAGGGGCGCGTCGGAGGCGCCGAAGTCGACGGTCCTCGCGGTGATCTGGGCGATACCGGCGCCGGAGCCGACGGCCGAGTACTGCACCGAGGTGCCACCGCTGCTTTCGAACCCGGTCTTCCAGTTGGCGAGGATCGGCGCTACCAGCGTCGATCCGGCGCCGGTGATGCTCGCGGAAGCGGTCGCGGTGGTAACGATGGCCATACACCCGACCGCGGCAACGGCGGTCAACAGTCCCAGGAACTTATTGCGCATCAAAGGAAGTCCTTTCAGCTCGCTCTCGAAGCGTCTCTAGATGGCGGCGCCGGCAAGCGGCACCGCGGCTGAAGGTAGCGTTGCGCCCCTGTCGTGGCGATTTGTTTCAGTCCTGTGAATAGCCGTACCGTCTCGCTGAACCGTGGGCAAAAAGTAAGTCGTGACAATTCTGTGAAAATTTGCCGCAACAGTGAGACGGGGGTCAGGTTCTCGTTTACGCTGCCGCGCGATGAGCGCCACCGCCAGCCCTGGGGCTCTTCCGAGCGCCCGCTCCAACAGGGCGGCCGCACGCCGGAAGAAGCTCGACCGTGTCGCCGACGGCGTGCTCTATGGCGTTTGCCTGCTGGCGGCGCTGCTCGTCGGGGCCGCCATCCTCGGGGTCGGATATCAGGTCGTGCACGGAGCCAGTCCCGCCATCTCCGAGTTCGGGCTGGGCTTCCTGACCGAGACGGGCTGGCAGCCGAACTTCGGTGAGTTCGGCGCCGGATCGCTGATCTTCGGAACCGTCGTCAGCTCCTTCGTGGCCCTTTTTATCGGCGCTCCGATCGCGATCGCGATCGGCCTCTACCTGAGCCTGTTGGCACCGGCCGGAGTGCGCGGCGTGATCGCGCCGCTGGTCGAGATGCTGGCGGCGATCCCCAGCGTCATCCTCGGCTTCTGGGGGATCCTGGTCCTGGCGCCGTTCGCGCGCGACCACCTCGAGCCGTTCCTGCACAACACCCTCGGCTTCATCCCGATCTTCGGCCCGCCGGAAACGACCGGGTCGAGCGTCTTCACCGCCAGCCTGATCCTGACGATCATGGTGATCCCGATCATCGCCTCGATCTCACGGGATCTCTTCCAGGCGGTCCCGCGCGACGTCCAGGACGGGGCCAGCGCTCTGGGCGCGACCCGCTGGGAGGTCGTACGCGGCGTCGTCCTCCCCAGCACCGCCTCCGGCGTCGTCGCCGCCTCGCTGCTGGGGTTGGGGAGAGCGCTGGGGGAGGCGATCGCGGTCGCCCAGGTGATCGGTGCCGGCTCGGAAATCCAGGCCTCGCTGTTCAAGACCGGCGACACGCTGGCGGCGCGGATCGCCAACCAGTTCCCCGGCGCGCTGACGGAAATGCACAAAGCCTCGCTGTTCTACCTCGGTGTGATCCTGCTCGTGATCGGCCTCGTCTCGAACCTGGTCGCGCAGTGGATCGGCAGGCGTTTTGGCTACCAGGGAGCGACGGCACGATGACCGGCACAGCCGTTCCAGACCCGACCGCGCCGCTGACGCCGAGCGGCAACCTGCGTCGCCGCAAGCTGTTCAGCCGCTTCGCTGAATGGGGCGCGACCGGGGCCGCCGTGCTTGCCGTCGGCGTCCTCGCGATCGTCGTCTACACCGTGGTCTCACGAGGGGCCGACGCGCTCAGCCTCGACTTCCTGATCAAGGGCACCCCGGACGGGATCGGGCCGATGCTGGTCGGCACCGGCGTCATCGTCGGCATCGCGACCTTGATCGCGATGCCGATCGGGGTTCTCGTCGCGCTCTTCCTGACCGAGTTCGCGGGCAATCGCGCAACCCATCTGATCCGGCTGACGCTCGACCTGATGAACGGCCTGCCCGCGATCATCATCGGCCTCTTCGCCTTCGCCCTCCTGGTCAACCAGAAACAGCAGTCGGGCCTTGCAGCCTCAGTCGCGCTGGCGATCATCATGGTGCCGCTGATCGCCCGCGGCACCCAGGAGGTGCTGCTGCTGGTTCCGAAAAACCTGCGCGAAGCGGCCGATGCGCTGGGAGTCAGCCGCTGGCGTGCCGTGGTTGGGATCGTGTTGCCGAGCGCCCTCGGTGGAATAGTCACCTCGACGGTGCTCTCGGTGGCCCGTGCAGCCGGCGAGACGGCACCGCTGATCTTCACCTGCTCGGCCTTCGACGGCGCCACCTACTCGCTGAACCCATTCGAGGCGCTGCCGAACGTGCCGGTGCGGATCTTCCAGCTCTCCGAAGAAGCGAACCCGGCCGCCGTCAGCGAAGCCTGGGGCCTCTCCTTCATCCTCGTTTCGCTGATCCTCTTCGCCAGCCTCGGCGCCAGGGCGCTGCTGGCCCGCAGCAAAAGGAAGATGTCCTCGTGAGCGCCTTCGACCCGAACGCCGGTCCGGGCCCGGCCGCCCCGCCGCAGCGCCTGCGGATCCGCAGCGGGCCGGTGCCGCAGGCCGGCGACGCTGCGGTCCTCAACGGCCACCAGGCGGTCGCCTCGGAAGTCGTCTTCGACGCCCAGGACGTGTCCGTCTTCTACGGCAGCAAAAAGGCCCTGACGGGAGTGTCGCTGCGGATCCGCCGCGGTCAGATCACTGCCCTAATCGGACCATCGGGCTGCGGCAAGACGACCTTCCTGCGCAGCCTCAACCGCATGAACGACTCCGTCCCGGGCTTCCGGATCGGCGGCCAGATCCTCTACCACGGGCACGACATGTACGGAGGGAACGTCGACCAGGTCGAGGTCAGGCGGCGGATCGGGATGGTCTTCCAGAAACCGAACCCCTTCCCGAAGTCGATCTTCGACAACATCGCCTGGGCGCCGCGGAACCTGGGGATGAGGTCGGGCCTGCACGAGCGGGTCGAGAAAGCCCTGCGCGGGGCGGCGCTCTGGGACGAGGTCAAGGACCGGCTCAAGGACAGCGCCCTCGGCCTCTCCGGCGGTCAGCAGCAGCGGCTCTGCATTGCCCGCGCGATCGCTATCGAGCCCGACGTGCTGCTGCTCGACGAGCCCGCCTCCGCCCTCGACCCGATCGCGACCGGGGCGATCGAGGAGCTCATGCACAGCCTCAAAGGACGGTTCACGATCGTGATCGTCACCCACAACATGCAGCAGGCCGCGCGGGTCGCCGACCGCACCGCCTTCTTCAGCCTCGAGACGGGCGATGCCAAGCCGGTCGGAACCCTGATCGAGTTCGACGACACCGAGACGATTTTCTCCCAGCCGCGCGACCCGCGCACCCGCGACTACGTCACCGGCCGCTTCGGCTGAGGACGCCGGAGCCGCGCCGCGCCGCGCCGGTCAGCTACGCAGGATCGACTCGCCCGAGACCTGGCGCAGCAGGGGCTGGCCGCACTGCCAGCAGAAGGTCGCGCCGCTCGAGTGCGGGGCGCCGCAGCTGCCGCAGGAGCCGGCGGCGCCGGTCTCCTCCATGCGGACGATCCGTTCGACCTCGCTCAGCTCGGCGTCGGCGTCCTGGAGGACGACGGCCCGCTTGACCAGCAGGTCCATCTGCATCCGGTCGCGGATGGCCATCTCGTAGACGAGGCCACCCAGGTCCCACTGCAGCTCGGCGACGCGGGCCACGAGCTGGTCGCGGCGACGTTGCAGGTCGACGACGAACTCCTCGCCGTAGGCGGCCGCCAGGGCCTGGCTGGGAACCGGCGGCGCCGCGCCAGGCGCGGGGGCGGCAGCGGCCGGCACCTGTTGCGCGGGAGGGGGCGGCGGCATCGCGCCCCGCGACTGGCGCCGCGCACCGATGCGGTCCCTGAGGCTCATTCGCCGAAGAAACTGCCGTCGAACTCGCCGCCGCTGCTGCATCCGGCCGTGCCCTGTTCGCAGTCTTCCCCGACCTGCGCTTTGGGCGGCGGCAGCTTCACGCCGGCCTCGGGTTTGAGGACTTCTTCCGCTGCCTTGGAGGTGCCGCTGCTGCCTGCCTCAGTCTCCGATTTCGCCGCTTTCTTCGATTTGCCCGAGCCGCCGGCGTTGGCTTCTTTGCCGCCGCTGGCCGCTGCCGTTTCGGTGCCGCCTCCGCCTCCGCCTTCCACCTTGATCACCTGGGGCGTCGTGTTGGCGGTCGTGGCGCCCTGCTCGCCGGAGCGGCCGATCAGGACACCGACTCCGATTGCGAGCACGAGGGTCGCGACCCCGGCGATCAGCGAAGCGTTGGGGGAGATGCCCTTGCGGCGCTGGCTCGGCGGTTGCGGCGGGGGCGCCGCCGCGCCGCGCGGGCGCTTGACCGCGTCCATGAATACGACCGCGTCCATGAACGGCAGACGTGGATCGCCCCGACGGTTGCCGCAGTTGAGGCAGTAGCGCTGGTCGGGAGCCATGTGGGCGCTGCAGTTGGGGCACTGGTCGCCGCTCGCAGCCACCAGCGAAGGCTGCTGGACCGGGGCCGCGGCTGGTGCCGGCGGCGGGGCTGGGGATTGGGGCTGAAGCGGTGGTGCCGAGGGAGGAGGCGGTGGCGGGGTCGCGGCAGCGGCCCGCTCGCCTGGGTTCGGGCGCGTAGTCACGGACCCATCTTCAGTTCCAGCCCCCGTCCCAGATGTTTAAGGCTTGTAAATAGGGACCAAGCGGTTGCCGCGGGAAATCAGGATCTTCACACGTTGGTAACGAGCCGAGTCCATACTCGCCGCCAGCGTGGCCGGGACCAGAGACGACGAGACCAGAGGCTCCGCCCGCGCCGATGCCTGCGCGAATTGCGGCACGACGCTCTCCGACGATCAGCGCTACTGCCTGGCCTGCGGCGCCCGCCGGGGGCCGCTGCCGACGGCGATCGCCACGCAGATGGCGGCGCTTCTTCGCCGTGACCGGGGTGCCGAGAAAGCGAGCGCCGCCGAGGTCGAACCCGACCCCGATGGTTTCGCCAACTGGATGCCGACCCCGCGTGCTGCCGCAACGGCGGTGATGTGCATGCTCGCGCTCGGCGTCATTCTTGGCTCGGTTACCAGTCACGTGGCGCAGAGCGCCGGCATGCAGTCGATCCTGCTGCAGGTCCCGGCCGCCCAGCCACCGCCCGCCGAACCGGTCGAAACCGTGGAAGCGGCACCGGAACCGGTCGCCTCGGTGCCGGCGGAAATCTCCTCCGAAGTGGCGCCGGCCCCGGTGCCGGAAGAAGAAGCGCTGCCCGAAGCGCCCGTCGAAGAAGCCCCGCTGGAGGAATTTGACCCAGAAGCCGGGGGGCTGCCGGAAGTCAAACACGTGTTCATGATCGTGCTCGGAGAAAACAGCTTCGAGGAAGCCTTCGGCGAGGCCTCGCCGGCGCCGTACCTGGCCCAGACCCTGCCGGAACAGGGCGGCTTGCTCTCCAACTACTACGCGGTGGCCCAGGGCGACCTGGCCAACCAGGTGGCGCTAATCAGCGGCCAGGGGCCGACGCCGGAAACGGCGGCGAACTGCCCCAACTACAGCGACGTCCTCCCGGCCACGGTTTCCGCCGAAGGCCAGGTCGAAGGGAACGGCTGCGTGTACCCAGCGGCGACTGAGAGCCTGCCCAGCCAGCTCACCGCCGCGGACCTCGAGTGGAAGGCCTACGTCGAGGACATCGGCAACGCCCCCGGCCAGCCGACCAGCTGTCGTCATCCGGCGCTGGGAACCCCCGATCTCAAGCGGACGGCTGTTCCGGGTGACGCTTACGTGACCTGGCGCAACCCGTTCGTCTACTTCCACTCGATCGTCGACGGGCCGGAATGCGCGGAGCGGAACGTCGGCCTCGACCAGCTTGCGACCGACCTGGGCGAGGCCGAGAAAACGCCGACGCTCTCCTACATCGTCCCCAACAGCTGCCACGACGGCGGGCTCACCCCGTGCGAACCGGGCCAGGTCGCCGCGGGGCCGCTGGAGGCCGAAGCGTTTCTGCGTACGGTCGTCCCGCAGATCCTCGCCTCGCCCGCCTACGAAGACGGGGGCTTGATCGCGATCACCTCGACCCAGGCCCAGCAGGCAGGAGTGGCGCCTGACGCCAGCGCCTGCTGCGTCTACCCGATCTACCCCAACCTGCCACCGGCGCCGGTGGTCGAATCGATCACCGGACCGACCAAACCGAGCGGCGGTGGCGGCCGCGTCGGGCTGCTGCTGATCTCGCCCTTCATCGAACCCGGCAGCGTCAACGAAGGCTATTTCAACCACTTCACGCTGCTCCTCACCATCGAGGAACTGCTCGGCTTGGAAAAGCTGGGATACGCGAAGGAACTGGCTCTGACCGCGTTCGACACTTCGGTCTTCAACGCCGAACAGGAGCCCCTGCCGACGACCGCGCCTCCCGCTCCGGCGTTCGGCCCTGGCTGATCTCACCGGGCGCCCCGCGCCCGTTCACAGCCCCTTCGCATCGCCGCAACCCTTCGTTAGCAAGCCGACGCGGCTGCCTTTTTAGGTTCGGGCCGGAACCGATCCGGAACGACGACAAGGAGGAACATCGCAATGCGATCCAAGCGAAAGCACCTCGCGCTCTTCGCGGTCATGGTCTTCGCGGCAATCGCCGCCGCGGGCACCGTCGCCACCGCTCATCAGTGGGAGTGGGACGGGGCAGAGGACAACTCACGCGAGATCAAGAAGCTGCTCGACTCGGACAAGCCCAAGAACGTGATCCTGCTGGTCGGTGACGGGATGGGCGACAGCGAGATCACCCTGGCCCGCTACTACGGCAAGGGTGCCGCCGGCACGCTGAGCATGGAGACGCTGCCGTTCGCCGGCGAGCTGATCACCTACGGCCTCTCGGCCGGCCCGGGCCCGACCTACCCGCCCAACTACGTACCCGACTCGGCGCCGACCGCGACCGCCTGGTCGACCGGTCAGAAGACGATCGACGCCCGCCTCTCGCAGGGGCCCAGCGCCGCCGAAAGCATCCCCGGCTCCAACGCCGGCTTCAAGACGACGTTCGAGATCGCGGACAAGCGCGGGATGCTGGTCGGCAACGTCTCGACGGCGGAGATCACCGACGCCACGCCCGCCGCACCGTCGGCGCACATGTCCCAGCGCGCCTGTCAGGGACCGGCAGACGCACGCACCATCTGCCCGATCGAGACCAAGGGCGCCGGTGGCCTCGGCTCGATCGCCGAGCAGCAGGTCGATCACCTGCTCGACGTCAACCTCGGCGGCGGTCGCAACCGCTACCTGCAGACGCTCGACTCGAGCACGAGTACGGTCATCGACTACGCCAAAACGAAGGGCTATCGCTACGTCGAGACGGCGAGCGAGCTGAACGCGATCAGCTCGCTCTCCAAAGGCCCGGTGCTCGGTCTCTTCAACCCCAGCAACATGACGACCGAGTTCAAACCGCTGATCGCCGCGACCACGCCTGGAGCCGGTGGGCCGACGTTCCGCTGCGACGAGACCAACCGCCCGGCCAACGAGCCGAGCTTGGAGGCGATGACCAAGAAGGCGATTCAGCTACTGGAGAACCGCAAGGGCTTCTTCCTGCAGGTCGAGGGGGCCTCGATCGACAAGCGCGATCACGCCTCTGACGTCTGCGGGCAGATCGGCGAGAACCTCGCCTTCGACAAGGCGGTCGCCGTCGCCCTCGCCTACCAGGAGCGCAACGACGACACGCTGGTGGTGATCACCGCCGATCACTCCCATACCAGCCAGATCGTCCCCGCCGGCCAGGACACCCCCGGGTTCTACGCGACGCTGCAGTCGGCTGACGGAGTGCCGATCCGGGTCTCCTACGGAACCGGCAAGACGCCGGGGGGACAGTCCCACACCGGCGCCCGCGTACCGGTCGCCGCGATCGGTCCCCAGGCGAGCAACGTGATGGGGATCCGCGACCAGACCGATCTGTTCCAGACCCTGATCGGCCGCGACTAGTCCCAGGGAGAAGATCGAGCCCACCGCGCGGAAGCCCCCGCGCGGTGGGCCGGGTCGGGGTGGCGCTCAGTTGCTGGCGACCGGCTCGGCCGGAGGCGGCGTCTCGCTGATCCCGATCCGTTCGTGCAGCCGCCGCAGCGGCGCCGGCGCCCACCAGTTCCACTTGCCGAGCAGCTCCATCAGCGAGGGCACGAGGAGGGCGCGGACGATGCTGGCGTCGATCAGGACCGCCAGCGCAGTGCCGACGCCGTTCTCCTTGATGAAGATGATCTGCGAGGTGGCGAAGGCGCCCATCGCGACCGCGAACAGCAGCGCCGCCGCGGTGACGATCCGCCCCGTCCGCTCCAGCCCGATCGCCACGCACTCGCTCTCGGAGGCGCCGTTGTCGCGCGCCTCCTTGATCCGCGAAAGGAGGAAGACTGCGTAGTCGGTGGAGAGCCCGAAGGCGACGGCGAAGAGCAGGATCGGCATCGTCTGCTCGATCGCTCCGGGAGAGGTGTAGTCGAGGGTTCCCTCCAGCCTGCCGTCCTGGAAGATCAGCACCAGCAGCCCGAAGACGGCGCTGAGGTTGAGGAAGTTCATGATCAGCGACTTGATCGGCAGGATCACCGAGCCGGTCATCAGGAAGAGGATGACCAGGGTGGCGACGATCACGATCGCCAATGCGATCGGCAGGTGCTGACGGAGGCTCGACTGGAAGTCGATGAAGTCGGCGGTGGCGCCGCTGACCAGCGCCGTCGTCCCCGCCGGTGGGTGGATGGCCCGGATCTCCTTCACGGTTTCCTGGCTGGCGTCGGAGACGAAGGGGTTGGCTGAGATCACCTGCAGCGCCGTGACGTCTCCGCGCAGCGGCTGCGGCGGCAGCACGTCGGCGACGCCGGGAGTGCGTTTCACCCGCGCCGCCATCGCTGCCGCCGCTTTTGGCCCGCCGCCCTCGACGTCGATCCAGATCGGGGTCTCGCGGAAGGGTGGGAACTCGGTGCTGACCTGGTCGTAGGCCTGCCGCGCGCTGGCCGACTCCGGCAACACCGTCGGGTCGACGGTGTTGAACTTGATCCCGAGGAAGGGGAGGCCGAGGACGATCAGGAAGAGGGCGCTGAGCGTGGCGATCGGCAGCGGCCGGCGCATCACGAAGCGCGAGAGCCGGTACCAGAAGCCGTTCTCGTCGACCTCGGTGTCGGCCTCGGCGCGGCGCTGCAGGAACTTGGGGGCGCCGGCGTTGACCCGCGAGCCGAGCAGGGTCAGCACGGCGGGCAGCACGGTCAGCGAGATCAGCGCCGCGAACAGCGCCACCAGGGCGCCGCCCAGGCCCATCGAGTAGAGGAAGCGCTGGGGGAAAACGAGCAGCGAGGCGAGCGCCGCCGCGACGGTCAGCGAGGAGAAGAAGACGGTGCGCCCGGAGGTTGCGAGCACGCGCCGCATCGCGGGCAGCCCCGGACCGCTCTTGGCGATCTCCTCGCGGTAGCGGGAGACGATGAAGAGGCTGTAGTCGATCGCCAGCCCCAGTCCCAGCGCCGTGGTCAGGTTGAGGGCGAAGATCGAGATCGAGCCGAATTCGCTGGCCAGGCGCAGGATCAGGAAGGTGCCGACGATCGCCAGGCCGCCGATCATCAGCGGCAGCACCGAGGCGACGAGGCTGCGGAAGAACAGCAGCGAGAGCAGGAAGAGCAGGGGGAAGGCGAGGATCTCGGCCATTTTCAGGTCTTCCTCGACCTGCTTGTTGACCTGCTCCTGCGCGACCGCCGCCCCGCCGACGACGACGCCCGGTTGCGCGGAGAGCTGGTCGGCGATCGCGGCGCCGGCCTCCTGCCACTCCTTGTCCTCGGTCGGTACTAGAGCGACGACGAAGTAGGTCGAATCGCCGTCACGGGAGACGAAAGTGGGGGAGCGGGTGTCGTAGTAGCCGGTCACGGATTTGACGTCGGCGCGGCGCTCGACGCTGCGCTCCAGCGACTCGACCCGGGCGCGGGTCGAGGCTTTGGCGACGGGTGCGTTCTCGACCACCGCGATCACCGCCGGCACACGCAGGCCGGCCTCCTGAAGCTGCTGCCTGGCTTCGACCGTCTCGGTCCCCGGGTCGTCGGCGCCGTAGGGGTCGAGGCGGTCGGCGACGCCGCCGCCGAGGGCGGCTGCGAGCAGGAAGAAGGCGATTGCGGCGATGCCGATGCGGCGGGCGTTGCCGTCGGCGAAACGGGCCAGGGCGTCAAACATCAGCTGCTCCTTTTCTCGGGAGCGGTAGCGAGGATCTGCCCCTCCATCCGCTCACACCAGTCGGCGAACCAGTCGGCAAACTCGATGCCGCCCCGCAACACCATCAGCGGGTACGGGTCCTCCTTTTCCGCCGCCGCGGGCTCCATGCCCCGGAGCTGCTCAGCGACAGCGAGACGGTGGGCGCGCATCGCACGCAGGATCTCCACGGCCTCATCGGGCGGCAGGAGGTTGGCGAAGAACAGCTTCAGCAGCCCTTCCTCGCGCATCTCGTAGGTGCCCGGCGGCTGTCGCAGCCAGGCCCTCAGCTCCTCCTCGCCATCGGCGGTGATCTCATAGACGGTCCGTCGCCGGCCGCCGGTCGGCGCATCGATCCCCTTCACCAGCCCGGCCTCGGAGAGCCGCTTCAGCTCCGGATAGATCTGCCCGTAGCTGGCGGCCCAGAAGAACCGCGTCGAGCCGTCGACCACAGCTTTGATCTCGTAGCCAGAGCGGGCCTCTTTGCTGACCATCCCGAGAATCACGTAGGCGGTGGGGCTGAGCTCCTCCATCGAGTTCCATTATATATCGGACAGATATATCGGGAAGTGTGATCTGGATCACGTATATCCCTTCTGTGTAGAAGCCCTGGAGATAAAGAAAGGCCGGACCCAGATGGGTCCGGCCTTTGAACTGCGGCGCTGAAATCGGTTACGTGGTCAGTAGCTGATGTTTTTAGCTGCTTTTCTCGCCGCACCGATCACGTCGAACAGCGGTTCAGACGAGAACGGCAAGGGCGCGTAGTAGGTGCCGATCGTGTCCGCCTGGCCGGCCGCCTGAACGACGTACTCGTACAGGTAGTCGCGGGTGGTGATCTGCTCCGCTTCAGTGAAGCCTGCCGAGCTGTAGTCGCTGAATGCGAGCGCGTAGGTCAGCATGCAGAGCGGGTAGATTTCACCGCCTATAGCCGGTTTGGCCCCGGAGACCTGGGACCAATCGAGATCCAGACTGGCGTTGATTTTTGGTACCTGGTACTGCGTGCCGCAGTTGGCCGAGGAACCAGAATCCGGATAGGCGAAGTTTGCTTCCCCACCTTTTTTCTGGCCGTTGTTCTGCATCCGCAGGATCACCGTGTTGCCTTCGACGTTGGCTTTGGCCTCCGGCAGGGCCGCGAAGCCGATGCTTCCTGCCGTCACGTTGATCTTGTCGACGACTTCGTCTTCGCCGCCGTTGCTGGGCCTGACCACGGCACTGAGGGCCTTTTTGGCGCAGGTTTCCGGCCAGGTCGTATTGGGAGCTCCCGTCGCCGGAACGGACACGGGCTCGAGGTCCTGCCAGGTGGCTTTGCCTTCGCCGACCGTGCAAAAGAGACCCGTTTTGTAAAGCTGGTAGAGGTAGTGCTTGAACTGGTAGCTCGTTCCCGAGGGGTCTTTGCGGACGACGCGGGTGATCGGCGCTTCACAGAGTTTTTCCTGTGCTTCGCCTTCGACGCCTTCGAGCTGGTGCCAGCTGTAGATCTTACCCTCGAAGACAGAGGCCAGCTGGCTGTTGGTGATCAGTTCGATTTCACAGCCTTCGGGCGGGTTGGCCACGAGTGCGATGCTGGTCTGCACGACCGGAATCACCGCGAGCTGGGAGCCTCCGGCGACCCCTTTGATGCTTTCGATCTGGACTGCGGTCGGCGCCATATCGGTGCCGACGAAGGCGAATTCGTTGTCGATTTCCCCGAGTTCGCCGTCGTAGTTCCATGCCGCCATTCCGGCAGCACTGTTGCTCGGGTTGTAGGCGACTTTCGGGAAGCTGCCTTTGTTGCAAACTTCGGCGCTGAAGGTTGCTCCCCAGACGTTCTGCTGGGCAATCTGCTGCATCGCCGATCCGGTGCCGGCAATGTTGCCCCCTACACAGCTAGGCGCGGCCGACGCGGTGCCAGGCGCCAGCGCTACGGCGCTCAGCCCCGCGACGGTGGCAGCGGTAGCCAGCCCAGTGCGCAGCCGACTCCGTGCTGATTTTGCTCTATCCAAATCAGACATTTGCTCCCCCTCTCCCCACCGGTCGAGCCGGAGGGGTCGATTTGAGAACTCCCGTGTAGGGAGCATTTCTCGGTCGGAAGGAAAAGATGTGAATAGGAAGAGAATCTTTAGTTTTATGAGAACGACAGTCCAGAGGCGGGTGATCCCGACTGCCAACGGGGAATCCGATCGCCGATATGGTCGGCGGCAGGCGATCAGCCTCGAGCGAGGCGAGAGGAAGGAACAGAGATGGCACTCGACCAGAGCAAGATCGGCCGCGTGGTGGCCGAGCAGATGGAGGCGATCGAAGGGGATTACGGCGACGAGAGCGAAATCGGCGACGTCTGCACGATCGTCGAGGTCGTTGGTCCGCACGGCTCCCACGTCCGCGTCCGCAGCAGCGACATGCGTCCCCACAGCGGCCTCGGCCTCGTCCGCATGGCCGAACAGGCGATGCTCGGCAACCTGGGGGGTTCCTAGGCGCTGGTCGCGTCCGCGTTCAGATCGCAGTAGCTCCCACCGATGAGGTCGTCGTCCGCGATCTTGAACCGCCGTTGCAGGCTCTCGACGTGATCCCTGGCCTCAGCGAGATCGAGGGCACCGTCGGCGACGACCGCCTCGAACTCGATGAAGCTGCCGAGTTCCTCGACCCGGTCAAGATGGATGCGCACGCCTTCCCAAACGAACAGGTGTCGTTCTTTGGCGACGACCGCGAGCACTCCGAGGGCCGCGGTGAGAGCGTTTTCGAGCTCGTCCGCATTCTCGACCGCGACGATCCGATAGTCGCTTTGACGCTGCGCGGTGTGGTCGGCGCGCTCGTAGGCGATCAGTTGCGCCACCGCACTCTCCTCCCGGCGAAGCTTCAAACGACCACGAGCAGCGTGGAAGTAGGTATCCCGCAGGTGGCAGCCTAAGCCCCAGTTCGGTGTGAAGTCCGAGCCAGAGAATTCACTTCCTGCGCGCCACACGTGCGTCGCCTTGGTCGAGCCTCGTGGTGTGAGCGCGAGCTACGACGAAATGTTGGACTACTTCCTGGGGGCCAGGATGGTGGTCGATTTCACCACGCGTCGCGGCAAAGTCATCGACTACACGGTTGTCCTGCTGTTCAAGACTCGGGCCGGAGCCGAGACCGTTCGCGTCTACGACAGCGCCCATGGGTACAACGAGATGCACCGGTACACGCGGACTAGTGGCAAGCAAACCGGAACAATTTTTCACAGCGGTAGCCTGGGGGAGGGAATGCGAGCTGCGGTTACGGACGTGAAAAACGGGTTCGCTGAGATGATCAAGGGGTGGCAACGATGAGCAAGGCTGACAAACGATCTCCAGCAAGCAGGGTCATGGACGAAGCGATCGAGCTGGCGATCGCCGAAGAATCTCCCTATCCGGAAGTAGCGAGTTTCATCGACGCCGATACGCCGTACACGGCGCGCGAGATCGAGAGGGCTCTCACTAGCGGCCGCTCAGCTGTGGTTGTCGCCAAGGACGGAAGCACCCAGATCATCCGCCCCGAGGCCGCCGCGGGCTAGTCGACCGCGGTCAGCTCCGCGACCAGGGCCTTGACGACGAGCGGGTCGAACTGGGTGCCGGCGTGGGCCTCCAGCTCTCGGACGGCCTCCTCGCGGGAGATCGCTCGGCGGTAGCTGCGGTCGGAGGTCATTGCGTGGAAGGCATCGCAGGTGGCGATGATCATCGCCCCAGGGGGGATCTCCTCACCGGTGAGGCCGTCGGGGTAGCCGCCGCCGTCGAAGCGCTCGTGCGCGGAGCGGACCAGGGGCGCGACCGGGGCGAGGAAGGGAATGCGCTCCAGCATGCGGGCGCCGATCGCCGTGTGCTCGTCCATCCGCGCCCGCTCGGCCGCGCTCAGCGGGCCGGGCTTGCGGAGGAGCTCGCCGGGGACGCCGATCTTGCCGACGTCGTGCAGGAGGGCGCCGTAGCGGAGGCGGTCCAGCTCGGCGCCGGAGATGCCGAGACGATGACCGACCGCGACGGCGAGATCGGCGACCTCGTTGGCGTGGTCGGCGGTGTAGGCGTCCTGCAGCTCGACCGCATCGGCGAGGACGCCGACGGTGGTGAGGAAGGCGCCCTCGAGTTCGGAGACGAGCTGGCAGCGGTGGATCGCCGCCCCGACCTGGCTGGCGACGACATGGGCCAGCAGCAGGTCCTCCTCGGTGAAGGCATCGGGTTCCTCCTGCTCGAGGTTCATCACGCCCCAGACCGAGCCGGCGACCGAGATCGGCAGCGATAGCTCCGAGCCGGGGTCGGTGCGAGGGTTTCGGGTGAGGTAGTCGGAATCGAGGCGGGTGTCGTTGACCATCGCCGCGCGGCCGTGACGGGCGACGCGGCCGTTGACGCCGATCTCGACCGGCTGCTCCTGGGCCAGGAAGTCGGTGAGTTGCTCAGCCAGCGGTCCGGCCCCGCTGACGACTCGCAGATAGCCGTCTGGATCGAGGCGCTGGACGACCGCCAGGTAGTAGTCGAAGGACTCGTGCAGCAGCCGCACCGCGACACCGGCGACATCTTCGACACTGTGGGCGCTCGAGAGGTCGGTCGCGAGCCGGCTGGCGACGAGCAGGCGCTCGGTCTGGACGGAGGTGTCCTGAACCGCGCTCGTTACCGGCAAGGTGCTCGTGTTCGGCTCCACGCACGGGGTTATCGGCGTACCAGGCCGTTGCTTTAGGGCGGTGACTATCCTCAGACCCCAATGGGAGCGCCCAATTCCGACATCGTCGTGATGAAGTTCGGCGGCACCTCCGTGGCCGGCGCCGAGCAGATCAAACGGGCCGCGGCGCGGATCGTCGCCGCCCGCGAGGGCGGCTGCCGGGTCGTCGCCGTGCTCTCGGCCCGGGGCAAGACGACCGACGAACTGGTCAGCCAGGCGCAGGAGATTTCCGAGCGCCCGGTCGCCCGCGAGATGGACATGCTGCTCTCGACCGGGGAGCGGATCTCCTGCGCGCTGTGCGCGATGGCGATCCACGACATGGGCCACGAGGCGATCTCGCTGACGGGATCCCAGGCGGGGATCGTCACCGACTCCTTCCACACCAAGGCGCGCATCGTCGACGTCCGCGCCGACCGCATCAAAGAGGCGCTGACCGAGGACCGGATCGTCCTCGTCGCCGGCTTCCAGGGCATCTCGACCGAGAGCCGCGACGTCACCACTCTGGGGCGGGGCGGCTCCGACACGACCGCGGTCGCGCTCGCCGCTGCCCTCGACGCCAGCGTCTGTGAGATCTACACCGACGTCGCCGGCGTCTTCAGCGCCGATCCGCGGCTGGTCGCCGACGCTCGCAAGCTCACCCGCGTCTCCTTCGAGGAGATGCTCGAGATGTCCGCCTCGGGGGCTGGGGTCCTGCAGCTGCGCTCGGTCGAGTACGCGCGCAACCACGGCGTCCGCATCCACTGCCGCAGCAGCTTCGAGGACGGCCCCGGTACCCTCGTCGTTGCCGAGGATCAAACGATGGAGCAGCCTTTCGTAACCGCCGTCACCCACTCCAACGCGGAGGCCCGCGTGACGCTGACCGGCGTCCGCGACGAGCCCGGCGTCGCCGGTCGCATCTTCAAGGCGCTGGCCGATGCCAACGTCAACGTCGACGTGATCATCCAGAACGAGCCGGTCGGGGGCGACCAGCTCGCCGACCTCTCCTTCACCGTCGATCGCTCCGACCTGCCGACCGCGAAGGACACGATCGCCGCGCTCGGCGACGTCTCGCTCAAGGTCCGCACCGACGAGCAGATCGGCAAGGTCTCGATCATCGGCGCCGGCATGCGCTCGCACCCCGGCGTCGCCGCCAAAGTCTTCGAGGTGCTCGGCGAGGAACGGATCAACATCGAGATGATCTCCACCTCGCCGATCAAGATCTCCTGTGTAATCGCCGCCGATCGCGTCCCCGACGCGGTAAAAGCCCTGCACAGCACGTTCGAGCTCGGCGACGACGCGATCCGGCCCGAGGACCCGACCGGGCCCGAGCAGCGACCCACGGTCGCCGGCTGAGCGCTCGTCATACTCAGGCGATGGCGGGCGACGGATACAGAGTCGGAGTTCTGGGCGCGACCGGACTGGTCGGGACGACGATCCTCGAGCTGCTCGCGGAGCGCGATTTCCCCGCCGCCGAGGTGGTGCCGTTTGCCTCCGAGCGCTCGGCAGGGCGCGAGCTCGAGTGGAACGGCTTGACCCTGACCTGCCGGACGCTGAGCGAGGACTCGATCAAGAGACTCGACGTGGTGCTCTCCTCCGCCGGCGGTGCGATCAGCGCCGAGTGGACGCCGCGCCTGGTCGAGGCCGGCGCCACGGTGGTCGACAACACCAGCTACTGGCGCATGCACGACGACGTGCCGCTGGTCGTCTCCGAGGTCAACCCCGACGCTCTCGAGGGCCACAAGGGCATCATCGCCAACCCCAACTGCTCGACCATGCAGATGGTCGTGGCGCTGAAACCATTGTTCGACGAGGCCGGGATCGAGCGGCTGGTGATCTCCACCTACCAGGCCGTCTCCGGCACCGGCAAGGCGGCGATCGACGAGCTGCGCCAGCAGTCGCGGGCGGTGCTCGACGGCGAGCAGCCGCTCGCGAGCGTGTATCCCCACCCGATTGCCTTCAACGTGCTGGCCCAGGCCGGCAGCTTCCCCGACGGCGACGACCACACCGACGAGGAGCGCAAGCTGATCAACGAGACCCGCAAGATCCTCGGCGACCCCGAGATCCGCGTCAGCGCCACCTGCGTGCGGGTCCCGGTCGTGACCGGGCACTCGGAGGCGGTCAACGTCGAGACCAAGCTCGATCTGAGCCCGGAGCGGGCGCGGGAGCTGCTGCAGGCGGCACCCGGCGTCACCGTCGTCGACGACCCCGCCGGCGGGCGCTACCCGTTGGCGACCGAGGCCGCCGGCAAGGACGACGTCTTCGTCGGCCGCATCCGCCGCGACCCCGGCAACAAGCGCGCCCTCGACCTCTGGGTCGTCTCCGACAACCTGCGTAAGGGTGCGGCCACGAACACGGTTCAACTCGCCGAGCTACTGATCGAGCGAAACCTGCTGCGTCGCTGAGGGCTCGGCCAGCCTTCGCAGTACAAATGGCGCCATCAGCGTGGTGAGTATCGACATCGCGACCACGACTGCGAACAGCTCGGCGTCGACGACGCCCTCGGCGGCGCCGATCGAGGCGACGACGATGCCGACCTCGCCGCGGGGGATCATGCCGACGCCGACGATCCTCGCTTCATCCCGCCCCAGCCCCCGCGCCGCGAGGTAGGCCGGGATCAGCTTGGTGACGATCGCCAAGGCGGTGATCGCGACCAGCAGCAGCAGGGCGTGGCCGCTGAACAGCGCGTCGAGGCTGAGCTCGATGCCGATGAAGGCGAAGAAGAAGGGCGGGAAGAAGGCGTAGAGAGGTTGGACTTCTTGCTCGATCGAGCTCTGGTCCTTGGTCTCGGCGACGATCATGCCGGCCAGGAAGGCGCCGATCAGCGCCGCCAGGCCGATGTTGGCAGCGAAGGCGGCGAGGCCGAGGCAGAGGATCACGGCGGGCAGCAACGGCGATTCGGCGAAGCGCGGCGCCTGCAGCAACTGTGGGCGGCGCTGCAGCAGCCGGGTACCGCCGAGGGCGACGAAGGCGACGAAAGCGACCGCGACGGCGAGTGCGAGGGCGATCTTGCCGGCGTCGACGCCGCCGTCGGCCGCCATCCCGACCGCGACCGAGAGCAGGATCAGGGCGAGGATGTCGTCGACCACGGCGGCCCCGAGCACGGTGCGGGCGGCGCGGCTGCGGGCGATCCCCAGGTCGAGGAAGGTCGCGGCGGTGATGCCGGCGCTGGTTGCCGCCAGCGCTGCGCCGAGGAAGACGCTCGTTTCGGTGCTCTCCCCGAGCGCGAGGCCGAGCCCGATTCCTCCGAGGAAGGGCAGGACGACGCCGGCGCTGCCGACCGTCGCCGCGATCCGCCCGACCGCGCGCATCTCCGACAGCCTCGTCTCCAACCCCACCCAGAAGAGCAGGAAGACGACGCCCAGCTCCGAGAAGACGCGCAGGACCTCGCTGACCTCGACCAGCCCCAGCACCGCCGGCCCGACCAAAACCCCACCGAGGATCTCGCCGATGATCGCCGGCTGGTGGATCCGCTTGAAGATCTCGTCGCCGAGCTTGGCCGCGACCAGCACCAGAAAGAGGTCGGTGAGGATGCCGGCGGTGTCGCCAGCGGCGGCCAGGGGGAGGGCGAGCGGTTCGATCGACGCAGGCTATGCGTCAGGGCCGAGGGATCAGGTCCGGCCGAATTTCATACCCCTGAATGATTGACCCGGGTGCGAAATACGAGTTAGCTAGCGCTTTTGGCCAGTGATCTCAAACGGGATCAACGAACGTTCGACATGGAGGCGCGATGCGGAAGCTCCTGACCTGTGTGGTCCCGATTTCTCTTGCCACCTGCGCGATCGGCATCGCAGCCCAGCCGGCTGCAGCCGCCGGTACCTGCTTCGACGCGCCGGATTCGCACACGGCGACCTATAGCTTCGATCCCAAAACCGGGATCACCACCGCGATCGGGACCCCGGGAGACGACGTGATCATCGGCCACGACGACCTCGACCTGATTCTCGGCAAGGGCGGCAACGACAGGATCTGCGCTCTCAAGATCGACGACTCCGTACGCGGTGGTCCCGGCGACGACAAGATCGGCGGCGGCCAGGGCATCGACAGCCTCTGGGGTGGTCCCGGTAACGACCTGATCCTCGGCTACAGCCACGCCGATCACATCGTCGGCGGCAACGGCGAAGACGTCCTCGAAGGAGGCGCGGCCGCCGACAGGATCCTCGGTGGCTCCGGCAACGACCAACTGCTCGGCGGTCAGGGCGACGACAAGCTCGACGGCGACAACGCCGCGCCAACCTACGGTTTCGGTGGCGGCGATTCCTGCGACGGCGGCAAAGGCGTCAACAGATTGCTCAACTGCGAGTTGCCGTAGCGGCAGCTCGCGGGTTCACGTGGAGCCGTGACTCGCGCAGGAAGGCAATCGCGGCGCCGAGCAGGAGTCCGACGACCAGGCCGATGAAGGTGTAGATCAGGAAGGTCGAGCGGCGGTCGCTGCTCGCTTCGGTCGCGGGGGAGATCACCTGGATCAGCCGCGTCGCGACCTGACTCTGAACGCTGGCGGTGTAGGCCTTGCCGAGTGCGTCGACCCGCAGCGCCGCTGCCTGGGCGTCACCCGGGTCGGCTTGTTTGCGCTCGGCCACCGCCTTCTGGTACTCGGCGTAGAGCCGGACGCTGTCGGGGTTGTCGCGCCCGAGCCGTGCCGTGTACCTGATCAGGGCCCGGCCGCTCAGGTTGGCCATCGCGATCGCCTGCTCGGAATCTGGAGAGGTGGCTTCGATCCGGAACACCGGGCTTTCTGGGATCGGCGTCGCGGTGACGTGGCTCTGCACGTCCTTGACCGAGATCCCGGTCTGGGCCGAGACTGATCGCGCCACCGCCTGCGAGGTGACGGTGCGGCTGTAGCCGGTGGCGAGGGCCTGGGTGGCGACCGCGAAGCCGGATAGCGCGCCGGGTGAGGTGATGTCGATCCGCCCGACCGCGAGACGGCTGGTCGCGGTGTAGTCAGGGGTGCGGAGCAGCGCCGCCGCGGCGCCGATCCCGACGCAGACGACGACCGCGATCGCGACCAGCCACCAGTTCCACAGCATCGCCCGCACCACGCTCACCGCGGGCGGCGGAGTCGCCAGCGTGCGGTAGTCGTCCTGCTTGGGGGTCATCGTGGTCATCAATCGGTGAGGGTCAGTCGGAGTCCCGCTCCGCCAAGGGAATCCCCCCCAGCTCCACCGCCGCCACCGGCGAGAGCAGCGCCTCCAGCGCCACCCCCGAGAGCGTCTCGTGCTCGAGCAGCGCCGTGGCCGTCTCCTGCACCGTCTCCCAGTTGTGGCGCAAAACAAAGATCGCCCGC
>DASSFS010000048.1:0-10072 GCA_035694165.1 Solirubrobacterales bacterium | reverse complement strand
GCGGGCGATCTTTGTTTTGCGCCACAACTGGGAGACGGTGCAGGAGACGGCCACGGCGCTGCTCGAGCACGAGACGCTCTCGGGGGTGGCGCTGGAGGCGCTGCTCTCGCCGGTGGCGGCGGTGGAGCTGGGGGGGATTCCGCTTCCAGAGACCGACTCAGCGGTGCGCCAGGATGGCGCAACCTGAGCGGGAACGCTCAGTCCCAGCCGAAATCCCGGCCGACAAGCCGGTACAGCCGCCGATTGTCCTCCTCGAAGTCCGCCCTCAGGCGGCGCCTCACGTCGGCGTCGATCGGGGCATAGGAACGGGCGTTCTTCGCCGCCATGTCAACCGGCGTCTCCGGCTCGAGCCCGAGGAACTCCTGGGCCTGACCGACGACGTCGGCGGGAGCCGTGAACAGATCCTCGGCGCTGAGGACGAGGAGGCGGTCGCGGTCGAAGCACTGCAGCCAGCGCTCCAGCTGCACGTGGTAGCGGCCCCGGCTCAAATAGGAGTGGTGCTGGTGGGCGAACGAGCGGTAGCGCGGCTCCGCGAGCAGGCGATCCTCCTCCCCCGCCAGCCGCCCCGGCTCGGCCGCGATCGCCTCCTCGAAGGAGAGGCTCTCGAAGCCGAGCACCCGCTCGTGGTTGTGCTGGGAGAAGGCCCGATCGATCGGGTTGCGCAGGAGCACGATCAGGCGCGCCTCGGGCAGGACCTCGGCCGCGCGCCCCGGCACCAGCGGGTGGAAGAGGTAGTAAGGCGTCGCCTCCCCGGTCAGGCTGGCGGGGTACCGCGGGCGCGGGAAGTGGGCGCGATACCAGCCCGTCCCCCGCTGGAAGTCGTGGTCGAAGAAGTGAACCTCCTTGGTCGCCGGCGCGGCGACGCGGGAGTGCTGGCAGAGGTACTCGTGCAACGAGGTAGTGCCGGCCTTCTGCGCGCCGATGATGAGGAAGCCGGGCAGCGGCCGGCTGCCGGCGCTGGCGCGGCGCAGCATCTGTTCGCCGGAGCGTCGCGCCCTGCCGATCTGCCGTCGTCCGATCTCCACGGGTGTGGCCATCCATCGCGAACTTACGAATCCCGGCGATTCCCGGTGTTACGAACTATGGGGCCTCCCCCGGCTCTACCGGTCGGAGTGCAGCTCCATCTTCAGCAGCTGCAGGTTCTCCCAGGGGAAGGAAGCCAGCAGTTCGTTGGGGTACTTGCCTTCGAGGTAACCACCCGCTCCGACGTAGGGGTTCTTCGGGGCACTGACGGGGTCCTGGGCGAAGAGCTGGACGACGCTGGAGCCGTCGCGAACGAAGAGGCCGTAGCGCTGAGCCGCCTCGGCGATCAGCCGGGTCGTCCTGGGCAGGCGCAGCGAGTCGAGGTCCAGCTTGGGGTCCAGGCGCAGGTGAGCGCCCTCGGGCAGGGCGAGGCGGTTCGCCGACTTGCCGTCGCTGCGCCTGGCCGGGGAGGCATAGACGCCGGCGCGGATTTCGGGCAGGGCCAGGGCCAGGGCATGGTTGATCTCCCCCAGGCGCAGATCCTCAAGCGTGATCAGCCCACCGGCGATCGGCAGCGAGGAAGCCGAGGCTCCCCACCAGGACTCAGCGTTGGGCCAGGCCTCATCGCCGTAGACGCCGGGGTTGGAGGAGACGTCGCGCATCGCCCCGCCCCAGGAGGCCTCGGGGCCTTCGGGGCCACGGACCAGCCGCCAGAACTCCCAGAGGCGGTCGCTGGCCGGCTGCCAGACGACCAGGTGTCCGTCGGTGCCACCGGAGGGCGTGGCCTCGGGCGGCAGCGGAACCTGCTCGAAGGCCGCCTGCAGAGCGGGAGAGTGGATCGGGCTGGTCAGCCGCACCCGGACGGTCGGCTGCTCGGGGCCGACGGTGTAGATCGGGACGCTGTAGCGGGTGGTGCTGAGCCAGGGGCCGACCCGGTCGGCCTGCTCGGCCTTCACCTCGGATGCCAGCGCCCGCGTCAACCGGGCCGAGGCGGGGTCCAGCCCCTCATCGTCGACGAGCGGCGTGTTCCAGAAGCTGGTGGGCGAGAAGAAGCGGAAGTGGGTGCTGCTGGCGGTGGCGGGCCGGTGCAGGCGCTGGCCGGTGGCGACGGCCGCGGCGGAAGCCCGCTCGGGAGGGACGACGGCGAGGGCCGTGAACCCCGTGCAGACAAGCAGGGCAAGGGACGCGAAAAAGCTTGCCGTCGCGAAGAGCCGAGGAACCATGAAGTCCACTTATCGGCGTTTGTGGCTCGAACATGAGGGTCTGGACGGCTTGACAATGCGGAAAAAGTCCTCAAACCGAAGGCTGCTGCCAGCTGTGCTGGGAACGGCGCTATGCCTCGGCTGGATCGGCAGCGGTTGTGGCAGCGATGGCCTGGCAACCCAACCGCCAAGCGAGACCAACGGAGCGGCGGCCGCCCACTTCCGCTTCTTCTCCCCCGCCAGCTTCTGGAACAGGCCGCCCGCGGGCGACGCTGAGCTTGACGCCGACTCCGCCGAATTGATGGCTGCATTGCAGGCCGAGGTCGAACGCGAGCAGGCCGAGCGGGTCGGGCCCTGGATCAGCACCACCCACTACAGCGTGCCGATCTACACCGTCCCAGCCGATCAGCCAACGGTGCGGGTCGAGCTGACCAGCCCGGTCCACTCCCCCGCCCTGCAGGCCGCCTTCGAGGCGGTGCCGCTACCGCCGGACGCCGTCCCCTCGGGAGGCACCGACGGGCACCTGGTCGTCTGGCAGCCGGCCAGGGATCGCCTTTGGGAGTTTTGGCGGTTGGTCCGTGGAGCTGAAGGCCCCGAGGCCTCCTGGGGGGGAGCGATGCGCGACGTCTCCTCCAACCCGGGCGTCTACGGTCCCGAGGCCTGGCCAAACGCCGAGCCCTGGTGGGGGGCGTCGGCCTCCTCGCTGTCGATCGCCGGTGGGCTGATCACGCTCGAGGATCTACGGCTGGGGAAGATCGACCACGCCCTCGCTCTGGCGCTCCCCGAAATCCGTGCCGGGGTCTACTCCGCACCCGCAAAGCGCAGCGACGGCAAGTCGGCGAATCCCCTCGCCCTTCCCGAGGGCGCCCATCTTCGCCTCGACCCCGAGCTCGATCTCACCACCCTGAGGATGCCTCGGACCACCCGCCTGATTGCCGAAGCGGCCCAGCGCTACGGCCTCTTCGTCCGCGACGGCTCCAGCGTCGTCCAGCTCTTCGCCCAGGACCCGGTCGGCGCTCCGAAGAACCCCTACGCCGGGCCGGACGGCTACCTCGAAGGCAAATACCCCAACCAGCTGCTGGCCTCCTTCCCCTGGGAGAGCCTGCAGCTACTGAAGATGGAACTTCACCCGGACGGATAGAACCTGAGCCAGATCCGCGTGTAGCGGGTCCTCGGCGCGCCCCCGACCGGCTGGTAGGTGACGCTGAGCGGCGCGATCGCGATTCCGAACGTCTTCAGAGCCGTTCGCGTCTTGCGCCGTGGCCTGACCGGGATCTCGACTGGCGTCAGGCCAGCCCCCGCGGCGAGGTCTTCCCTGACGACGCTGCGTTCGCGGACCCGGCGGCCAGCCAGGGTCACGGTCCCCGGCCCCGGCAGCAGGACTTCGAGCCGGGCGGTACCGCGCTTCTTGTTCTTCCTCACCTGGCCGAGGCGGAACACGTTGGAGGGAGGCGGCGGCAGCACCCCATTGCTTTTGGGAGTCGCAGCGGCGGCGAGGGAGTCGACGGCGACGCCGCATGGGTTCGTCGCCCCCTCGGCGAAGCGCCTGACAACGCCGGAGCCGTCGAGGTTGGAGCGGCTGACGCTGTCGGAGGCCGAGTTCCCCCAGTAGACATAGCGCGAGTCGACCGCGACGCCACAGGGGGACTGCGGTGCTTTGACGATCGGCGTCGGCGGCCCGCCGCCGAGCAGGTCGCGCTCGATGTAACCGTCTCCGGTCGCCCAGTAGATATGGACCGCGTTGACCGCGACACCGCAGTTGTCGCTGGTCGCGGTCGAGATCGTCGTCGTCGGGCCGCCCGCCAGCGGGGCGCTGTAGACGCCCGACGCGGTGGCCCAGAACAAGTGGCTCGAGTTGACGTCGATCCCGCAGCCGTGGCCGACCCCCGGTGACATCCAGCCGGCCTCGACGCTGCTGCCGTCGAGCGCCGCGCGGCCCAGCTTTCCGCTCGAGTTGCTCGCCCAATAGAGGTGGTCCGCGTCAACCGCCACCCCGCAGGCCCAGCCGCTGGGAAGGACGATGAAGTCGGGGTCGACTCCAGACCCGTCGAGGCCGGCGCGGCCGATCGTTCCCGCCCGGGTCGTCCAGTAGACGTGCGAAGCGTCCACCGCAACCCCGCAGCCCTCGCCCTCCGAGTCGATCCAGCCGCCGCCGGGGACGGGAGCGCCGCTGAGGTCGGCGCGACCGATGGAGCCGTCGCCGCCGCCGTCTGACCAGTAGACATAAGCGCGTGCGCTGACGACTGGGACCAGCAGCAGCGCCAGCAGAATCAGCGAGGTCAGGATCGTGCGGCGCATCCCCAGCTCCGCCTAGTCCGTCGGCTGGGCGATCGAAAGAGCCGGCGACTCGGGCTCGCCTCCCTGCCGGCCGGCCCGGGTCCGAATCCGCTCGAGCAGCTGGCCGATCCGCTCTCGGTCGCGGCCGTTGACGCCGCCGCAGAGGACCAGGACCGCGGCGTAGGCGAGGCAGCCCGCGGCCAGGCTGAGCGGCAGCGCCGCCAGCGACGGCAGCGCCATCTCGACCCCGTGGGCGGCGCCGAACCCGGCCGCATAGGCGAGGACCAGGGCAAGGCGCTCGCGGATCGGCCAGGTCGCGCGCAGCGGCCGGGTCAGGTGACTGCGCAGGAACCAGCCGTAGATGGCAGCGGCGACCAGCATCCCGGCCAGCAGTGCCAGCGGTGGGCCGACGAAGTGCATTGACGGCGTCAGTACCACCAGCAGACCGACCGTGACGACGAGGCGAACGCCGGCGACGATGCTGGTCAGGCCGGGGCGATCGACGGCCCAGAGCGCCTGCGTCTGGGTAATCGTGACGGCGGCGAGGACCGGGAAGAGGAGGAGCAGGACCAGGGCCGGCGCCGCCTGGTCGAACCCCGGCCCGAAGATCTCCAGCATCGAGTGGGCGGCACCGCCCAGGGCCGCCGCGAGCAGCAGCATCCCGATCACTTCGTAGCGGATCGAGTCGATCATCGCGCGGTCGAAGCCGTGGCCGTCGCCGCCCGTGTGGCGCCCGACCAGAGTCGGAAAAAGGACTTCGGTGATTCGCATGCTCGCCTGCTGGACGCTTTTCGGGATCACCAGGGCGCGGCTGTAGGCGCCGACGACGGCGGCTGGGGCGACGATCCCGATCGCCCAGATCCCCCCCTGCTGGCTGATTCCAACCGCAATCTGCCCCGGCGTGGCCTTGAGGCCGAAGCGCAGCAGCGCCGGCAGGTAGTCCAGTCCCTGGCGGTATTCCTCCAGATTCAAGCGGCCGCGGACGAACGGGCGCACCGCAACCAGTCGGTGGACGAGGGCGATCAGCGAGGCGCCGATCGCCGCCGCGACCAAGCCCCAGACCGATTTCCAGGAAATACCGAAGGCGGTGGCAAGGACGATGAAGCCGGTCGCTTCGTTGACCCGGACGCGGAACAGCTGGCGGCCGGCGACGAAGGCCGAGAGGACGGAGTCGAGGTTCCAGCCGGTGTTGGTGACCAGCGTGTAGCCGGCGATCGAGACCAGCGCCGGCGCCAACAGCTCCGGTGCATCGAGCGGGCCGGGGAAGACGAACGCGCAGGCGATCGCGACGAGCAGGGCGACCAGCGCGGTGAGGCCGGTGGAGAAGGTGAAGACGGCGGCGAACAGCTGCGTGACGCGAGGATGGCGGGGCTCCAGCTTGGTGATCTCCTTGATCAGCGCCTGCTGCTCTTTGATGGTCGAGAGCACCCAGAGCGCCGAGACCGGCGCGAAGACCAACGCGTAGTCGCCGACCACGTCGATGCCGTAGAGGCGGGCGGTGAGGACCGTCGAGGCGAAGCCGAGCAGGAGGGTGGCGCCGAAGCTGAGGCTGCCGAAGAAGAACCCGGCGCGGTAGGTGCCTCGCTTGCCGTCACTCATGGTCGACCGTCGCTCCCGGGGACCGCCGCGGCGAACATCCGCGCCAGGCGACGGCCGGACTCGCGCACGTCGAACTCGGCGACGACCTTCTCGCGGCCCCTCTCCCCCAGCCTCGCCCGCAGCTCCGGGCTCCGCGCCAGCCGCTCCAGCGCCGCGGTCAGCTCGTCCACCCTGCCGGGCGGGACCAGCAAGCCACTGTCGCCGTCGTCGACCAGCTCGCCGATCCCCATCACGGGCGAGGTCACCACCGGCACCCGCATCGCCATCGCCTCCATCAGCACGACCGGGACGCCCTCGGCGAAGGAGGGCAGGCAGAAGGCGTCCGCGGCGGCGTAGTGGGAGCGGATCTCGTCCTGGCCGACGGCGCCGGCGAAGCTGGCGTGGCCGTCGAGCCCGAGCCTCCTCACCTGCGATTCCAGCTTCGACCGCGACGGGCCCTCGCCGATCAGGGTCAGGCTCGCGTCGACGCCGTTGGCCCGCAGCGCCGCCAGCGCCTCCAGCAGAATCGCCTGCCCCTTGAACGGGACCAGCCGCCCGACGTAGAGGATCCGGAAGCCGTCGCGCGGCTCTGGCCGGGGCACGCGCGCGGGATCGAACTCGGTCGGGTCGAGGCCGCAGTGGACGACCTCGAAACGCGGCCAGCGCTCTTCCGGGGCGAACGCCATCACCTGGCTGCGGGCGAAGTCGCTGATGCAGGCGACGGCCGCGGCGGAACCGGCCTTGGCGGCGAGCCGGAAGTGGGAGACGTCGTAGAGCTCGTTGGGACCGTGCATCGTGAAGCTCCAGATCCAGGCCGGCCCGCTCCGGCGCGCGTTGGCGTACTCGACCGCCAGCATCGCCGCGTCACTTGCCTGGTTGAGGTGGTGGACGTGCAGGTGGCGGACCTTCCGCCGCTGGCAATGGCGCCAGATCATCATCGCCTCGACGAAATAGAACAGCTGCCAGACGCGCCCGCGGACTCCCGGCGGGCCGCTGCGCAAGGCCCCCAGCAGGGTGGAGAAGTAGGCCCGCGGTGAGGCGATCGCCCGCAGCTGGGCGCGGACGATCTCGCCGTAGCGCGCGGGCAGCAGCGCGTAGGTGCGCTCGCGCTCGGCCCGGTCGGCCTGGGAGAGGGCGTCGGCATCGCCGGCGCGGTGGATCGAGATCGTCTCCACGGTGGCGCCGGCGGCGCGCAGCGCCTGCACCTCGCGGGTGACGAACGCGTGCGAGACAGCCGGGTAGCGGCCGACCACGTAGGCGACGCGAACGCTTGTCTCCGCGGTCTCCAAACCGTTACTTCCTGCCCGCTATCGCGCACTTAGGGTGGCCGCGATGCGCGTCGCGATGCTGCTCGAGAACAACCCCTACCCGCAGGACGTGCGGGTTCGCAGCGAGGCCGAGAGCCTCGTGCGCGGCGGTCATCAGGTGACAGTCGTGGCTCCCCGGGAGCCCGGTCAACCACGCCGCGAGCGGGTCGCCGGGGTACGGGTCCGGCGCTTCCACCTTCCCGACACCCCCGCCAGCCCGCTCGGCTTCGTCGCCGAGTACGCGATCGCCAACGCGCACCTGTACTTCGCCGCGATCGCCGAGCTGCTGCGAGGCGCCCAGGTGGTTCACCTGCACAATCCCCCTGACACCCTCTTCGGGGTCGGCTTCCTCGCCCGACTGCTCGGCCGCGAGGTCGTCTTCGACCACCACGACCTCGCCCCGGAGCTGTTCGAAGCGAAGTTCGGGGATCCCCGCATCGCCGCCGTGCTGCGCTACTTCGAGCGCCTCACCTTCCGCGCCTCGACCCTGGTCGTCGCGGCGAACGAGTCCCACCGCGAGGTCGCCCGCGAGCGCGGCAAGGTCGACCCGGAGCGGATCGTCATCGTCCGCAACGGACCGCCGGCCAGCGCTTTCGAGGCAGTCCGCGACGGGCGCGGCGGCCGGCTCGAGGACCCCAACCTGCTCTTCCTCGGCAGCATGGAGAGCCAGGACGGCGTCGACGAGCTGGTGCCGCTGCTCGCCACCCTGGCCTCGGACCACGACCTCAGCGGGGCGCGACTGACCGTGGTCGGCGAGGGCTCCCGGCGGACGCCACTGGCCGCGGCGGCGGCCGCCGCCGGCCTCGCTGACCGGGTCCAGTTCACCGGCCGCGTCCCCCACGCCGAGGTCCCGGCGCTGCTGGCCGACGCCGACATCTGCCTCGACCCCGCCCCCTGCACCGAGCTGAACCAGCGCTCGACGATGATCAAGATCGCCGAGTACATGGCCGCCCGCCGCCCGGTCGTCGCCTACCCACTGCTGGAGACCCGGCGCACCGCCGGCGACGCGGTCGCCTTCGCCGGCAGCGATGACCCGGCCTCCTTCGCCGCCGAAGTCGCCGCCCTGGCGCGCGAGCCCGAGCGGCGCGCGACCCTCGCCCGGCTGGCCGGGCAGCGAGCCCGGTCGCTCGGCTGGGAGGCCTCCGAGCAGCAGCTGCTGAGCGCCTATGCCGGCCTCGCAGCCGGGTAGTTGCCGGCCGCGCTCTCGGCAGGGCCGCTGACGGCGCGGTTGAACGAGCGACGCTCGCCGAGCTGCTCGTTTTCCTCGGCCGAGTAGTAGGTGGCCAGCCGCTCGTCCTGGGCGGTCGCCTCGATCCGGTCCAGGATCGGCATCGTCTGCTCGAACAGCGTCCAGCCGTAGGCGAGGGCGCGGCGGTAGACGTCCTCGACCTCGTCCTCGTCGGGATAGATCGAGTAGCCGAGCTGGGCGACGATCGGGCCGTCGTCGATGCCGGGCGTGATCTCGTGGATGGTGACGCCGTGGCTGCGCTCCTCGTTCTTCAATGCCCAGTTGATCGGCGAGACGCCACGGTAGCGGGGCAACGGACCGTTGTGAATGTTGAGGACGCGGCCGAAGCGATCGATGAAGCCGGCCGAGAGGATGCGGTCGTAGAAGACCGAGACCGCGAGATCGCCGCCGAGGTCCTCGGCCGGCGGCAGGTCCGCGTAATGACCGCTCTCGACCCAAGCCACCCCGTGGGCGTCCGCCCACTCGCTCAGCGAGTCGGTCCAGGTCGGCTCCGGAACCACCGGGACGACGTAGGTGAGCCGCCAGTCAGGCGCCGCGCAAAACCACTCGGCCACCTGGATCGCCAGCGGGCCCTTGCCGAGCACGATCGCCGATCGCTCTGCCATCAGTTGACGCCCCGTTTCAGCAGCACCGCGGGGAGGGTCCGCAGCATCAGGCTGACGTCGCTCCAGAGCGACCAGTTGGTGACGTAGAGGTAGTCGAGTTTGATCATTTCCTCGAACGGGATGTTGGTCCGCCCCAGGACCTGCCAAAGGCCGGTGATCCCTGGTGTGAGGTCGATCCGGCTGCGTCGCCAGCCCTCCAGCTGGCGGTCCTCGTCCTCGACGATCGGCCGCGGCCCGACCAGGCTCATCTCCCCCCGCAGTACGTTCCAGAGCTGGGGCAGCTCGTCGAGGCTGGAGCGGCGCAGGAAGCGGCCGACCCGGGTGATCCGGGGATCGTGATCCAGCAACAGCCATTCCGGGTCCTTGCTCTTCGCCAGCAGCTCGGCCCGTCGCTGCTCGGCGTCGGCGCACATCGTCCGGCACTTGAGCAACTGGAAGCGCCGGCCTTCGCGGCCGATCCGGGTCTGGCGGAAGAAGACGGGCCCGGCGGAATCGAGCTTGATTGCGATCGCTGCCGCCACCAGCACGGGCGCCGCGATCAACAGCAGCAGGCCGGCGCCGGCGACGTCCATCGCCCGCTTCAAGAAGCGGGAGGAGCGCGGCAGCACCGGCGGCGTGATCCCGAGCACGGTGACCCCCTCGACGTCGTCGAGTTCGACCGACGGTCCCAGGGCGTCGAAGAGCTGCGGCAGCACGCTCAACTTCACCCCCAGCTCGCGGCAGCGGCAGAGCAGGCTGAACAGGCGTCCGTCGTCGTAGTCCTCGTGGGCGACGACGATGCGCTCGACGCCGTTGCCCTCGACCACGCTCTCGAGGTCGAAGTCGTCGAGCCGCCCCAGCACCGGCAGGCCGGCATCCCCCGGCGCCGCCCCAGGGCTGGCGATCGTCCCG
>DASSFS010000047.1:0-11172 GCA_035694165.1 Solirubrobacterales bacterium | reverse complement strand
CGGGCTCCAGCGTTTAGGAGCGGTTAGGCTCGTCTCCGGCGTATGCGAACATGTGTTCGTGCGCTGGGACGAACAGCGAGTCGAGAACGATCTGCGGTTGCCGGGAGTCGGCGACGGCACCGTCACGCGCACCTTCGACGCCCCGGAGGCGATGGGAATCAACTTCCACGAGGTCCGCGCCCGCTCGGCGCTGAACCACGTGCCTGGAGGCCGCTACGGCTTCAGCCACACGATCAACCAGTACAGGGGATGCACCCATGCCTGCGTCTACTGCTTCGCTCGCAGGACCCATGCGTATCTGGACCTCGATGCCGGTCGAGACTTCGAGCGCGAGATCGTCGTCAAGGTGAACGTGCCGGAGCTGCTGCGGGCGGAGCTGGCACGGCCGAGCTGGAAGCGGGAGCTGGTGGCGCTGGGAACGAACACCGACCCCTACCAGTGGGTGGAGAGCCGGTACCGGATGATGCCGGAGATCCTCGAGGCGCTGGAGGCGGCGGAGACCCCGGTCTCGGTCCTGACCAAGTCGCCACTGGTGATGCGCGATGTGGAGATCTTCGAGCGGATGGCGAAGAAGCTGCCGGTCTCGGTCAACCTCTCGGTGCCGACGCTCGACGAGGACGCCTGGCGGGCGACCGAGCCGCACACGCCAAGCCCCGCCGCCCGCCTCGACGCCGTCGCCGAGCTGCGTCGGCGCGGCATCGACTCCGGCGTTCTGATCGCGCCGCTGATGCCCGGCATCAACGACGACCCCGACCAGGTCCGCCCAATCATCGAACGCGCCAAAAAAGCCGGCGCCACCTTCCTCGGCGGCGTCGCCCTCCACCTCCGCGACGAGGTCAAAGACGTCTTCTTCGCCTGGCTAACCGAAAAACGCCCCGACCTCCTCCCCCAATACGAACAGCTCTACAAAGGCCGGCCCTACATGCGCCCCGAGCAGCGCAAACAAGCAACCCGAGCCGTCCGAGGCTGGGGCCGCTCCCGCCTCAAAAAAGCCCTAGCGGACCGCTCCGGCGACGGGACCCCTTCGCGGACGTCGCCTACCGCGCCCAGTCCCGCCCCCCCTTCTCAGCGCTCGCTGTTCTGAGTGTCTAACCGCAGCGGCGTGTGAGACGGGGTGGGTGCCCCTCCCCTGGAGGCTCAAGGACAAGCCTTACGAAGCGTGACGGCGGCTCAGCTGCGCAACGGCCTCCAGGGGAGGGGCACCCACCCCGTCCCCCCTAACCCCCTTCGTCCAGCTGCTCAAACTTGCAGTCGCCCGGCGCTTTGTCGTCCCTGAACCGATGGAACCGCGCCCCGTGCCGTATCCGCCCGCCCGCCGCATGGTCATAGCCAACCTCGATCACCAGCTCCGGCCGCAACCCCACCCACTCGAGATCGCGCCCGCCGGTCCACCGGCTCGGCTCGGCGCTACCGCTCTGACCCGTCTCCAGCGGCGCCAGCATCGCCCGCATGCTCCGTTTGGCCGCCATCGAGAAGCCGGAGATGTGTCCGACCGAGCGCAGCTGCTCGTCGTCGTAGAGCCCGAGGATCAGCGAGCCGACCGTGCCCTCCTCTTTGCCCGGGCGCCAGCCCATCACCACGCAGTCGATCGTGCGCTCGCGCTTCACCTTCGCCATCCCCTTGCGTTTGCCGGGGATATAGGGGGCGTCGAGCTGCTTCGCCATCACCCCCTCGATGCTGCCGAGCCATTTCTCCGCCTGGGCGGCGTCCCGCGTGAGCGGCGTCAGCTCGAGGCCGGCCGTCTTCGCGATCGCCTCCAGCCTTGCCCGCCGCTCCGCCAGCGGCGCGTCCAGTAGCGACTCGTCGCCCTCTGCGAGCAGGTCGAAGACGATGTAGCCAGCCGGGATCTCCTTCGAGAGCATGTCAATCCGCGACTGGGCCGGGTGGATCCGTTCCTGCAGGGCATCGAATTCGAGGTTGCCGTCGGCGTCGCGGATCACCAGCTCGCCGTCGAGGATCCAGCGGCCGGGGGAGAAGCTCAGCTCCGGGAAGTAGCGCCCGAGGTCTTTGCCGCCGCGCGACTGGATGTAGGTCTCCTCGCCGTCGACGAAGACGATCGCGCGGAAGCCGTCGAGCTTCGGGTCGTAGGCCCACTCCTCGCCGACCGGCAACTGTTTGCGAGTCAGCGCCAGCTGCGGCTTGATCGGGGGCGAGAGGGGGAGGTTCACGCGCTGCCGAGACTAGCTCGACGCCGCTCGCGGCTCTCGCGCGGGTCCGGGATCGGCACCGCCGCCAGCAGCTTCTTCGTGTAGTCGTCGCGCGGGTGCTCGCAGACCTGGTCGGCGTCACCGGTCTCGACGATCTTGCCGTGGTGCATGACCGCGATCCGGTCGGAGATGTGGCGGACGACGCCGATGTCGTGGGCGACGAAGACGTAGGCGAGGCCGAGCTCGTCCTGGAGGTCGTCGAGGAGGTTGACGATCTGCGCCTGGATCGAGACGTCGAGGGCCGAGACCGGCTCGTCGGCGACGATCAGCTTCGGCTTCAGGGCGATCGCCCGAGCGATCCCGATCCGCTGCCGCTGACCACCGGAGAACTCGTGTGGGAAGCGGTCGTAGTGCTCGGGCGAGAGCCCAACCCGGTCGAGCAGCTCTTCGACCTGGCGCCGCAGCTCCGCCCCGGAGGCGAGGCCGTTGAGCTTGATCGGACCGCCGACGATCTGGCCGACCCGGCGTCGCGGGTTAAGCGATGCATACGGGTCCTGGAAGATCATCTGCATGTCGCGCCGCAGTGGGCGCAGCTGGCGCTGACGCAGGCCGACCAGCTCGCGGCCCTCGAAGCGGACCGAGCCCGAGGTCGGCTCGACCAGTTGCAGCACCGCCCGACAGAGGGTCGACTTGCCGGAGCCGGACTCGCCGACGAGGCCGAGGGTTTCGCCGGCGGCGACGGTGAGATCGACGCCGTCGACCGCCCTGACCCGATCGACCTCGCGACTGAACAGGACCCCCGACTTGACCGGGAAGTGCTTGACCAGGTTGCGGATCTCGAGCAGCGGCTCGCCGGCGCCGTTCATCGCGGCTGCTCCAGGGCGTCGCGGCCGTCGGCGGCGCGCAGCTCTCGCTTCCGCTCCGGCTCCAGCCAGCAGCGGTCGAGGTGGGCCGGGGAGTCGACGAGGCGGGCCGACAGCTCTGGAACCTCGGTGCAGTGGTCGAAGGCGTGCGGGCAGCGGGGGCGGAAGTGGCAACCCCGCGGCGGCGCCAGCAGCGACGGCGGCATGCCGGGGATCTGCGGCAGCCGTTTCGGCCGCGGCCGGTCGATCCGGGTCAGCGAGTTCAGCAATCCCCAGGTGTAGGGGTGCTGGGGTTCGTAGAAGATCTCGTCCAGGGTCCCGTACTCGACGATCCGCCCGCCGTACATGACCGCAACGCGATCGGCGATTTCGGCGACGACACCGATGTCGTGGGTGATCAGCAGGATCGAGAGCCCGCGCCGCTCGTTCAGGCTCCGCAGCAGGTCGATGATCTGCGCCTGGACGGTGACGTCGAGCGCGGTGGTCGGCTCGTCGGCGATCAGCAGCGCCGGCTCCAGCGAGAGCGCCATCGCGATCATCACCCGCTGGCGCATGCCGCCGGAGAACTCATGCGGGTAGGAGTCGGCGCGCTTCGCCGCTTCCGGGATGCCGACCGCGTCGAGCAGCTCGATCGCCCGTTCCCGCGCCTCCTGGGAACTGACATCGCGATGGGCGCGAATCTGCTCGACGATCTGATCGACCACGCGGTAGACCGGGTCGAGTGAGCTCATCGGGTCCTGGAAGATCATCGCCATGCGGTTGCCGCGGAGGCGACGCAGCTCCTCGTCGCCGGCGGCCACCAGCTCCGTCCCCTCGAAGGTCGCGGTGCCGGAGATCGTCGCGTTGGGGCCGCGGGTCAGGCCCATTAGCGTCGTCGCGGTCACCGACTTGCCGCTGCCCGACTCGCCGACCACCGCGAGCACCTCGCCGGCGTTGAGCTCGAAGCTGACCCGGTCGACCGCGCCCACGACGCCTTCCTCGGTGCTGAAGGAGACCGCGAGCTCGCGGACGTCGAGCAGGGGAGCGGGGGCGCTCATTTGGCCGCCTCTCCTTCGAGTCGGATCCGCGGGTCGAGCGCCGCGTAGGCGATGTCGACCAGGGTGTTGAAGGCGACGATGAAGAAGGCGCCGAACATGGTCACCGCCATGATCGGCGGCAGGTCGAACCCGCTGACCGCTTCGGCTGCATACTCGCCGACGCCCTGCAGTCCGAAGACCGTCTCGGTGAGGATCGCGGCGCCGCCGATCACGGCGCCGAAGTCGAGCCCCCAGAGGGTGATGATCGGGATCAGCGAGTTGCGCAGCACGTGCTTGGTCAGGACCTGCCGTTCTGAGAGCCCCTTGGCGCGGGCGGTGCGCACGTAGTCCTCGCCCATCGTCTCGATAATGTCGGAGCGCAGCACTCGCGAGTAGAAGCCGATGAACAGCACCGACAGCGCGGTCCAAGGCATTACCAGGTGCCAGAACCAGTCGAGCGGGTTGGCGGTGAATTCGACGTATCCGCCTTCGGGGAAGATCCCCGCCTTGCTTCCCAGGTAGTAGCTCATCAGCGCGCCGAGCCAGAAGACCGGCATCGAGATCCCGACCAGCGCCAGCACCGCGAGCAGCCGGTCCGAGAAGCGGCCGGCGCGCAGGGCGCTGTAGAGGCCGAGCGCGATCGCGAAGGCCATCCAGATCAGCGCCGCCCCGACCGCCAGCGAGAGGGTGCGCGGCAGCCCCCGCCAGATTTCTTCGGTGACGCTCTGCTGGGTCGAGTAGGAGACGGTCTCGCCGGTGAAGAGGTTCTTCATCATCGTCGCGTACTGGACGTAGAGCGGTTCGTCGAAGCCCCACTCCTCGCGGATCGCTTCGATCTGGGTCTCGGTCGGGATCTTGCCCGCCATCCGCACCGCCGGGTCGCCGTTGGGGATCACGTTGAAGATCAGGAAGACGATCACCGAGACGGCGAACAGGACCAGCAGCATCGAGAGCAGCCGGCGGACGACGAAGCGGGCCATCTCGGAGCGCATCAGTGCTCGATCCTCACCTTCGCGCGCGGGTCGAGCGCGTCGCGCACGCCCTCGCCGAAGATGTTGAGCGAGAGCACCGACGCCACCAGCAACGCGCCGGGCACGATCGTCAGGTGCGGCGCGCTGGAGATCCGCTCGACCCCTTCGGCGATCATCGTCCCCCAGGAGGGGTTCGGCGGCTGCACCCCGGCGCCGAGGAAGGAGAGCGAGGCCTCGAGCAGGATCGCGTTGGCCACCAGCAGCGGCAGGAAGACGACCAGGGTGGAGGCGACGTTCGGCAGCACCTCGCTGAAGACGACGCGCAGCGAGCCCATGCCCTGCGCCCGCGCCGCCTCGACGAATTCGCGCTCGCGCAGCGCCAGCGCCTGCCCTCTGACCGGGCGCGCCAGATAGGGGATGTAGATCACGGCGATGATCAGGATCGGGATCGCCAGCGAGTCGCCCTCGATCGTCACCGGGCCGATCTGGAGCCCGCCGAGGGCGAGCGCGGTGCCGAGGGCAACGCCGAGCAGGACGACCGGGAAGGCCCAGATCACGTCGAGCACGCCGCGGATAACGCTGTCGGCGCGGCCGCGGTAGTAGCCGGCGAGCAGGCCGAGGACGAGGCCGATTGCAATCGTCCCGAGCGCCGCCACCAGCCCGACCATCAGCGAGTTGCGGCCGCCGTAGAGCAGCCGCACCATGATGTCGCGACCATTGCCGTCGGCACCGAGAAAGAAATGGTCACTCCAGGTTGGCCCGATCGGGGTGCCGCGCAGGTCGACGACTTCGGTCGGCTTGCCGTCGATCAGGACTTTGTCGGAGAGATGGTTCGCCTCCGGCGTCGTTTCGGCGACGTAATTGGCCCACAGCGGCGCCGCCAGGCAAGCGGCGACGATCAGCAGGAAGACGACGCCGGCGGCGAGTGCGAACTTGTCACGGCGCAGGCGCCGCCCGGTCAGGCGCCAGGGGCTGAGGCCCGGCCGCTCCGCCGGATCGCCAGCCAGCGCATCGGGGGCGTCGAGCGTGAACTCGATCCCCTCTGACCCGGCCTCTTCCTGACGCGCACCCACCAGGAGGTGATTATCCGCGCCGGGGCGGCGCCTATCGGGGCGGCGCCTATTCGTCCTTCAGGCACCACTGCGAGTAGTCGTTGTAGATCACCGGGTTGATCGGCGTGCAGTCGGCGAAGTTCATCCGTTCGGACATGAACGTGCTCAGTTTCCGGTAGCCGTAGGGCACCAGGTAGGCCTTCTCCACCAGATATTCGTTCAGTGCCTCCCAGCGGTCGGTCACCTGGTTGATGTCCGGCTCGCGGCCCAGTTCTTTCAGCTCTTTGTTGATGTGCGGGTCATCGACGTTGCTCATGTTCTGGTTGTTGGTCGGCTGGATCGTCGCCCCGTCGACGAGGAAGAAGAAGTTCGCCGGGTGCGGGAAGTCGCCGAACCAGTTGAGGAAGCCGGTCTGGGCCCCGGTGCTCTCGTTGCCGATCGTCTGGAAGTAGACGCCGCCGTCGACGATTTTCGGCGTCGCGTCGAGCCCGATCTGGTTGAGCTGGTCGGCATATGCCTGAGTGACCTTCGGCGTCGGGTCGATGTTGTCGCCCCAGACCGTGACCTCGGTGCCCTCCGCGCCCGCTTCTTTGATCAGCTGTTTGGCCCGCTCGAGGTCGGGCGGCTGACTGGGGTCGCCCCACGGGCAGCCCTCGCCGTCGAGCTCTTCGCTGTAGCCGGGCATCTCCGGCGGCAGGAACGAGCAGCCCGGTTCGAGGGTGCCGGCGAAGAGCCGCGCCAGGGCGGGCTTGTCGACGCCGAGGTTGACCGCTTCGCGCACCTTCGGATCGTCGAACGGCGGGGTCTTGGTGTTGAGGAAGAAGTAGTAGGTGGAGAGCGTGGTGAATTCCTTGTAGCGCTGTTCCTCGCTGCCGTCGGGGCCGAAGCGATCGAGGATTTCGCCTATGAAGTCAGCCGCCACGGGTTCCTGCATGAAGTCGAGTTTGTTGTCGATGACTTCCTGGGTCTGCCGCGGGACGCTCGTCGTGATCACGGTCTTGACCGTGTCGAGGTTCGCCACCGGCACGCCCGGAATCGTGTCGGCGGTGAATTCCGGGTTCCGCTCGAGCACGAATTCCCGGTTCGGCACCGTTTTGGTGAACATGTACGGCCCGACTCCGGGGGCGGGGTCGTTCGTCATGTTCTCGAACGGCGTGTCGCCGGGAAGGAGGCTGGCGAAGTTCATCGCCAGCACGAAGTTGAAGGCGCTGTCCGGTTCGACCAGCTTGATCGTGATCTCCCCGGTCTTGTCGTTGGCCTCGATCCCGGAGATGTCGGCGTCGGGCTTACCGCCGGAGAGGTATTTGTCGGCGCCCTCGATCACCTCGTAGTAGGGAGCGCCGCCGGACTCGAGATTGAGCACGCGCTTGATCGAGTGCTCGAAGTCGCTGGCTTTGACCGGGGTGCCATCGGAATATTTGACCCCCTTGCGCAGGGTCAGCTCGTAGGTCTTGCCGTCGGCGCTGACCTCGGGCATCTCCTCGGCCAGGCCCGGCATCAGTTCCGAACCCCCCTCGCGTTTATAGGTGAGCAGCGGCATGTAAGCGGTCCACATCGGTTCCCAGCCGTGGATCGAATATGAGAGAGCCGGGTCGAGGAAATCCGGCTGCGCTGCCTGCGCGATCGTCACCGACTCCGTATCGCCAGAGTCGCCGCCGCCGGAGCCCGATGAATCACTACTACTGCCACACGAAGCCAATCCAAGAGTTGCGACCGCTGCAATTCCAAGAACCGCTGCAAGAACGCAAAATCTCTTCAAGGCAATACCTCCGAGTCGGACTGGGTGGACTGGACGGACTGGACAGGCCTGCTGCTCCCCGGGATCAACTCCAGCACAACGTCATTGCCCCCGTCAAGCTCGTTTGAACCGGAGGTTGCAAGGCGCTCAGGCCATTTGGAGCCAAGTATGGGCGCGACGACGAGCGCGATTGCGAGCACGCCGGCTCCGGCGAAGGCGAAGGTCGCGCGGGGGTTGTCGGCAGTCGCGATCAGGCCGCCGAGCAGGTATCCGACTCCCGGCATCGCCGCCCCGATCGACTCGAGGACGCTCATCACCCGCGCCTGCATGTTTTCCACGGTCAGCTCCTGGACGGCGCTGACGATCGCCACCCACTGCACGCCGTTGCCCGCGCCGCCCACGGTGGCGGCGATGCAGGCGGTCGCGAGCACCGGCGCCGCCGCCATCCCCAGATAGCCGAGGCCGATCGTGACCGTGCTGAAGAAGAGCAGGTAGGGGAGCGGGGCCCGCCGCAGCGTCGCGAAGACGATGCTGCCGATCACCATGCCGGCTCCCCAGCTGGCGAGCAGCAGGCCGTAGCCGGCGTCGCCGGCGTCGAGGGTCTCCTTGGCGTAGATCACCTCGATCGGGATCACCGCGGCGAAGAAGATGAAGGCGATGCCCTGGGCGACCATCAGCCGCTTCAGGCGCGCGTGTTCGGATACGTAGGCGAAGCCCGCCCGCAGCCGCTCCCGGGTGTTCCCTTCGTCCGGAGTCGCCTGCGGGAGCGGTCCAGCCGTGAGCAGGATCCAGGCGATCGCGTAGAAGGAGACTGCGTCCAGAAGCAGCGCGGTCTCGACGCCGAAGCCGGCGACCACGAGGCCGGCGATGGCGGGGCCGATGGCGGCGCCGCCGGTGAAGGCGACGTTGAGGATCGCGTTGCCGGCCCGCAGTTCGCCGGAGGGCTCGAGCATCGCTGCCGCAACGGCGCGGGTCAGGGCCCGGGCCGCCAGCGCCAGGGCTCCGTCGAGGGTGGCGAGGATGAATACCGCCGTCAGCGAGAAGTGGTCGGAGAAGAGGACGAGGCCGGCGAACGCCGCCGCCTCGCCCGCATATAGGACCGGCAGCACGTAGCGCGGCGGCGGCCGCTCGACCCGCGCGACCAGGATCGGGGCCAGGATCGCCGGCAGAAATCCCGTGCCCAGGAAGAGGACGGCAGTGGCGAAAGCGCTACCGGTTCGGTCGTAGACAAGGACGGAGAGGGCCACGATCCCCATCCAGTCGCCGAGCTCGTTGACCGCGTAGGAGGCCGCAAGGCGGCGGAATCCACGCCTGCGGAGGGGGTCGGTTAGGGCAGCTCTACGCACTGGTAGCCAATCGTCCTACTGCATTTCTGCACAAGTTTTCCTGCAGATGCACAAGTTTCAGCAAACCTGTGCTACAAAGTTGCCAGCAGTTCTTGCAGGTTCAGTCGTCCAGCGCACAAACTCACGGGCTTCAACGGAGGAATCATTATGGGCTACCGCCGCTAGATCTCACTAAGACGAATCGAGCAGATTCGTCAATAACTTCCGAGGGCGTCCTGCCCTCCTTCAACGGGCGCCCCTGGCGCCCTTTGTCGTTCTTGGGGTTCTACGCACGGGTTTTCTAGGGCCGACGCAGTACTCGGCTCTCTGCAAGAGCCTGGCCAAACTGTCTATCTGCCTTGCCGATAGCCCGTTGACGGGCTAGTTTTTTGCTGCGTAGTGCAGAAATCTGCACCGCAGGCCACACCCCGGCAGGGGTTTGGGTTCCAGCGCGGAACCGTGGATGTGGCCAGGTCGCCAGTCCCCCCACGTTCCTGACATGCCAGAAGAACGACCCACAACTCGGATCATCGTCCTCGAGGCGATGCTGCTTCTCGCAGTTATCGGGATCGCGGTCGCCACCGCGCCTTCGGCAAATTGGGACCCGGCGCTGTTCGGGATCCTCTTCGGCTTCTCGGTCTTCAGCGACCTGACCGCGATCCAGACCAGCTCCAAGGTGAAGATCTCCGGCAGCTTCCTCGCCCTGGTCTTGGCGATGGTCTTCCTCGGTGGCGCCCCGGCGGCCCTGCTCGGCGTCGTCACGATTCTCTTCGGCTGGTTCCGCTGGCGCGACGCCCCGCACGACCTGCTCAACAACGTCGTCACCTACGCGACCTTCCCGCTGGTCGGCGGGCTCGCCTTCGCCGAGGTCGTCGACCGCGCCGGCGTGACCGACTCCGACCCGGTCTTCTACGTCCTCGTCTTCTGCACGTTCCTCTTGGCCCTGGCGATCAACTTCCTGATGATCGGGGCCTACACCTGTTACCTCGAGCGCAGCTCCTTCATCGAGAAGATTCGAACTGCGCTGATCCCTCTGCTGCCGTCGGAGATGGCCGCCGCGCTGATGGCGGTCGGTATCGCCTTCATCTTCCACCAGATTGGGCTCGCCGGGGTCGGCCTGTTCGGCATCGTCCTCGTCACCTTCCAGTACCTGCTGGGCGCCTTGCTGGTCTCCCAGCAGCGGGCCGAGGAGCTGGAGCTGCGCAGCAAGCAGCTGGCCAGCTTCCAGGTCGGGATGTTGAGCGCGATGCTGCGCACGCTCGACCTGCGGGACCAGATGACGGCACGCCACAGCGCCGCCGTCGCGCGTTATTCGCGGGCAATTGCCCAGCGGGCCGGCTACTCGCGCCGCGAGGAGGAGCTGGTCCACATCGCCGCGCTGCTCCACGACATCGGCAAGTTCATCCTCCCCGACCGCATCCTCAAGGCCAACGTGCCGCTGACCGACGAGGACTGGATGCTGATCCGCCGCCACCCGCAGCAGGGTGCGCGCGTGGTCTCCTCGCTCGACGGCTACGGCCCGGTCGCCGAGATCATCCTCGCCCACCACGAGCGGATCGACGGCAAAGGCTATCCCCGCGGTCTCGCCGGCGACGACATTCCCGAGCTCTCCCGGATCATCTCTGTCGCCGACACCTACGACGTGATGACTGCGCGCGACTCTTACCGCACGCCGATGTCCAGCCACGACGCGATCGTCGAGCTGCGCCGGGTCGCCGGCAAACAGCTCGACGCCCGTTTCGTCGAGGTCTTCATCGAGCTGCTCGAGGGCAAAGACGTCTCCTTCCAGCATGGTGAGGCGGCTGACTTCGAGAAGGAGCTGGCGCTGGAATCGCGGATCGCTGAGACTGCCAGTCCGGACGGCGAGAGCAACCGCTTCCAGGTCGCTGGCGTCAGCGTCTAGGCGGCGCTGGCGGGGGGTCGGGTGGGACTCGCCTGCGCGAACTGCGGGGAGGCTTTGGCGAGTCCCACCGGGACCCGTGCCGCGCGAAGTGCCTTCAGGCGCCGGCGGCGACGACCACGATGAAGCTGGCGTAGAGCACGAACCAGCCAATTACGGC
>DASSFS010000046.1:0-19892 GCA_035694165.1 Solirubrobacterales bacterium | reverse complement strand
CGCCGCTACGGGGTCATGGGCCGGCCCGGCGACGCCCTGCGGGTGCTCGCCGCCGAGGGCGCGATCTGCGCCGGCCAGATCCTCAAGGACCGCACCGCGAAGGGGATCGGTGGGCGCCTGCGCGGCTGGCGCGAAGGCGGCGGGCTCCCGGCGCACGAGCTGAACGGAGCGCCGCTGCTGGACATCAGTGCCCGCGAGGCGCTGGCAATGCGCCGGCGCCGGCGCGGCTGACCCAAACCTTGGAGCTCAGGCGCCGAGCCAGTGGCGGGCGCGGGACGGGTCGCCGTCGCGGCGCAGGCGGCGGCGCTCGCGCAGCAGGCGCGGCAGCCAGCGCAGAGCCGCCAGCTTGCCGGCGGCGGTCGCTCGCAAGCGGCGCTGGTGCGCAGCGCGGGCCAGCGCCCCGACCTCGACCGCGGCGATCCGTGGCAGAGCCGCGGCCGGCATGAACTTGACCTGGGTGGCGAGCCGGTTGCGCGCGACCAGGCGCGCGTTCTGGGCCCCCGGCCGCTCGAAGCCGGCCTGCCAGGAGGCGTTGCCGACGTGCCAGACGATCGCCTCGGGGACGTAGGCGAAGCGCCAGCCGGCGATCCGCGCTCGCACGTTGAGGTCGACGTCCTCGTAGAAGGCGAAGTAGCTCTCGTCGTAGCCGCCGAGCTCGGTGAACAGCTGGCGGCGCAGCAGACAGGCGGCACCGCAGACGCCGAAGATCTCGCGTCGCTGAAGCAGGGCGGCGGACTGGGTCTCGCCAGCGCCCTGCTCGAGCGCCCGCCCATCGGCGGTCAACGCCTGGCCGACGCTGTAGAGGCGGGCGCTCTCGACCTCCCGCGGCGCCTCCTCCCCGCCCTCCAGCTGGAGGATCCGCGGCTGCACGCCGCCAAGCGCCTCGTCCTCTGCCAGCGCCTCGACCAGCCGGCCGAGACAGCCGGGCTCGAGCGCGGTGTCGGCGTTGAGGACGAGGACCGAGCTCGCGGCGACCCGGTTGGCGCCGAGGTTGACCGCGGCCGCGAAGCCGATGTTCTGCGGCAGCGAGACGTGGGGCACGCCCTCCCGCTCGAGATAGGCGAGCGTGCCGTCGCTGGAGCCGTTGTCGACGACCAGCAGCTCGACCTCGACGCCCTGGTCGCTCAAGGAGCCCAGGCAGCGCGGCAGCAGGCCCAGCGAGTTCCAGCTCGGGATCACGACAGCGGCGCCTGGGACGGCATTCACGGGCGCAAGCCTGACAGTCGGCGGAGTCGCAGGACGTGGGGGTCGGTAGGTAGCCTGCTGGCATGAGCGAGCTCCGCAGCCAGGAGGAGGCGCAGCTGAACGAGCCGGCCGAAGCCCCCCCGATCTACTTCGACGCCCGCCGCGAGTTGGCCGCCCGCTACCTCTCCGGCGAAGGCCTGGAGATCGGGCCGCTGCACCAGCCGCTGGCGATGCCGGCGCAGGCGACGCCGCGCTACGTCGACCGGATGCAGGTCGACGACCTGCGCCGCGAGTATCCGGAGCTGGCCGACTGGAACCTGACCCCGGTCGACATCGTCGACGACGGCGAGGCGCTGCTGACGGTCGCCGAGAGCTCCCAGGACTTCATCGTCGCCAACCACTTCCTCGAGCACTGCGAGAACCCGATCAGGACGATCGAGACGCATCTCGGAAAACTCAGGCCGGGCGGCGTTCTCTTCTACGCGGTGCCGGACAAGCGCTTCACCTTCGACTTCCGGCGCCAGGTGACCCCCCTGGAGCACATGGTCGCCGACTACGAGGAGGGCCCCGAGCGCTCCCGCGCCGAGCACTACGAGCAGTGGACCCGCCTGGTCCTGATCGAGGACGGACAGACCGAGGAGCGGGCGGTGGAGCGGGCGCGAGAGCTCGAAGCGAAGGCCTACTCGATCCACATGCATGTCTGGACCCAGGCCGAGTTCCTGCGCCTGATCCTCGGCTGCCGCGAGCGCTTTGGCGAGGGCTTCGACCTCGAAGCCTCGGCCCAGCAGGGGATCGAGTTCATGGTCGTGCTGCGTAAGCGCGGGGCGATGCCGGCGCCCAATCCGCCGACCGCGCCGCCGCCGCCACCGCCGGGGATCGGGACGCGAATCTGGTCGAAGCTGAAGCGCGAGGTCCGCGCCGCCAGGCGGCGGCGTGGCTGACCCGCCCGCCGCCTCGAGCACCGCGATGCCCGTCGACAACGCCATAGCCAACTCGCTCGCCAACGGTTCGCCGACGCCGCCCTCCGAGGCGCCGCTGGCAATCCAGGTCGAGAACCTGAAGAAGTCCTTCCGGATTCCCACCCACCGCATCGACTCGCTCAAGGAGCGGACCGTGAGGATGTTCTCCGGCCGTGAGTTCCGCGAGCTGCAGGCGCTGGATGACGTCTCCTTCGACATCCACCAGGGAGAGTTCTTCGGCATCGTCGGCCGCAACGGCTCCGGCAAGAGCACGCTGCTGAAGCTGCTGGCGAGCATCTACCGGGCCGATGCCGGCACGATCCGGATGGCCGGTCGCCTCGCCCCCTTCATCGAGCTCGGCGTCGGCTTCAACGTCGAGCTGACTGCGCGCGAGAACGTCGTCCTCAACGGCGTGATGATGGGCCTGACCCCGAGCGAAGCCGGCGACCGCCTCGACGCCGTCCTCGAGTTCGCCGAACTCGAGGAATTCGTCGACCTGAAACTGAAGAACTACTCCTCGGGAATGCTGGTTCGGCTGGCCTTCGCGACGATGCTGCAGGCCGACGCCGACGTGCTGCTGATCGACGAGGTGCTGGCGGTCGGCGACGCCTCCTTCCAGCAGAAGTGCGCCGACGCCTTCCGGCGGATGAAAGACGAAGGCAAGACGATCGTCCTGGTCACCCACGAGATGGCGACGGTCGAGGCCTACTGCCACCGGGCGATGCTGATCAGCGACGGCAAGATCCAGCTCCTCGGCGACCCGGAAGAGATCGCCGAGCAATACCTGCGACTCAACTTCGAGGACGGAGCGGCGAGCTCCGGGATCGACTCGAAAACCAGCGGCGACGGCGTCCGCCTGCTCGACGCCTGGCTCGAGGACGAGGCGGGCGAGCGGACGACCAGCATCGAGCAGGCGAAGCCGATCCACCTCCAGGTCGAGATCGAGGTCGCGCGTGAAACCGCCGACCTCAGCGTCGGCTTCATCCTCGCCAACGCCGAGGGACTGGGAATGTTCCAGTTCGGGACCCCGATCGAGAACGAGGACGGCAGCAGCACCGTGCATCCCGGACAGCGGGTGCGGATCGACACCACCCTGGAGAACCCGCTGGCGCCGGGCCGCTACTTCATCCACGCCGGCGTCCAGCGCCATGGGGCCGGCGGCGAAGACGTCAGCCTCTACACCCACAACGCGCTCGACTTCCTCGTCTTCGGCACCCAGTCCTCGCGCGGCGTCGTCTCGCTGGCGCATGAGATCAAGGCCGTGGTCAGCCCGCCGGAGGAGAAGTGAGCTCGCTCGAACAGGCTGCAGATCTGCGCGAGGTGCGTGGCCCATCGGCGCTGGGAGGCGGCCGTCGGCGCTTCTTCGACCTGCTCTGGCTGATGGGCGTGACCGAGTTCAAGCGCACCTACTTCGGCACCGTGCTCGGCTACCTCTGGTCGCTGGTGCGGCCGCTGATGCTGTTCGCCGTCCTCCTCTTCGTCTTCACCAAGATCGTCCGCATCGGCAGCGACACGCCGAACTACCCGGTCCTGCTGCTGCTCGGCATCGTCCTCTTCTCCTTCTTCCAGGAAGCGACGCAGAACTCGGTCACCTCCGTGGTCGCCCAGGAGGGAATCGTCCGCAAGACCCAGTTCCCGCGTTTGGTGATCCCGCTGGCGACGGTGCTGACGGCGTTCTTCAACCTGCTGCTGAACCTGATCGTCGTCTTCGTCTTCGTCCTTGCCTGGGGCGTCGACCCGAGCTGGACCTGGCTGCTCTTCCCGTTCTCGCTGGGGCTGATCGCGGTGCTGACGGCGGCGGTGAGCATGATGCTCTCGGTCCTCTACGTGCGCTTCCGCGACGTCGCGATCATCTGGACCGTCCTCGGCCAGGTGCTCTTCTACATGACGCCGGTGCTCTATCCGCTCACCGTGCTGGAAAACCAGACCCTGCAGCGGCTGATGCTGGTCAACCCGCTGGCGCCGATCTTCAACGAAATCCAGCGCTGGGTGATCAACCCCGACGAGCCCTCTTCTGCCAGCATCGCCGGCAGCGCCGTCTACCTGATCCCGGCAGCCGTCCTATTTGTGGCCATCTGCGCCTTCGGCGTCTGGATCTTCAACCGCGACGCTCCCAAAATCGCCGAGGAGCTATAGCGACGGGGCGCAGACCCGAGCCCCCTGCCTTGCCTCTATCCGCAGCAGCCAGGGCTGCTGCGAGCGGTCGGGTGGGATCCTCAGCGCGACGACCGAGCCGCCCGGGATCCCCCTGTTGTTGATCGGGTATTCACCGGCCGCGAAGCGGCGCAGGCCGAGCGCGGCGTCGGGACCAGGGGCGACGGCCACGCGGGCGACGCCGGGGCCCAGGCGCACCGCACGGGGGGCGCTCCCGGGGGCGATCGCGGTGCAAGGGCCACTCCCAGGCGGAAGCGCCGTCTCCCGCTCGATTTCCAGCTCCACCGGCAGGGCGTAGACGAGGACGACGTCGGCCTGACGGCGCCCCAGCGGCGGCGCGGTCAGGAGGGCCCGCGGGCTGTAGGCGGGCGAGCCGTACTCGCGCTCCACCGGGAAGTATTCGTGGGCGAAGACGTCGATCAGCGAAGGAGTGCCGGCGATTTCCGGCGTCAGCTCGAAGCCCGGATCGATCGTGCGCTGGGCGATCTCCATCGCACCGAGGTCGGCTTTGGTGATCACCGCCTGTTCGCGGAAGAAGTCCCGGCCCTCCTGCAGCGGCTGCAGGTTGGCGATCGCCGCCGCCGCCGTGACCACGGCCGCCGCCCACAGCGCGACCCGGCCGAAGCGCACCCCCCGCAGCAGGTCGGCCGCCAGGAGCAGGGTGAAGACCCCACCCGCGTAGGCGTAGCGGCTGAGCGTCGCCTCGCGGCCGACGGTGTAGTTGGAGGCGGTCAGCACCCAAAAGCTCGCGGTGGCCGCCGCGACCGGCAGGACCCGAGCGGAGAAGCGGTGCCGGCGGACCAGCGCCCAGACGAACAGCAGTGCTCCCAGGACCGACAGCGCCCAGCCCCAGCGCAGCGAGGGCGGCCCGTCGATCCCCGCCGAGCCGAGCCCGAGCAGGTTGGCGAGCGAGACGGCGATCCCTTCGAGCATGTAGCCGGGCGAGTCGAGGATGTTCTGCGCGGTGACGTGGTTCTCGGCGCTGCTGCCCCAGCCCAGGTACCAGACGGCGAACAGCAGCAGCGGCAGGAGGAAGACGTAGGCGCGCAGGAAGCCGCGCCGGTGCAGGCCGAGCGCAACGTCGACCACCGCCGCGACCGCAAACGAGAGACCGAGGCTGGAGAAGCCGAGTGAGATCGCGAGCAGCACGCAGGCGGCGACGTCGCCGCGCCGGTCGCCGCGGTCGAGCGCCAGCAGCATCGCGATCCCGCTCGTCAAGGAGCCGACGAAGACGATCTCGAAGGGCCAGAGCAGCACCTGCCAGGCGGGACCGACGAAGAGCAGCAGGGTCGCGGCGAAAACGGCTGGCCAGGGCCCAAGGCGGCGGCGGACGTAGACGAAGAGGAGCACCGCCGTGGCGGCGAGGAAGGCGGTCATGACGACGAATTCCGGCGCCGCCGAGCTCATCCCGAAGATCGCCAGCAGCACCTTTTGGATCGCCACGGCGATCAGCACGATGTGCTCGTTGTGGGGCTGCAGGAAAGCATCGGCGCTGAGCCCCTGCCGGTGCATGAGGAAGGCCCAGCTGTCCTGGTAGAAGGTCAGCCCCGCGGCCAGCTTCAGCAGCAGCGCGCTGGCGGCGACGACGACCAGCCCGAGAACCAGGACCGGCGCGTTGGCCCGCGCCCAGGACCGCGGCTCCGCCGCGGCGCCGCCGCCTCCGATGTCTGATCCCGCAGGTTCCATCCGCTCGCGCCGGCGCCCGTCTCGGGCGCCCGGTCGGCCGGCGAGTCTAGTCCCAAGCCCAGGCGCTCAGACGGCCACTGGAACCGCCGCCGGCTCGGGCTCGGGGGCGGGAGGTTCGGGCTCACGGGCGGGCCGAAGGAAGGCGACCGCGCAGAAGCCGGCGAGACTCGCCAGCGCGATCAAGCCGGTGGGCACCGAGTAGGAGCTGCCGGGCGGCGGTTCGAACGAGGGCGTGTAGATGGCGAGCATCAGCAGCCCCGCCAGCGCGACGAGGTAGACGGCCGCCCGGGGGAAGGTCGCGCGCAGTCCAGCGACGGCCGCCGCCAGCGCCAGGATCGGCAGCGCCAGGCTGCCCACGTGCACCGCGGCCCTGGACGGGAAGTTGCCGAAGAGCAGCAGCCCCCAGAAGAAGCAGCCGATGAGGACGACCGCGAAGCAGGTGAGCGAGAAGTCCCACTCGAGCGCCCGCGGCCGGCCGCGGGCGCTGGCGACGGCCATCGCCACGGGCGCCAGTAGCAGCAGACCGAACGACGGCAGCAGGTAGAAGAAGAGGATGAAGCGGAGTTCGCGCACGGTCGCTTCGAGATCGCCTTCGCCGAGCGCATCGACGGCATTGCCGGCGAACTCCACCGCCGGCCCGCCGCCGGCCATGGTCACGAAGTTCTGCCCCTTGTTGTGGATGGCGCCGCCGAGGCCGGCTTCCCGATAGCTGTCGAGGATCGCCTCCGAGGTGCCGCGATCGTCGACTTCGACCTCCCCGGCGAGCATCCACTTGGTCAGCCTGTTCCCGGGTGGATCGCCGTATTTCTGGTACGCGGACCAGGGGGCCATGACAGCGATCCCGACCAGACCCGCGACCGCGACCCAGCGCCAGCTCGGCAGGCCGCGGAGGGCCGCGATCAGCGCCAGCGGGATGACCCCGAAGACGCTCGACCCGTGGCCCAGCATCGCCAGGCCCAGCAGCGCCGCCACCAGCGCCGCGACCAGCAGATTCCGCCGCAGCCCGGTCCAGAGCGGGGTGATGACGAGTGCGGCGGCGGCCAGGATCAGCGCCGCCGGCAGCAACTTCGGCCAGACGTAGAACCCGTTGACGATCGCGACGCTGCTGAGCAGGACCGCGACGACGGCCAGCGCCCGGGTTGTCCTCCCCACCTTGGCTGCAACCAAGAGCGCCCAGAGGCCGACGATCCAGAGCTGCTGGAGGACGACGCCGAGCACCTGGTAGTCGAGCCCGTCCCGGTCCCAGCCGAACGGGTGCTGAAGCAGCGCGTAGCCGGTCTGCAGCGGCGGCCGGTCGCTCGCCTGCCATTCGCCGGGGAATTCGGGTGGGAGACCGTGGTGGCCGTGATCGAAGAACCATTCGGTGAAGAAGAGTGGGATTCCGTTGTCGGTGGGCAACGGCGAGGAGAAACGGGTGGACGACATCGCCAGCGGCTGGTCGCTGCCGCCGTGCATGAAGCCGAGGAAGAGCAGAAAGGCAGCGCCGAGCATCCAGAGCGCGAAGGGCACCAACAGGGCCCGCAGCAGTCCCGACTCGATCCGGCCGCCCCACAGCGACCAACCGAGCGCCAGGACCGAGCCGAAGAGGACGAAGAAGGAAAGCGATTCGCCGAGCTCGTGGTTCGCGTAGTAGGCCCAGAAGGCGAGCATCGCGAGCGCCGCCCCCGTCGCCAGGCCCACGGCCAGGAGGACCGGCACCGAGGCGACTCCGAGGCGCGCGCAGAGCAGCGCGGCGGCGAGCATCGGCAACCCGGCCAGGGCGAGATGCAGGACCAGCGACAGCAAGAGTTCCCCCACCACGGGCCGTAGGTTGCCATACGCTCCAGCAGATTCCCGATGCCCCAGGACCCGGCCATATTTCAGGACGAACTCGCTCAGCGCGATGCCGAGATCGTCAGGCTGCGCGGTCTGCTGGTCGAGAGGGACGCCGAACTGGGCACCGCCCTCGGCCGATTGGCGGCGCTGGAAGCGCACCTGCAGCAGCTGCTCGGCCTCGCCCACCGGCTGCAGCGCATCCCCGGAGCGGCGCGCCTCGCCAAAGCGGTTCTTCGCGGGCTGCGGCGCCTGCGAGGGCGGCCGCGTGGCTGAGCCGCGCTTCTCGGTCCTGACGCCGGTCTACGACACCCCCGCCGACGTGCTCGCCGCGATGCTGGGGTCGGTCCGCGGACAGAGCTTCGAAGACTGGGAGCTCTGTCTGGTCGACGATTGCTCGCCGTCGCCTCATGTGGCGGAGATGCTGCAGCTGGCCGCGGCTGAGGACCCGCGGATCCGCGTCCAGCGGCGCCAGCGCAACGGCGGCATCGTTGCTGCCTCCAACGACGCCCTGGAGATGGTCCGCGGCGAGTTCGTCGCCCTGCTCGACCACGACGACGAGCTCCATCCCGACGCCCTCGCCCACGTCCACGAGGCGCTGCTCGCCAATCCCGAAGGCGACTACGTCTACACCGACGAAGACAAGATCGACCGCGCCGGGCGCCACACCGGCCCGTTCCTCAAGCCCGACTGGTCACCGGAGCGGATGCGGACCCAGATGTACACCTGCCACCTCAGCGTCTTCCGCCGCTCGCTGCTCGAAGAGGTCGGCGGCTTCGACCCCGAGTTCGAGGGCTCCCAGGACTGGGACCTGGTGCTGCGGGCAAGCGAGCGGGCGCGAGCGGTCCTGCACGTGCCGCGGGTGCTCTACCACTGGCGCATGCTCGAGACCTCCGCCGCCGGCGGCGGCGAGGCGGCGAAGCCCTACGCCTTCGAGGCCGGCCTGCGGGCGATCCAGGCACAGTGCGATCGGCTCGGGATCGAGGCGCGCGCCGAGCGCGACCCCGACGACCCCGGCGTCTACCACCTGCGCCCGGCGCTGCGCAGCGAACCGCTGGTCAGCATCGTCATCCCCACCGGCGGCCAGGTTCGCGAAGTCCGCTACGAGCAGATCGTCCTGGTCAGTCACTGCGTCCGCAGCATCGTCGAGTCCTCCACCTACGCGAACTACGAGATCGTCTGCGTCGTCGACGCCGGCACCGACCCAGAGCTGCTCGCGGAGCTGGGAGAGATCGCCGGCGAGCGGCTGCGGCTGGTCGACTACGACCTCCCCTTCAGTTTCTCGGCCAAGATCAACACCGGCGCCGCCGAGAGCAAGGGCGAGCACCTGCTGCTGCTCAACGACGACATCGAGGTCGCCACGCCGGACTGGATCGAGCGCATGGTCATGTACTCGCAGATGCCCGACGTCGGCGCGGTCGGAGGCCGGCTGGTGCTCGAGGACGGCCGCCTCCAGCACGTCGGCGTGCGCTTCGACCGCGGACTCCCGGGCCACCCTTACCACGGCTTCGACGGCGGCTTCGCCGGATACGCCAACAACGTCCGCGTCGCCGGCAACTGCCTCGCCGTCACCGGCGCCTGCCTGATGACCCGCCGCCAGCTCTTCGAAGAGGCCGGCGGGCTCGCCGACGAGTTCCCGGTCAACTACAACGACATCGACTACTGCCTGAAGCTGCACCGCAACGGCAAGCGCTCCGTCTACGACCCCGATCTGTTCATGTACCACTTCGAGTCCTCGAGTCGCTCCTCGGACGTCGAGGAATGGGAGAAGGAGCTGTTCAGGGAAAGATGGCTACCGTTCACCGCCGTCGACCCGTACTCGAACCCCAACCTGCGCCTCGAAATACCGCGGCTCAGCGCACCGTTCCGCTGGGCGATCCGCCGCCGGCCACGGCTGCGGCGCCGGCAACCGAAAGGACAACCCGCCCGAGCATGAACTACGAGCGCCTCTACAGCTTCCGCTTCCGCGACATCGACCAGGACGGCAGGATCGCCGTCTGGAAGGAGATCGGGCCCCACGTGCACGGGCTGATGGGCAAGCCGCAGAAGGTCCTCGATCCAGCGGCGGGCCGGGGCGAGTTCATCGGCGCGGTGCCGGCCAAGGAGACCTGGGCGGTCGACGCGGTCAGCTACGAGGAGGCGGCGCACAAGCCGGACACGAAAGTGATCACGGCGATGATCATGGATGCCGAGCTGCCCCAGAACCACTTCGACGGTGTCTTCGTCTCCAACTTCCTCGAGCATCTCTACGACCAGGAGGCGATCTCCGCCTTCCTCGAAAAGATGCACGGCGCGATGGAGAAGGGCGGGCGGATCGCGATCATGGGCCCGAACTACCGTTACTGCTCGGACGAGTACTGGGACTGCGCCGATCACTACGTCGCGCTCACCCACGTGGCGATCGAAGAGCACCTCTACGCCGCCGGCTTCGAGCCGGAGCGGGTGATCCCCCGCTACCTGCCCTACTCCTTCCGCGGCATCCTGCCGCCATCGCCGGCGCTGACCCGGATGTACCTGAAGACCCCCGCCGCCTGGAGGGTCCTCGGCAAGCAGTTCCTCGTCATCGGCCGGGCCTAGAGGCAGCGCCGGGGTGTCGCACACGCTGGTCGTTGGCTGCGGCTTCATCGGCTCCCACGTCGTCGCCCAGCTCGCGGCCGCTGGGCGGCCGCCGTCCGTGCTCACCCGCTCGCGGCCGGCGGACCCCGAGATCGCCGCGATCGCCGAGCCCCGCCTGCACCTTGGGGACGCCGGCGATCGCGCCACGCTGGAGCGCGCCCTGGAGGGCGTCGACCACGTCGCTTTCTGCGCCGGTGGGCTGCTGCCGGTCGACTCCGAGCGGGACCCGGAGCTCGATCGCAAGCTGACCCTGAACCCCGTTCGCACCGTGCTCGCAGCGCTGCGCGAGCGGCCCGGGGTGACGCTTACCTACCTCTCCTCCGGGGGCACCGTCTACGGAGACCCCGAGCGGCTGCCGGCCCGGGAGGACGACCCGACGGCTCCGATCTCCGCCTACGGCAAGCTCCACCTCGCCTGCGAGCTGGAGATCGAACGGGACCGCCGAGAGCACGGGCTCGACTCGACGATCCTGCGCTGCTCGACCGTCTACGGAGAGCACCAGAGCCCTGGCCGCGGCCAGGGGGCGATCGTCACCTTCCTCGACCGGATCGAACGGGGAGAGACGATCGACCTCTTCGGCGGCGGCAGCACGATTCGCGACTACGTCTACGCAGGCGACGTCGCGGGGGCTCTGATCGCCCTCCTGGGTCGCAGCGATGCCCCGGTTGTTAATGTCGGCTCCGGCACGGGAACCTCACTACTCGAAGTACTTCGCCTGGCTGAACGCCAGGTCGGACGAGAGGCAGAGATCGCGCAGCACGACGAGCGCGGCTTCGACGTCCACCAGATAGTGCTGGACACGACACGGCTACACGAAATGGTCGATCTCGAAATGACCCCACTCGACGCCGGCATCGCCCGGACCCATCGCTGGCTCGTCTCGGGCCGGGGCGAGGGCTCATGAGCGAGCGAATCCCGGTCCTCTACCTGGCACCGTGGGTCGGCTTCGGGGGCAGCGACAAGAACACGATCGACTGGTTCCGCTGGATCGACCGCGATCGCTTCGCCCCCTCGCTGATCACCACCCAGCCCTCGCCGAACCCGCTGATCGACGAGGTCAGGCAGTTCGCCGAGGAGACCTGGGTCCTACCCGAGCTGATGCCGGCGGAGGACATGCCGGCCTTCATCTTCGACTTCATCCAGTCGCGCCGGATCCAGGCCCTGCACATCATGAACTCGCGCATCGCCTTCGAGCTGCTGCCCGACCTGGGGTGCCTGCCGGACCCGCCCGCCACGGTCGTGCAGCTGCACGTCGAGGAGCCCGACCGCTCCGGCTACGTCCGCTACGTGACCACCCGCTTCGGCAACCTGGTCGACGGCTTCTCGATCTCCAACCAGCACGTCGCCGACGCGGTTGCCGGGTACGGGATCCCAAGCGACCGGATCCACGTCATCTACACCGGCGTCGACGCCGACGAGGAGTTCTCGCCAGACCGGATCGAGCCGATCGAAGAGCTTCCTGACGATCGCCTGCACGTCCTCTTCCCGGCCCGCTTCGTGCCCCAGAAGGACCCGATGCTGATGCTCGGCGTAGCCGCCAAGCTGCGCGACCGGGGCATCCGGATCCAGTTCCACGTCGTCGGCGAAGGCGAACTGGAAGAGGCGATGCGGAACCGGATCGCCGCCGAGAAGCTGGATGACCACGTCCGGCTGCACCCCCCCACCCCGGGGCTGCAGAGCTGGTACGCGGCCACCGACGTGCTGCTGCTGACCAGCGTCTTCGAGGGCGTCCCCTGCGTGATCTTCGAGGCGATGGCGATGGGGCTGCCGATCGTCACTCCGGACCTGCCGGCGATCGGCGAGCTGCTCGGCGAGGCCGGCGACGCGCTGGTGGCGCCGCGCGACTCGGTCGAGGCCTACGCGGACGCGCTCGCCCACCTGGCCGAGGACGATGCCCACCGCGCCGAGCGGGGAGCGGAGATGCGACGGCGGGCGCGCGAGCTGTTCTCGCTCCAACAGATGGCGGATGCCCACGGGGCGCTCTACGAGGAACTGAGCGCGGCGCGGCCGAAGCCGAAAGCGGCCGCGAGCGTCGAGCGCGAGCCCGCGCCGGAGCCGATCCGGTTCGCCGATCGACCCCGTGAGGGCACCCCGCTGGTCTCGGTCCTGATCCCCCACTTCAACCAGGTCCGGTTCCTGCGCGAGTGCGTCGAGTCGGTCCGCGAGCAGACCTATCCCGAGATCGAGATCGTCGTCATCGACGACGCCTCGACCGAGCCGGGCCTCGACGCCGTGCTGAGCGAGCTCGAGAGCGGGAGCGTTACCGTCGTCCGCCTGACCGAGAACGGCGGGCCGAGCCGGGCTCGCAATGCCGGGCTGGAGCACTGCTCGGGCCGCTACATCCTTCCCGTCGACTCCGACAACAAACTGCTTCCCGACGCGGTCGCGCTGCTGGTCGCGCAGCTCAGCGAAGCCGGCGAGGAGATCGGCTTCATCTATCCCAACCTGCAGTACTTCGGCAATCGCGAGGACTACTACGAGGTCCCGGAATACAACCTCTACACGCTTCTGCACGGGAACTTCTGCGACACCTGCTCGCTGCTCGACCGCGAGATCTTCGACGCCGGCGAGCGCTACCGGGAGGAGATCAAGCTCGGCCACGAGGACTGGGAGTTCGTCCTCCGCCTGGCCGCGCGCGGGGTCCGCGGCGAAGCGGCGCGCGAGCCGACGCTGCTCTACCGCAAGTGGGGCTTCAACCGCTCCGACCTGGTCGACCACTCGCCCGACCGCTTCGACGAGCTGCTGGCGGAAATCTCGCCTTTCAAGGGTCGTGAGGCGGAGGTCAAGACGGCGGAGTCCCCGGCGCTCTCGATCGTCGCGCTAGGCGAGCTCGACGCCGAAGCGGTCGCCGCCGCGAACGCCGGCCTGGCGGGTCAGACCTGCGGCGACGTCGAGCTGCTGGCCGCCGGCGACGGCCTGGCGGAGGCGGTCGGGCGGGCCCGTGGGGCCTATCTCGCGGTCACCGATGCCCCCGTCGAGCTGCTCGGGGACCGGACCTCCTGCGAGAAGCTGCTGCGCCGCTTCTCCGCCGGCGGGACCGACAACGAGATCGATGCGATCGCCCTGATCGATGCCGGTGCGGAGGGGGTCTTCCCGTTCCGCACCCTGGCCGCGGAGGAAGGCCCGTCCGACGCGCCGCCGCACACGCTGGCCTGGCGCCGCACGGCCGAGCTGGCGCTGCCCCGAGGGCTCTCCGTCGACCCCGCCGATCCCGTCGGCTCGCTCTCCTGGTTGCTCGGGGGAGCCGGGCTCAAGGTCGAGTGGCGCCACGTACCCGGCCCCGCCAGGGCCGCCGCGGGCGGTCCCGTGTCGGAGCGCCGCGAAGCGCTGCCCGCCAACCCGGTCAGCGCCAAGGACCCTTACGACCTGCGCCCCGCCGCCCAGGCTCTGCTGCCCGGCGCCGGCGAGTACCGCGTGCCCCGCTGGGAGGACGTCCCCACCTGGGTGCCGGCCCTCTCGACGATCGCGATCCGCTACCGCGAGCGCAACGGCTTGCGGCGGCTCGCGACCAACGGACCGCCCCCGACCGGCTTCGTCCCCGAGCATCACCTGGGAGCGCCGCGCAGCGTCAGCTTCCAGGGCACGGCCCGAGTCGTGCGTGTCGGCGACCGCTACGAGCTGATCCCCGCCGGCGAGGGCCGGCCGCTGCCGGAGGGCGGCGAGCTGATCGGGTACATCGAGCTCGCCGGCTTCCCGCAGATGGACGTGCTCGCGCTGGCCCGTCATCGCGGCAGCGGCGAAGAGGTCCTGGTCACCTTCCCCGAGGACCCGCTGCTGGCCGAAGTCGACCTGATCGAAACGCTGGGGTCGATCGAGCCGTTCCCGGCCAAGCCGCGCCAGAGCCCCCCAGCGGCGCGCGGCGACGGCCTGATCGGCCTCACCAAGGCGGCCGACATCGACGCCCGTCGCCATCGCTACGCGCTCGGCCGGCTGCCGGAGGGCGAGCTGCTGTGCGAGCTCGGTGGGCTGGCCGAGTCCGACCTGCAGGGCACGATCGGGGTCTGGATCGTCGACGACTACGTCGTCACCGAGCGCCACCGGCCTCCGGCGCGGAGGCCGGGCTCCGCCGACATGGCGCGCTGGGCCGCGGAGCCGGCCCGCTGGCGGGGCATGACCAGTCCGGCGACGAGCGCCAAGGTGGCGATGGGCCGTGCCGCCACGGCCGTCGCCCGTCGCACCCGCCCCGCGCCCGCCGTCGCCGCGCCGGAGGGGGCGCCGGCCGCGCGGCTGTTCGACCTCGAGCGGCCGGGTCGCCGGCCCCTGTTCGTCGCCTACCACCCGGTCACCGGCGACCAGCTCCTCGCCCGCTCGACTGAGGACGTGGCGCAACTGGGTTACGGCCCGCCCGAGCTGCTCGGCTACATCCGCGACGTGGCGCCGCTGACCGGTGAGCTGCACCCCCGCCCCGTGCACATCCCCTGGGCGAGGCGCTTCGGCGCCGTGCCGCTTTCCGGATGAAACAGCAGTACCGCTGGCTGCTCGTCGTTGCGGTGGGGCTGCTCGCCATCGTCGCCATGGACATCTGGTGGGCGGTCACCTACCGACGCGACTACCCGCTGACGATTGACGAGGCCGGCTACATCGCCTTCGGTCTGCAAGAGCACTTCGGTCTCCAGAACGGCGGTCTGCACGGCTGGTGGGACTCAGTGCTGGCACAAGCGCCCTACGCCCCGCTCGTACCCGCGGTGACCTCACTCGCTTTCTCGATCAAGGCGGGAGTCCTGGGAGCGTTCGTGGTGCTGATCGCATTCATGGCCCTGCTCGCCTTCGCCACCTACGGGATCGCCGAGCGCCTCGCCGGGCCGCGCCTGGGCGCGCTCGCCGCGCTGGTGGTCGCCACCGCCCCCGGAACCTTTCTCTTCGTGCGCGAGTACGTCTTCGCGATCGCCGTCGCAGCGCTGCTCTCCTCCGCCGTCTACGCGCTGTTGCGCAGCGACGGCCTGCGCCTGCGCCGCTGGGCGCTCGCCTGCGGAGTGGCGCTCGGCCTGATGCTGCTGGCACGGACGATGACGGTCGCCTTCGTCCCGGTCGTCCTCGTCGCCGGGCTCATCACTGCCCTGGTTAGGGGCAGTGGAGCCGGGGCTGGCGAGGGTGGCATCGGTGGCCGCCTGCTCAACCTCGGCCTGGCCATCGTCGCCGGCTTCGCCGTCGCCGCCCCCTGGTATCTCCCAAGCTTCGACGCGGTCTTCGACTATCTGACCGACTACGGCTATGGGTCCCACGCCGTCTACTACGGCCCGGAACACTCGCTGTTCTCGTGGTTCCGCCTGCGCGAGGTCGCGAATCGGATCACCCTCAACGACCTCCTGGTGCCACTTGCGGCGCTCGTTCTGATCGGCCTGATCGCGATCGCCGTGATCGCCGTCCGCCGCATCCTCGAGGCGAAGGACCGCCGCGCGGCGATCGTCGCCCTGCTTGCCAGTGACGCCTTCACGGTCGCGCTCGTGTTCGCGGGCTGCTACGCGGCGCTGACCAGCTCACGCAACGGCGGCGAGGGGTTCACCTTTCCGGTCGCCATGCTGCTCCCACCGCTGGCCGTAATCGCGCTGCGGCAGGTCCGAACCGCCGTGCTCGCACCGGCCCTTGCGGTTCTCTGCCTGGTGGTCGGCGTCAACGTCGCCGCCAGCACGACCCTCTGGGACTCCCTGTCCCAGGTCCGCAATGTCACGGTGCCCGGCTTCGGATCGTTGCCGTGGATCAACGGAACCCCCGCCGCGGTCAGCGCGATCCGCGGCCAGGCGCCAGGGCCGCCGACCCGGTTCGTGCAGCGAGACAAGGGCTGGGGGGAGGCAAACCGCGAGCTCGCGACCACCGTCCTCGAGCTCTCGGCGTCCGGCGTGAACCAGCCCGTCGCCTTCGCCTCGCGGAACCGGGCCCTCAACAGCAGCTCCCTTTTCCTGGCCGGCCTACTGCACTACCGACAGAGCATCTGGATGGCGCAGCTTCAGGCCGAACCGGACTCCGTCGACAGCTACGTCCGGCAGCTCTCCGCGCCCGAGCTCGGGCTGCCGGGGATCCTGGTCACGATGAACCGGGAAGAGGGCGACTTCGAGCCGATCGTGACCCAGCGCTACGCCGAAATCGCCGCCCGCGAGGCTGGGTTCAAACGGGTGAAGACGATGGTTCTGCCGGATGGTCGGCAGCTGCGGGTCTGGGTGCGGAAAGCAAGTCCGAGCTAGACCTCGGTGCGCGGCGCAACAGCGCAGCGAGGGTGACGCAAGCGTCCACGGTCGCCCCCAGCAGCGCCAGGTTTCGCAGCAGCGTGTTGCCGGGATTGTCGTACACGGTCGCGCTGAAGATGACCGCGGCGACCACGATCCAAGCAGGGCGGCGCAGGCGGCTGTCGCTTGCGCAGAGGACGACGGCCGCGAGGCCGAGCAGCCAAACCATGTACTGGGGGCTGAGCACGCGGCTGGTGGCGACGAAGAGCAGGACGAGCGCGAAGACGAAGTCGCGAGCGACGGTCTCGTCGGCGAGATCGTCGCGGCCGGTGCGAATCGCCCGGTCGCGCAGCAGCCACCAGGCCGCAGCCACGGCGAAGACGACGAGTGCCGCGTAGTTGAGCAGCATGGCGACGGTGTCGGCAGTCGAACTGGGGATCTCGTAGGCGCCGTAGCGGACCTCCTGCGGGACCGGCGTGCCGGTCACCACGTCCCGAAGTTGCCAGGGGGCGGCGGCGATAGCTTCAACCTGGAGGCCGCGGCCACCTTGCTGGCCAAGGAAGGTGAAGGGATCGCCGAAGGCGAGAGCGCTGGCGAGCAGGATCGCGCCTACCGCGGTCAGCAGCCAGGCGATCGACTTCCAGAGCCGCCGCCGGTCCCACTCTCCGAAGATGCAGAGCACTGGCCAGACCTTGAGCATGGCGCCGATGCCGACGATCGCGCCGAAACAGCCCGGGCGCCGGTGGATCATGACCAGCGCCACGACCGCGAAGGCGGTCGGGACGAGGTCGAAGCGGAGCCCTGGCAGCCCGCCCAGCGCCGGCATCGCAAGCAACCAGACCCAGACGCCGGCGAATTCCCGCCGTCTCGTGCCCAGGACGATTAGGGCCACCAGGACGATGAGGCTGCAGAGCAGCAGCATCGCCAGGAAGACGGCGCCATAGTCGCCGCCGTAGCCGTCGACGAATAGGCGTGGCATCAGGAAAAGGAAGGCGGCGCCCGACGGGTATTGCCATTTCGATTCGTCCGGCAGCGACCCGACTTCGACGATGTGCTTCGCCCATTCCCCGTAGAGCTTGATGTCGCCGTAATCGACACTCAACAGCGTGCGGTCCCATATACCGATCCTGGCGAGGATCCAACCGGCGCCGGCAAGCCAGAGCAGGGCCCAGATCCAGACGAGAGGGCGGCGCGGCGATAGCGGCGAGCGGGTAGCGGACCCATCTCCGGGTTGCTGCATGGCTGACATCGCCGGGCAGGCTAGTTGCCGGAGCGGCGACCGGCTCATCCGGCATGATTCGCGACTCTCTGGATGCAACGTCTCGGCGACAGACTCGGCGGGCTGACCGCGCCGCGCGAGTTCTCGCGCGGAGAGTTCGCGCTGGCGCTACTCGGCCTCGTCCTGCTCGGAGGCCTCGCCTACCTCTCCCACATCGTCAACGGCGGTTTCCACCTCGACGACTGGTCGGATGCCTCCAACACCCTCTTCCCTGGCGAAGGAACCGACTTCGGTCGCTCGGTCGAGCTCTTCTACGACGCGACCCCCTACCGGCCTGGCCTCACCGTCTACGTGCCGCTCAAGTACCTGGTGTTCGGAGCGGACACGGTGCTGCAGCTGTCCCTCAGCACGACGCTGGCGATCGGCGTCGCGGCGCTTCTCTACGGAGTGCTGAGGACGCTTCGCGTCCCCTGGTTCCACGCCCTGATGATCGCGGCGCTGACGATCGTCTTCCCCTCCTACGATTCGACCCGCTTCTGGGAGGCGGCGAGCCTCCCCTCGGTCGCCCTAGCATTCGCTCTCGGCGGGCTCTGGCTGGCGCTGCACGCGCTCGACCGCCGCTCCTGGCCCCTGCACGCGGCAGCGGCAGCTCTCTACCTCGCCTCGATACTCACCTACGAGATCACCCTGCCCCTGATCGCCGCCTTCGGGTTGATCTACGTCGCGCGTGTCGGTTGGAGCGCGGCCCGCTGGCGCTGGGCCGTCGACCTCCTCGTCGTCGTCGTCGCCGGCACCTGGAACCTCACCCACACCGTTCGCGTCACCTCCGGCCTCTCCGATCACATCACCCACGCCGGCGAAATCTTCGAGGGCTCACAGACCGTCCTTGCCAGCGCCGCCTACCCGCTCGGCTCGAGCCCGCCCACCTCCGCCGCGCTGATCGTCCTGAGCCTGATCTTCGCCGTCGGCCTCGCCGCCCACCTCACTCAGGCACAGGCGCGTAAGGTCGTCGGCTGGGGCCTGCGCGAGTGGCTGATTCTCGGCGCCACCGGACTCGCGGTCGCCGTCCTCGGCTGGGTCGTCTTCATCCCTGCCGACATCTTCTACACGCCGAGCCTCTACGCCGCCACGAACCGCGTCAACGCGGTCGCTGGCATCGGCCTGATCATGATCGTCTACGCAGCCATCGGCACTGTCGTCAGCGTCCTCTCCTTGTACCTGCACCCGCTGAGGCACTGGGCGCCGGCGCTGGTCCTCGGCCTTGCGCTTGTCCTCGGGGCCGCCTATATCCACGTCCTCAAGCGCCACAGCGACGTCTGGAATGCCGCCTACTCCTACGAGACGGCGGCGCTGGAGAAAATTAAGGCGACCTACCCGACACTGCCGCCCGAAACCCTGGTGGTCACCTCCGACTATCCCGCGAACCTCAGTCTCGGCGTGCCTGTCTTCACTGCCGATTGGGACTTGAACGGCGCCCTGCGACTCGAATATGATGACTACTCGATGCGTGGGCTACCGCTGATCGAGGGCAGCAGCTTGGTCTGCGAAGCGGACGGCCTGGCGATGGAGGGCGCGGTCACGACGCCGGAAACGATCCCCTGGGACAAGGTGCGGCTGCTGAACCTCGCGGATGGCCACCACACCAGCCCCAGGAGCCGCGCTGAATGCGAAGCGGCCGCACCGCGGTTCCATCCCGGCCCCACCGCGATCCTCGGCTCCTACTGAGTCCACTCCGCATTTATCAGCCTCGCTCCGTGCTGACAATGTCTGCCTTGCCGTCGGCATTGGAGTCCCCGACACTAACCATGGGAGGTTGGCTCATCCCGCTCAGCACTTTCGTCCAGCTGGCGATTGCTCCACCCGCGCTGATGCCGACCATGTAGCGATAGAGACCACCACCTTCAGGCTCCACACTGACGATGTCTGCCTTGCCGTCAGCGTCGAAGTCACCGGCAGTCATCTTCTCCGGAAAGCTCATCCCGCTCTTGACTTTGACCCAGCTCGAGATGCCGGATCCGGTGCTGAATCCGACCATGTAGCGGTAGAGGCCGCCGCCTTCGGACTCTGCGCTGATGATGTCCGTTTTGCCGTCGGCGTTGA
>DASSFS010000045.1:0-6165 GCA_035694165.1 Solirubrobacterales bacterium | reverse complement strand
GTGGTCGGCGGCGGCGACTCGGCGATGGAGGACTCGATCTTCATCTCCAAGTACGCCAGCGAGCTGACGATCGTCAATCGCCGCGACGAGTTCCGTGCTTCCAAGATCATGTTCGACCGCGCCCGCGAGAAGGAGAACATCGACCTCAAGACGCCGTTCGTGGCGGAGGAGTTCGTCGCCGGAGATGACGGCAAGCTGGCCAAGGTTCGCCTCCGCAACGCTGAGACCGGCGAGCAGGAGGAGATAGAGGCCAGCGGTGCCTTCATCGCGATCGGGCACACCCCGAAATCGGAGATCGTCGTTGGTCAGGTCGATACCGACGAGGACGGCTACATCGTCACCCAGGCCGGTTCGACCCGGACCAATCTGGCCGGCGTGCTCGCGGTCGGCGACGTCGTCGACCACACCTATCGCCAGGCGGTCACCGCCGCCGGTACCGGCTGCATGGGCGCCCTCGACGCCGAGTGGTATCTGCGCGACAGCCCACCTCCGGTCGAGGCCCACTGGATGCCCGGTGGCGAGCCGGTCGAGATCGCTCCCTAGCTTTCCCATATGTTGGGGCGATGGGCGAGCGCCTCAGCCTCTTCTTCCCGTTCATCCTCGCGGTCCTCTTTCCGCCGGTCGGAGTCCTGCTCGGCGCGATCGAGTGGCCCAAGGACCGCGAGCTGGGAATGCGGCTGATCGCCGTCTCGCTGCTGGCCGCTGTGGTCTGGTTCCTGTTGTTTGTCGTGTGACCGGCGGGGTAGGCTCGGACCACGGCAACGCAATGCACCCATCTGGACGCGGTTGAGATCGTCGACCTCCCGGCCGAGATAGCCGGTTGTGAGGAGTGCTTGGCGCTCGGGATGCAGTGGGTGCATCTGCGGATGTGCCAGACCTGCGGCCACATCGGCTGCTGCGACAACTCGGTCGGCAAACACGCCACCGCTCACAACAGGGAGACGAGCCACCCAATCATTCGCTCGGCCGAGCCCGGCGAGGACTGGAGCTGGTGCTACCCGGATAAATTGATGTTCCGCCTGCGCGTCGGGTGAGCCCGGTCCGGCCGCCGGTTATCGCTCTGGCGTCACGATCGCGAAGCCGGGGTCGGGCTCGTCGAGCAGGCCCAGCAGTTCGCCCAGCTTGACGCCATCGCCCTCGACCCGCAGGCGCCCGCTCTCTGCCAGCTCGGCGAGGTCGGCGGTTTTGCCCAGCATTTCGTTCAGGGCCTGGCGTTCGATGATCAGGGTTGCGTCGGCCTCGGGGTGGTGGCGGTCGGCGCGGTGGTTGAGGACGCCGTTCTCGACTTCCAGCAGGTGCCGCTCGCCGGGGTCGGTGACCTCCCAGTTGATCGTCAGTCGCGCCTCCCAGGCGCCTTTTCCGTCGAGCCGGATCGCCATCGCGTCGAGGATCTGCTCGACCGAGAGCTGGGCGAGCACGTCCGGGGGCGCGGAGTCGGTCGGGGTGCCGCCGACGCCCTCGCGCAACTCGGTGGCGCCGGTGAGGAAGAAGTTGCGCCAGGTCGCGTTCTCCGACCCGTAGCCGAGCTGCTCCAGGGCGTCGGCCTGCAGCTGCCGCGCCTCCTCGTTCTCCGGCTCGGCGAAGACGACGTGGTTGACGACCTCGGCGACCCAGCGGTAGTCGCCGGCCTCGAAGGACTCGCGCGCCCGTGCCAGGACAGTCTCGGCGCCGCCCATGAACTCGACGTAGCGGCGCGCCGACTCGACCGGGGTGTGCTCCCAGAGGTGGGCCGGGTTGCCGTCGAACCACCCCATGTAGAGCTGGTAGACGGCCTTGACGTTGTGGCTGACCGAGCCGTAGTAGCCGCGGCAGTGCCACTCGGCAGCCAGGTTCGGTGGCAGCTCGATCGTCTCGGCGATCTCGCGGCCGGTCAGGCCCTGGTTGATCAGCCTCAGGGTCTGGTCGTGCAGGTAGGCGTAGAGGTCGCGCTGCTTCTTCAGGTAGTCGACGATCCGCTCGCTGCCCCAGCGTGGCCAGTGGTGGCCGGCGAAGAGCACGTCGGAGTCCTCGCCGAAGAGCTCGATCGACTCGTTCAGGTAGTGCGCCCAGATATGCGGATCGCGGACCAGCGCCCCGCGCAGGGTCAGCGTGTTGTGCATCGTGTGGGTCGCGTTCTCGGCGATGCAGAGGATCCGCTGCTCGGGGAAGTGGAAGTTCATCTCCGCCGGCGCCTCGGTGCCGGGGGTCAGTTGGAAGACCATTCGCACGCCGTCGATCGTCTCTTCCTGGCCGGTCTCGGTGACGTCGAGGTTGGGCGGGATCAGGGTCACGGTGCCGAGTGAGGTCGTCTGCCCGAGCCCGGCGCCGACCTGGCCGTCGGGCCCGCGGCCGAGCCGCGCCCCGTACATATAGGCGGCGCGCCTGGCCATCGCCGTCCCAGCGAAGACGTTCTCGCCGATCGCGTGAGCGAGAAAGCCGGCCGGGGCGAGGACGGGAATCTCGCGCTCGGCGATTTCTTCGGCCGAGACGACGCCTTTGGCACCGCCGAAGTGGTCGATGTGGCTGTGGGTGTAGATCAGCCCGGTGACCGGACGCTCGCCGCGCTGCTCGCGGTAGACCGCCAGCGCCGCGGCCGCGGTCTCGGCGCAGATCAAGGGGTCGATCACGACGATCCCCTGTTCGCCCTCGACCACGTGCATATTCGAGAGGTCGAAGCCGCGCAGTTGGTAGAAGCCCGGCGCTAGCTCGAACAGCCCCGCGATCCGGTTCAGCTTGCTTTGCCGCCAGAGACTGGGGTGGACCGTGTCGGGGCTCTCCCCCTCGAGGAAGTCATAGGACTCGAGGTCCCAGACGATGCGGCCGTCCTCGCTCTTGACGGTGGCCGGCGAGAACGGGGCGACCAAGCCCCGCCTCGCCTCCGCGAAGTCCTCCTCGTCCTCGAGCGGGAGCGAGGCGGCGGCGTCGCGGTTGCGCTGGGCGGTCAGCGCCGACGCCGGCTTGCGTTTGCCGCTCACACGGAGCCGTTTCGTTCCGCTTCGGCGCGCAGCAGGGGTGCGGGGCGGTACGCCTCACCCTTCTCGGCCTGCAGGGCGTCGAGGACCTCGACGGCACGCGTGGAGCCGATCTTGGCGGCCAGGCCGAACGGACCCAGCGGCCAGTTGAAGCCCAGCTGCATCGCCGTGTCCATGTCGTCGGGCGAGGCGATGTCCTCTTCCAGGGCGAAGGCGGTCTCGTTGGCGATCTGGGAGAGAAGGCGGGTCAGGACCTCGCCGGCGGCGGGGTCGATCAGGGCCAGCTTCTCCGGGTCGAGCGTGGGCGCGAGGATCCCCAGCTCGGGATCGATCTCGCGTTCGATCCCGTCGCCGTAGCTGTAGTAGCCCTGGCCGCTCTTGCGGCCGAGCTTGCCTTCCTCGACCAGCCGTTCCTGGATTGGACTCGGGCGCCAGCGCTCTGGTTCGCCGCCCTGGGCGAAGAAGGAGCGGGCGATGGTCAGGTTGACGTCGAGGCCGATCAGGTCGATCAGCTCGAACGGGCCCATGCGGAAGCCGCCGCCGAGGCGGACGACGCGGTCGATCGTCTCGGCGTCGGCGATCCCGTCGCCGAGCATCCGCAACGACTCCAGCGAGAAGGGACGGGCGAGCCGGTTGGCGACGAACCCAGGGCTGTCCTTGGCCCGGATCGGGATCCGGCCCATCTGCTCTGCGACCGCAGTGGTCGTCGCCAGCGCCTGCTCGGAGGATTGCTCCGTCGCCACCACCTCGACCAGCTTCATCAGCACCGGCGGGTTGAAGAAATGCATTCCCACGACCCGCTCCGGGTGGGGGACGCCAGCGGCGATCTCGGAGACGCGCAGCGAGGAGGTGTTGGTGGCGAGGACGGTCGCCGGGTCGCAGACCGCCGCCACCGAGGTGAACAGGTCGCGCTTCAGCTCGAGGACCTCGGGAGCAGCCTCGATTACGAGATCGCAGCCCGATAGGTCGCCCAGCGCGGTCGTGCCGTCGAGTAGCTCGACCGCCTCGTCCCCTTCGGCCAGGCTCCAGCGGTCCCGTTCGACGCCCTTGGCCAGGGCTTCGCCGATCAGTTCCTGTCCCTCCTCCAGCGCTACGGGGTCGGGGTCGTAGACGACGGTCTCGAACCCCCCGAGGCTCGCGACCTGGGCGATGCCGGCACCCATCGTGCCGGAGCCGAGGATGCCGATGGTGGTGACCGTCACCGGCCCTTGAAATCCGGTTCGCGCTTCTCGAGGAAGGCCTGCATGCCCTCGACCCGGTCCTCCGTCGCCATCGCTTCGTCGAACAGGCCGCGCTCGGCTTCGAGGCCCGCCGCCAGTCCGGTTTCGCCGGCGCTCAGCACCGCGCGTTTGGCGAGGCGGGTGGCGATCGGGGGCCGCTCGGCGACCGTGCGGGCGAGGTCGATCGCCTCGGTCAGCCAGGCGCCCTTGCGACTCGTCTTGTTGACGAGGCCCCAGTCGGCCGCCATCTCGGCGTCGAAGCGGCGCCCGGTCAGCACGTACTCCATCGCCCGCTGCTTGCCGAGCGCCCGCGCCAGGCGCTGGGTGCCACCGCCGCCGGGGATGATCCCCAGGGTCACCTCGGGCAGGCCGAAGCGGGCGTCCCGGTCGGCGACGATCATGTCGCAGGCCAGGGCAAGCTCGCAGCCGCCGCCGAGGGCGTAGCCGGACACAGCGGCGACCAGGGGCGTCTCGATCGCCGCCAGGCGGGTCCAGAACGCGGCTCCCTCGGGGTCGGCCGGAGCGCCGATGTCGCGTTCGGCCAGCGCCTTGATGTCGGCGCCGGCGGCGAAGGTCTGATCGGAGCCGGCGATCACCATGCAGCGCACCTCCGGATCACCGTCGAGCCGCTCGAGGTCGGCGATCAGGCGCTCCTTCATCTCCGCCGAGAGGGCGTTGCGGGCCTCCGGCCGGTTGAGGCGGAGCAGGGCGACGTGGAACTCGTCGACCGTGGTCTCGACGATCTCGGTCAAGGCCGGGCTCAGCTCTCCTCGAAGGGGAGCATCGCGTTGATTCCCGTCGCGGCGCGGCCGATGATCAGCTTCTGGATCTGCGAGGTGCCCTCGTAGAGGGTGGTGACGCGGGCGTCGCGCAGGTAGCGCTCGACCGGGTAGTCGTCGACGTAGCCGGCGCCGCCGTGGACCTGGATCGCCAGGTTGGCGCATTCGACCGCCGACTCGGTGGCATAGAGCTTGGCGACCGAGGTCTCGGTCGTGTTCGGCACCCCTTCGTCCTTTAATGCACCGGCGCGGTAGACGAGCATCCGGCTGGCGTCGCGCTTGAGGATCATGTCGGCGATCATCTCCTGGACCAGCTGAAAGCGGGCCAGGGGGACGCCGAATTGCTTGCGCTCTTTGGCGTACTGGACGGAGGCATCGACGCAGCCGTCGCAGATGCCGACGCAGCCGGCGGCGACGCTGTAGCGGCCGTTGTCGAGGGCGCTCATCGCCACCTTGAAGCCGTCGCCGATCTCGCCGAGCATCGCGTCCTCGCCGACCTCGACGCCGTCGAGGGCCAGCGAAGCGGTATCGGAGGAGCGCAGGCCGAGCTTGCCGTGGATCTCCTGGCTGGAGAAGCCCTCGCTCGCGGTCGGGACGAGGAAGCAGGCGAGCCCCTTGTGTTTCTTGGCTGGGTCGGTCTGGGCGAAGATCAACGCCACCTCGGAGAAGTTGCCGAGCGAGATCCACATCTTCTGGCCGCTGATCGACCAGCCGGAGTCGGTCTTGGTCGCGCGGGTGCGGAGGTTGGCGGCGTCGGTGCCGGTGTCGGGCTCGGTCAGGCCGAAGCAGCCGAGCGACTCGCCCGAGCACAGTTTCGGCAGCCAGGTCTGCTTCTGCTCCTCGGTCCCCCAGCGCTCGATCGAGCCGGCGACCAGCGAGGTCTGCACGGAGACGACCGTGCGGGCGGAGGAGTCGGCGCGGCCGACCTGCTCGACGATCAAGCCGTAGCCGATGTAGTCGAGGCCGCGGCCGCCGTAGTCCTCCCCGACCGGGGCACCGAGGTATCCGACCTCGCCGAGCTTGCTCGCCAGCTCGCGGTCGAAACGGCCGGCGCGGTCGTTCTCTTTGACCCGCGGGATGATCTCCTTGTCGGCGAATTCGCGCGCCGTTTCGGAGATCAGTCGCTGCTCGTCGCTCAACTGGAAGTCCATCTCACCCCGTTTCTTTCGCTGATGGGCCGATAAGTTGCGCTCAACGCAACTTATAGGCCCATCG
>DASSFS010000044.1:0-15299 GCA_035694165.1 Solirubrobacterales bacterium | reverse complement strand
GTCCGCTCGCGCGAAGCAACCGACCGCCGCCGAGACCGATTCGGTCCAGCGGTACTGCAGCCTGGTCGCTCGGCGGTCGGCGTCTCGAGGCAGGTCGAAGAGGACCACCCTCCGCACCTTTGCGGCGCCGCGCAGCGCTGCGGCCAGGAGCGCCGCGTCGAGCTCCGCCCGCAGCTCCGCCCACTCTTCGAGCCAGCGCCGATCGCACTGGAGCAGGTCGATCTCGAGCCCCGCTTCCGCCCGCTCGATCCGCTCGAGCGCGACTTCGAAAGGGGCGAGCGACGCCGGCAGCGCCCGCTCGCGGACCGGCGCCGGCTCCCGCGCCGTCCCGCCGGCCTGGGCCGGCAACGGCCCCGGGGTGACCCTGCGGGCGAGCCGTGCCGCCGCGATCAGGCTGCGCTCGCGCTCCTCGCGGCCGCCGGGAAGCCCCGCCTCCTTCGCTGAGGTGAGCGTGAGGGCAAGGGCGAGCGTACCCTCGAGCAGCGGCTCCGGCAGCTGCGCGAGGAACCCGCGTAGCGCCGCCAGCGCGTCATCGGCAACTGCCTCCTCCAGGGGGCACAGCCGCAGGCAGATCGCGAGCGCGGCCGCGTCCGGGCGGCGATGGAGCGGTCGCAGCGGCGGCAGCAGCACCGCGTCCGGAAGCTCGGCAAGCTGCCCATACACAGTCGTCCAGAGGCTCCCCTGCAGGCGGTCGGTCAGGAGCCAGGCGAGATCGGCGATCGGATCCCTGTCGCGCGGCTTGTAACCGCCGCCGGCGAGGAAGAGGTTGCAGGCGACGTGGCGGTCGTCGTCCTTCGACAGATCGCCGTCGAAGGCCGGGTTCCCACCAGCCCGCAGGGGCGTTGCCGCCAGCCGCGCGGCGGCCAGCTCCAGTGAGATCAGCGGCAGACCGCCCGCCCGCTCGACCGCCTCACGCCCCTCCGCAACCGCCCGGTCCTGGTTCCCCCCGCCGTCGCCGTAGAGCCGCCTCTCGATCGTCGTGAAGACGTCGAACCCATCCCAGTAGGACTCGAAGAACTTGACGCCGGTGAGGATTTCGCAGCTGGCGTAGAGACCGACGCCAAAGGGCCCGGTCTGCGACTCGGCCGTGCTCCAGAGCCAGGTAAGGGCACTGTCGGGGTCCGACAGGCCGGCCCGCCAGACGTGGTCGCTGGGGATCTTCATCCCCGGCGGATCGTTGTCGACGGCCCACCGCACCGCCTGCTGCAGGTCGGTGCAGCTGGTGCGCAGGGCGGTGGCCCGGGTTGCCTCGGCGCTGCTGCGGGCCGTGCCGTTCTCCGTGGAGAGAGGACGCTGGAGCTGAAGGCTCGCCTCGCGCGCGACGGCGCCGGCGAGGCGACAGAGCGCGATCAGGTGTCGGGCAATCGTCGTTTCGGCCCGGCGGCGATTCGCCTCGCCGCTCTCGCCGCAGAGCGCCAGGGCGTGGCCGGACGTATCGAGCACCGCCTCCCCGGCCCGCACCAGCGCGATCCGCGCGGTCGCCTCGCTGAGCCGGCCCGAAAGCACGCGCTCCGCCAGCTCTGCGTACATCTGGCGCTGGGTGTGGAGCACCGTGTCGACGCTGTTCAGGTAGCCATCGAAGTCGGTCGCTGGCCCTGCGTCGAACGCCTGCCGAGCGCCGGCGTGGACCTCGCTGATCAGCCTCACGATCGCCTCCAGGTCGCGCCGGTCCGCGTATTCGCGCAGGACCCCCGGGACCAGCTCGATCGCGATCCCGGTGCCCTGCGGCCGGGCCGGCGCCCCGGCGGTGAGAAAGCTGGCTGGGACGTGATCGTCGGTCTCGATCTCGCCGAGGTCGGGCGAGGACGGGCGACTGCCACTGCCGGCCTCGAGGATCGAGCGCGCCAGCAGGTTGACCACGAGCTGCCAGCGACCCTGATCGGAGGAGAGCGAGATCAGCCCCCACAGTCCCCGCGCCCCGAGCGGCACGGCGACCAGCGCCAGGGTCAGGCTGAAAGCGCTGAGAAAGGCGCTGTCGATCGCGCCGGCGAGGAGCGCGGTGACCACCGAGCCGAGCGCGACCACGAACCAGGCCGGGACCTGAGCGCGGTCGAGCGCCTCCCAGGGGGTGGGCCAGCGCGAGCCTTCCTGGATCGAGAAGGCGGCGATGATCGCCATCGAGGTCAGGAAGGTGCCGAAGACGGCGATCGCAAGGCCGGGGATCGACTTGACCCTGGCTTCGTCGACGATGAGCAGCGCGCATCCCGCCGCAACCGCTGAGGCGGAGGCGACCACGGCAAGCAGCACCGCGCCCCTGTTGCGCCGACGATGGCCCCGCATCGGCGCGCATTCTCCCACCAATCAAGGCGGCTGCCGCCGCTGCCCGTCTGGTTGACTCCCCCGAGTGCCGCTGCGCTGCGTCTACACCGACCTCGACGGAACCCTGCTGGGCGACCGCGCCTCCCTCTTCCGCGACGCCGACGGCGGCTTCTCCCTGGCCCAGGCGCGCGGGCTGGAGGCCTGTGAGCGGGCCGGGGTCGAGGTCGTGATCATGTCCGGCCGGCGCGAGCCGCAGGTCCACGAGCTGGCGCGCCTGATGGGCCAAACCTCCTACATCTACGAAGCCGGCGGCGCCTTCGCGATCGACGGCGAGACGACGCTGTTGACCGGGGAGATGGAGCCCAACGAGGCGGACGGCACGATCTACGAGCAGATCGAGGCCCGCGGCGTCCCGAAGCGGCTGTTCGCGCACTTCCAGGGGCGGCTGGAGTACCACTCGCCCTGGCACCATGGCCGCGTCCTCTCCCACCTCTTCCGCGGCAAGGTCGATGTCGACGAGGCCAACGCGCTGCTCGGCGAGCACGGTGACGACGACCTGCGGCTGCTCGACAACGGCGCGATCGGGCGCCAGATGCCGGCCATCGACGGCACCGTCCACGCCTACCACCTGGTCCCGCGCATAGTCAGCAAGGCCAACGCCGTCAGCGCCCATGCGCGCGCCCGCGGCTACGACCCGGCCGACTGCATCGCGATCGGCGACTCGGTCGAGGATCTCGAGGTCGCCGCGGCGGTCGGCCGCTTCTTCGTCGTCGCCAACGGACCCGAACGCGACCCCGGCCTGCGCGCCGCCCTTTCCCTCTGGGACAACGCCACGGTCACCGAGGGCCGCATGGGCGACGGCTTCTACGAGGCGGTTGTCTCGACCCTGGTCGAGCGTCGCTAGTATCGATTCGATGAGCGAGGCGACCGTCGCGGAGCAGGAGTACCTGGAGATCATGTTCTGGCTGGAGGAGGCCGGGCTGCCGATGACCGGCGCCAACATCGCCCGCGCGATGCAGCTTTCTCCCCCGACCGTGCACGAGATGGTCGGCCGGCTGATCGGCGACGGCTACGTGGAGCGCAGGCCGGACAAATCGCTCGACTTCACCGAGTCCGGGCGCGAGCACGCCAGCCACATCGTCCGCCGCCACCGCATGATCGAGCGCTTCCTCACCGATGTGCTCGGGATCCCCTGGGACGAGGTGCACGAGGAGGCGGAGCGGATCGAGCACGCGATGTCACCGGTGCTGGAGGAGCGGATGCGGGCGGCGATCGGCGACGCCACCACCTGCCCCCACGGCCACCCGATCATCGACGGCGTCCGCGAGCAGGGGTCGCTGCTGGCCGACGTCGAGGTCGGCGCCGACGTGATCGTCCTGCGCTTCGAGAACGAGGCCGAGGAGCTGCTGCATTACCTCAAGGCGGCTGGGTTGCATCCCGGCCTCGAGGGGAAGGTGGACAGCTCCGACGAGGACCGGGTCACAATCGCCTCCGCCGACGGCAGCCACGAGGTCAGCCGCAGCGTCGCCGAGACCGTCTCGGTCCGCGCCGACCCGGCACCGCCGCCGCGAGCGGCGATTCCGGAGCAGCTGGTTCTTTCCTCGGACCGCTACGGCCGCTAGAGGGGCGATAGCCGGCGCCTGGCGTTGTCCTCGGTCGGCCGCCTGCGGGTCACGCACGAAGTGCGCTCCCCTTGTCGGCCTTCCTGCGTCCTAGCCAGGCTTGGCTCTAGCCCCTCTAGGAAGTGGGAATCGTGATCAGCGGCTCGGAGGTCGGCTCTTCGCTGCCGCCCTTCGGCTCCGCCGTCACCATCACCACTTCGACCCCTTCCATGTCGGGGAGCTGGGTGCTGGCGCGGCCTTTGTGGTCGGGGACGAAGAGAGCGGGGACGGCTTCGACTTCGCCGTCGCGCTGGACCCAGGCCTGGAGCACCTCGTCGTTCGGGAGCTGATGGACGTTGGCGAGCCGCAGGGTGCCGGAGTCGCCTTCGTTCACCATCTCCGCGGTGATGTCCGGCGCCTTGCCGGCGACGATCGTGCTGTCGCCGCCGCCTCCGCCCGAGTCGCCGCCGATCGCGTAGCCGAGCACCGCGGCGACGAGCAGCGCCAGCGCGGCAAAGCCGATCGCCGGCCTCAGGAGCCACCTCCGCTTCGGCGGCCGGGCCTGAACAGGACGCACGTCCGCCCGCACCTCAGCCATCAGCCGCGCTCGCAGCTCCGGCAGCGGCTCGACCCGCTCGATGCTGTCGGGGATCGCGTCCACCGCGGCCGTCAGCCAGCGCATCTCCGCCTGGCAACGCTCGCAGCCCTCGGCGTGGCGCTCCAGCGCCGCCGCCTGCTCCGGCTCCAGCGCCCCGAGCATGTAGGCGGCGACCTCCTCGTTCCAGCGCGCGTGATCGTTGTCGTTCATGTCAGTCCCTCCGCCAGCTCGCCCCGGATCTTCTCCAGGCCGAGTCTCATCCGCCCCTTCACGGTGCCCAGCGGCACCCCGAGCATCCGCGATATCTCCGATTGGCTGAAGCCGCCGAAGTAGGCCAGCTCGAGCACCTTCGCCTGCTCGCCCGGCAAGCCGCCGAGCGCGTCGCGGACCTCGCCGGCGGTCTCCCGTCGCATCGCCTCCTCCTCGGTCAGCTCCTCGGACGGGCGCTGCTCGAGGACCGCGTCGTCGTCGAACGCCAGCTTCGGCGCTTTGCCGGCGCGGCTGCGGAGCATGTCGATCGCGCGGTTGCGGACGATGCTCAGCATCCAGGAGCGGACGCTGCCGCGGGCGCGGTCGAAGCGGGCGCCGCTGCGCCAGATCGAGATGAAGGCCTCCTGGGTGACGTCCTCGGCCGCGCCCCGCTCGCCGACGATCCTGTAGGCGAGCGAGTAGGCGACGCCGCCGTGACGGTCGTAGAAGACCTCGAAGGCCTCGGGGTCCTTGGCCCCGATCAGCGGCATCAGCTCCTCGTCGGCCAGCCGCTCCGCTCTGTCGCGCTCAGCCGTCATCCCCACCCATCATCCGCCTTGCGCGCCTGGTCCTAGGCGAGCAACGGTTCCACGGCCTTCAGGACCTGGGCTTCGGTCAGCGCCGGGTCGAAGGCGTTGGGGGACGGTTCCTTGTTGTTCTGGAGGCGGATCGCCGCCGCGTGCCGGGCCTCGACCTGGACGATCGAGCCGGCGGCGCCGAGCACTTCCTTGGACTTGATCCCCGGGCCGGCCCCGTTGTAGGCGCTGACCCCGGTGTCCTCCAGCGTCTGGGCCAGCTTCAGGAAGCCAGCCGTGGTGCTGTAGGGGAAGTCGAACTTCGGCTTCGCGACCGGCTTGCCGCCGAGTTTCATCACCGTCGCCTTGAGCGCGTCGACGTGCTGCTTCTCGTCGCGGGCCAGCAGCCCGATCAGGCTCTTCAGTTCGCCGCGCGCCTTGGCCCGGGTCTTCGCTTCCTCGTAGAAGGCGGTCTCCAGGTACTCCAGGGTGAGGGCGAAGTTGAGGATGCCGACGTCGCCGCCGCCGCTCTTCGCCAAGGCGGTGCGGACGAACGGGGCGACCATGCCGAGGCCGTAGACGGCGCCCGCCGCCAGCGCCCCCTTGAGGATCACGTCGCTGCGGGAGAGGTCGCCGCTGTCCTCGATCACCTCGACGCCGGTGAGCTCCGGTTGTGCAAGTTCTTGGTGGCTCATCTGCTTGCTCCTCTCGTTTCTCGCCGCGTCAGCTGACGATGAAGGGTTCAACGGATTTGAGGACGGTTTTCGCGGTCGCCGGTTTGGCGAAGGCTCCATCCGGGGTGATCGACTTGCCCAGCAGCGTGTTCAGCGCCGCCGCGTGCCGGCCCTCGACGCTGTGGATCGCCAGCGCCGACGCCAGCACTGCCGGGCTCTTGATGTTGGCGGCCTGGCCGAGGTAGGCGGCGGCACCGAGGTTCTCCACGCTGCCTGCGAGTTCCAGCACCGACTTGGCGCTTTTCAGGGGGAATTCGGTTTTCGGCTTCGGCGCCGGCTTGCCGCCCATCTGTTTGACCGCGGCGGTCAGGGCGGTGACGTGTTCGGACTCCTCCCTGCCGAATTTCCGGATCGTCTCCAGGTCGGCGCCCTTGAACAGGCCGCTCTTGACCACGTCGGCGTAGAAGGCGGCCTCGAGGTACTCGAGCGTGAGGGCGTAGTTGAGGATGCCCAGGTCGCCCTTGCCGAACTGGGCGGTTTCGCTGGTGCCGGTGCGGGCACTGGCCGTGCTTGCGGTGGTCATCTCGTCGTCGCTGCCGCAGGCGGCGAGGAAGGCTGCCGCGGCAGTCGAGCCGCCAGCCAGCGCCATGAACTTGCGGCGCGAGACCGGGTCGATGATCTTGCTCTCTGACATCTTCGTCTCCTCGCTGGATTGCGCTTCTACCTGCCCCTTACGGGCATCCCGGTCCACCCGGATCACTCGATTTCAGCCTCTGCGGTCCGGTCGGGGAGATGGTGATCCGAACCGCGCCTGACGGCGTATGCAGTGCATGGGATCCACTCATCCCAAGGTCGGTGCCGCCCTCCTCCTAGCTGCCGCCGCGGTCTCCCTGATTGGCTGCGGGGGCGAGGGCGACGGCACCGACCGCACCTCTTCCGGCTCGAGCGCCCGGGCGCAAAGCGCCGAGGTGACGATCCGCGACTACATCTACGAGCCGGCCACGATCACCGTCCCGACCGGAACCACGGTCGCCTTCACCAACCGCGACTCGACCCCGCACACGGCCACCTCGAAAGAGTCGGGCGAGTTCGAAAGCGGCAGCATCGACAGCGGCGAGTCCGGCCAGGTCACCCTCCGCGAAAGCGGCACCTTCGCCTACTACTGCCTCTTCCACCCCTTCATGAAGGGAACCATCGTCGTCACCTGACCGGCGCATAGCGGCGTCCTCGGTCGCTCGCGTGCAGAGCACGCCACGCTCCCTGCGTCCTTGCTCTGCTTGGTCAGTTGACGACGCCGGCGCGTAGGCGCTCGAGGGCGACAGCGATGCGCCGCACGCCCTCGGCCATCCGATCCGCCGGCACCGGTGCGAAGGAGAGGCGGAGGCTGTTCTTGCCCCCCTCGATCATGAAGTCGGGGCCGGCAACGAAGGAGACCCCCTCGGCTTTGGCCTCGGCCAGGAGAACCGTCGTGTCGGTCCCCTCGGGGAGGTCGAGCCAGAGGAAGTAGCCACCCTCGGGGACGACGAACTCGGTGTCGGGGATCTGCTCGCGCAGCGCCGCGACAAGGGCGTCGCAGCGATCCTTCAGCGCCGTTTTGACAAAGGCGATGTTGCGGTCCAGCTCACCCGAGCGGCAGAGCTCCAGGACGATCGACTCGGCCAGCATGTTCGGCGAGATGTAGGTCTCGTTGGCCCGTTTGGCGAGCTTGGCGATCTCCCCGGCGGGGCCCGCCAAGTAGCCGACCCGAACTCCGGGGCTGACCGTCTTGGAGAAGGAGGAGGCGTGGATGACCCGGTCGCCACCGTCCAGCTCCAGCATCGTCTCCAGCGGCTCCCCCTCGAAGGGCAGCTCACGGTAGGGGTCGTCCTCGAAGATCCAGAACCCGTGCTCGGCGGCCAGCTCCACAAGCCGCACCCGCTTCTCCGCCGAGAGCGTGCAGCCCGCGGGGTTGTGGGAGTTGGGGATGACGTGGGCAAGCTTGATCGGCCCTTCCGCGAGCGCCGCCTCGAGCGCGGTGAGGTCGATTCCGTCGGCCTCCAAGGGCACCGGCACCAGCTCGACGCCGAGCTGCTGCAGGAGCAGCAGGGTGCGGTCATAGGTCGGCTGCTCGACCACCACCCGATCGCCCGGGCCGAGCAGATGCTCGAACAGCATCGCCCCAGCCTCCAGGGATCCGTTGGCGACCATCACCTGCGAAGCCTCGAGCCCACCATGCCGCTCGGCGATCCACTCACAGAGCCCCGGATGCCCGATCCCGGTCCCGTAGGAGAGCGCCTTTTCCCAGTCCTCCGTCAGCGCCCGCGCAGCCGCCTCCCGCACCGCCTCGTGGGGCAGGATGTCGGCGCTCGGAGCGCCCCGCGCAAAAGAAATCGTCTCGCCAGCCATCGCTCCCCGACCCTAGCAACGCCAACCCTCCAACGAACTCCGCCAAATCAACGCGCCCGGGGGGGAGAAAGCAGGGGTGTCTGACCTTAAGGCCCTATATGGGACCGGCAAGTCAGACACGCCTGTCGGGAGCGGGTGGGGTGAGGGAAAGGGAGCGGTGCTTGTTTCGCCTGGCGACGCAACAACATGGCGTTGTCGCTCAGCGGCAACTGCTCGAGCTCGGATTCACTGAAAAGGCGATCAAGGCGCGGCTGGACGCCTGCAGGCTTTTCGCGATCCATCGGGAGGTCTACGCGGTCGGCCATTCGCGATTGAGTCGGAACGGCCGGCGGCTGGCGGCCGTTCTCGCCTATGGAGAGCGGGCGCTGCTCAGCCATCGCACCGCCGCATCGCTCTGGGGGCTCGCCAGAGCCCGGCGGGGGCCGATCGACGTGACGGCCCCCGCCGGCCGTCAGGGCCTTCGCCGCCGCGAGGGGATCTGGATCCATCGCGGCCGACTCCACGCGGACGACCGAACCGAGGAGGGTGGGATTCCGGTGACGACGGTGGCCCGGACGCTGTTCGACTTCGCGGAAGTTGAACCCTTGCCTCGGCTCGAGCAGGCATGGGAGGAAGCAGATCGCCTGAAGCTGCTGCGAGTGCGGGAGATGGAGCAGGTTTGCGAGCGCGGTTACGGGCGTCGAGCGCTGAAGCCGATCCGCCGACTTCTGGCGGCGATGGAGGCGCCGCCGGAAGGGCGGTCGCCGCTCGAGGAGCGCTTCCATGCGTTCTGCCGGGACCATCGTCTGCCGGAACCGGCTCGCAACGTCCACGTCCTCGACCGCGAGGTCGACGCCCTCTGGCCGGACGCGAGGCTCGTCGCCGAGCTGGACAGCTGGGAACACCACAGCCACCGCGCCGCCTTCGAGCGCGACCGCGCCCGCGACCCGCAGTTCCTCATCGCCGGCTACCGCACGATCCGCATCACCAGCCAGCGGCTGGATCGAGAAGCACCGCGACTAGCCGCCGAGATCCGGCAGCTTCTGAAGCGTTAGGAGCCGCGCAGGACTTCGACGGCGATCGCGGCGGCCTCGCTGGGGCTCTGGCCGACGCGGACGCCCTTTGCTTCGAGGGCGTCTTTCTTTGCCTGAGCGGTCCCGGAGGAACCGGAGATGATCGCGCCGGCGTGGCCCATCTGCTTGCCGGGCGGCGCGGTGAAGCCGGCGATGTAGGCGACGACGGGCTTGGAGACCTCGGAGGAGATGTACTCCGCCGCCCGCTCCTCGGCGTCGCCGCCGATCTCGCCGACCATCACGATCAGCTCGGTCTCGGGATCGGCCTCGTAGAGCTTGAGGATGTCGATGAAGTCGGAGCCGACGATCGGGTCGCCACCGATGCCGACGATCGAGGAGTTGCCCTCACCCGCCTGCTTCAGCTCGTTGCCGATCTGGTAGGTCAGCGTCCCCGACTTGGAGACGACGCCGATCTTGCCCGGGTCGAAGAACTGGGCGGGGATGATGCCGACGTTGGCCTTGCCGGGCGAGAGCACGCCGGGGCAGTTGGGCCCGATCAGCCGTACCCCGGCCTCCTTCGCCTTCCAGTACGTGTTCAGCATGTCGAGCACCGGGATCCCCTCGGTGATCGCGATCACCGTCTCTACCCCTGACTCGATCGCCTCGTCGATCGCCGGCGCCGCGAAGCGCGCCGGCACGAAGATCATCGAGGTGTTGGCGCCGGCCTCCTCGACCGACTCCTTGATCGAATCGAAGATCGGCACGCCCTCGACGTCCTGACCGCCCTTGCCGGGGGTGACGCCGGCCGCCAGGTAGGTCCCGTAGGCCTTGTTGCGGAGGCCGTGGAAGGAGCCCTCGCGGCCGGTCAGGCCGGAGACGACCAGTTTCGTCTCGTTGCCGACGATGATGCTCATGAGGACGCCCCCGCCAGCTCGACGACGCGGCGCGCGGCGTCCAGCATCGTCTTCTCCTGGTGCAGGTTCGGCAGAGCGGCCTCGGCCAGGATCGCCAGGCCCTCCTCGGAGTTGGTGCCGTCGAGGCGGACGACCAGCGGCACGCCGAGGTCGATCTGGCCCGAGGCGGTGACGATCCCCTTGGCGATCTCGTCGCAGCGGGTGATGCCACCGAAGATGTTGAAGAGGATCGCGGTGACCTTCTGGTCGGAGACGATCACTTCCAGCGCGTTGACGATCGCCTCCGCTTTGGAGCCGCCGCCGGCGTCGAGGAAGTTGGCCGGAGCGCCGCCGGCCTGGGCGACGACGTCGAGCGTCGACATGCAGAGTCCGGCGCCGTTGGCGAGGATGCCGACGTTGCCGTCGAGCTTGACGTAGGTGAGGCCCTTCTCCTTCGCCATCGCCTCCTGCGGATCCTCGACGGTGTCGGCGATCTCGGCCAGGTCCTGGTGGCGGAAGAGGGAGTTGCCGTCGATCGTCACCTTCGAGTCGAGCGCGACGACGTCGCGGCCGGCGGTGACGATCAGCGGGTTGACCTCGATCAGCGTCGCGTCCTCCTCGCTGGCGACCTCGGCCAGCTTCACCAGCACGTCGGCGGCCCCCTCGAGCGCGTCCTCGGCCAGCCCGGCGTCGGCAACGATCTCGCGCGCGGCGGCGACGGTGAACGGCCGCGTCGGGTCGATGTGGCGCTTGACCAGCGCGTCGGGGTCCTCGGCGGCGACCGCCTCGATGTCCATCCCGCCTTTAGCCGAGACCATCGCCAGCAGCTTCTTCTCGCCGCGGTCGAGGATGACCGAGGCGTAGTACTCCTCGGCGATGTCGGAGCCGCCCTCGATCCAGACCTGGTCGACGCGGAAGGGGCCCTCGCCGTGCGGGCCGACGATGTCCATGCCGATGATCGCGCCGGCGTACTCGCGCGCCTCCTCGACGTTGGCGGCGATCTTGATCCCGCCCGCCTTGCCGCGGCCGCCGATCAGGACCTGGGCCTTGATCGCGCAGGGGTAGCCGATCCGCTCCGCCGCGGCGACTGCGTCGTCGACCGTGGCCGCGACCTCGCCGCTGGGCACGGCGATGCCGTGCTTGGCGAACAGCTGCTTGCCCTGATACTCGAGGAGGTCCATAAAAGGCTGCCCGAAGGCGCGGTCGCGCACCCTATCCCAGACGGCCAGACGGCCGCGCCGTCGCCGAGGGTGACTCCCCCAGCCGAGACCGCTTGCCATAATGCCGCGCTCGCCATGGCCCTTTCTAGTCTCAAAAACATCAAATGGGTGACCACCGACTGTTACGGCACCCTCATCGACTGGGAGAAAGGGATCGTCGAGGCCTGCAAGAAAGAGGCGTCCAAAGACGGCTTCAGCTTCGAGGAAGGTCCTTTCCTCGCCCGCTTCTTCGAGGTCCAGGCCGAAATCATGGCCGGCTCCTACGAGCTCTACGCCGAGGTCCTGCGCCGCACGATCGTCAAAGTCGCCGGCGAGCTGGGCTGGGAGGTGGAGCCTTCGCGGGCTCAGTTCCTGCCCAACAGCGTCGCCTACTGGCTGCCCTTCCGCGAGGCCAACGCGGCGATGGACCGGCTCGGCAAGAAGTACGACGTCGGGATCATCACCAACACCGACGACAAACTGCTGGGGATCTCGCGCCGCCACCTGCGGACCGAACTTGACCTCGTCGTCACCGCCCAGCAGGTGCGCAGCTACAAGCCGGACCCCGTCCACTTCAAAGAGTGCGCGCGGCGGATCGGCGGCAAGAAAGGCTGGCTGCACATCGGCTCCAACTACGCGACCGACATCGCTCCGGTGCTGAAAATGAACGTGCCGGTGATCTGGGTCAACCGCCATGGCGAGAAACTCGAAGGCCGCAAAGCCCCCAGCGCCACGGTAAAAAACTTTCGCGAAGCAGCGAAAAAGCTCGGCGCGTCCTAAGAGTTATCTAGCGTTCAGGGCGCAACTCCGGTGCTAGGCGCCGGTTTTGTCCCTAGTTGTCCCCTATGAATAGGTTCGAGCACCCCAAGACTCAAGCGCGCGCCCTCGCCGGCGCCCGGCTGGCATTCGCCGCCAGCCTGCTGCTGCTCCTGGCCGTGCTCATCGTCGCCCTGGGACAGCAGAGCGCCAGCGCCGCCGCCCCGGGCGCCGCCGCCTCGAAGACGCGCCAGGCCGCCCTCCTGCCCCCCGGACAGAAACCGAACTTCGTCGTGATCCAGACCGACGACCAGACGCTCGACCAGCTCTACGCGACCTACACGCCCCCGGGCGGCGCCCCGATCACGGCGATGCCGAACACCCTGGCCGCGATCGCCGGTAAAGGGATCACCTTCAACCGCTATTACGACTCCTACCCGCTCTGCTGCCCCTCGCGGGTCAGCCTGATGACCGGCCGCTACGCGCACAACCACAACGTCCGCGGCAACGTGCCCCCGAACGGCGGCTACACCGGCTTCAGCTTCCGCCAGGCCAACAGCCACAACGTCGCCACCTGGCTGCAGGGAGCCGGCTACCGCACGATTCACGTCGGCAAGTTCCTCAACGGCTATGGCGACGAACCGTTCGACGAAGGCAAAACCGTGCCGCCCGGCTGGAGTGCCTGGCACTCCGTGCTCAAGGCCGACACCAACCATTACTTCTACGGCTACACGCTCAACAACAACGGCGGGCTGGAAGGCCCGATCGGCGACTTCGGCAACTGGGAAACGCGCGAATACGGCCAGCGCGACGACTTCGGCTGTCCTTTCGCGCCGCTCAACGGCCTCCCCTGCCTCTACGCGACCGACGTCTTCACCCGCATCGCCAGCGAAGAGATGTTCGGGACGCCCGCCGAACAGCCCTTCTACGTGCAGCTCGACTACACCGCCCCGCACGGCGACTTCCGCCGCCCGGCCGGGCCGGAGCCGGCGACCCGCCACTACGACTCCTTCTCCGGCGCGCCCTACCCGCACGGCCCCTCGGAAGGCTTCAACGAGGGCAACGTCAACGACAAGCCGCTCTTCATCCGCGAAGCCTCCTACCTCTCGCCGACCGAGACCCACACCTACCGCGTCTACTACCAGAAGGCGCTGGAGTCGCTGCGCGCAATCGACGACGGCGTCCAGCAGATCATCAACACGCTCGGCGCGATGGGCCGGCTGCGCAACACCTACATCCTCTTCACCTCCGACAACGGCTTCTTCTATGGCGAGCACCGGCTGACCGGCGGCAAGTTCCTCGCCTACGAGCCGGCTACCCACCTGCCGCTGCTGATCCGCGGCCCGGGGATCAAACCCGGCAGCTCGACCGGCGAGCTGGCGAGCAACATCGACCTCGCCCCGACGATCCTCGAGCTGGCCGGCGCCGCCGCCGACAAAAGCATCGACGGCCGCTCGCTGGTCCCGTACATGGTGGACCCGACCCTGCGCACCCGGCGGCCGTTGCTGTTCGAGTCTTTCGTCGAGACCAACGACGTCGAAGCCCAGGGCGGGCAGCCGCTTGCGACCAGGCCTCAGGCCAGGGCCAGTCGCTCGAGCGGCGCCAGCGCCTCGATCGTCGCCCCGCCCAAGGACTACGTCGGGATCCGCCTCGGCCCCTACAAGTACATCGCCTGGCCGAACGGCGAAAAAGAGCTCTACGACATCACCAAGGACCCCTACGAGCTGAACAACAAGATCCGGGATCGGAACTTCTACCCGATCCGCGGCTTTCTCCACCGCGAACTGGAACGGCTGGTCTCCTGCGTCGGCCGCAAATGCCAGACCCCCTCAGAACCACTGCCGCTGACCCAGAAACAGCAGCGCGAGATCCGGCAGCAGAAGGAAAAGGAACAGCGCGAACGCGAAAAGCGGCGGGAAGAACGGGAAGCGAAACAGAAAGAGCAGCAGCAGCAGGCTCAGCCGCCGCAGAAATAGGGCGAAGCCCTACTCGATGATTGCCAGCGTGTCGCCGCTGGAAACCGCTGCCCCGACCTCGACGTTCAGAGAAGTGACTTTGCCGGAGCGGTGAGCGGTGATCTCGTTCTCCATCTTCATCGCCTCGATCACGCAGATCAGGTCGCCCTCGGAAACCTCGGCGCCCTGCTCGACGTTGACTTTGAAGACGGTCCCCTGCAGCGGCGAGACCAGGGCCTCGCTGGAGGCGCTGCCGCCGCCGCCGGCCTTGCGCTCCCGTTTTGGCGGCTTCTTGCCGGCGGCTGCGGGAGCGGCGCCCCCGGCACCGGCCTCGCCGATCACCTTGACGTCGAAGAGCTTGCCGGAGACCTCGACCTTGTAGTCGCGGGTGACGACCTCGCCACCGTCCTCCGGCTCCGGCGCGGCGACTTCCTCCGGCGCCGTCGACTTCAGCCAGTCGCGATCTTCCATCAGGTCGCGGGCGGTCTCGCCGCGGGCCCATTGCTCGGTCGCCAGCATCGCCTTGTGGAAGGGGATCAGGGTGGTCAAGCCGCCGATCTCGTACTCGTCCAGCGCCCGCAGCATCCGCCGCGTCGCGTGCTCGCGGTCGACATCCCAGACGATCAGCTTGGCCACCATCGGGTCGTACATCGGCGTCACCTCGGAGCCCGCTTCGACGCCGGAGTCGACGCGGACGCCGGGACCGGCAGGCTCGCGGTAGGTGGTGATCGCGCCTGGCGCGGGGGTGAAGTTCTTGTGCGCCGCCTCGGCGTTGATCCGGCACTCGATCGACCAGCCGCGCAGCTCGACCTCGTCCTGGGCGATCGAGAGCGGCTCACCGGCGGCGACCAGCACCTGCTCGCGGACGATGTCGACGCCGGTGACCATCTCGGTCACGCAGTGCTCGACCTGGACCCGGGTGTTCATCTCGAGGAAGAAGTACTCGTCGCCGACCTGCATGCCCTCGACCGTGCCAGCCCCGCGGTAGCCGACCGCGGCGGCCGCATCGGTGGCGATCTTGCCGATCCGCGCGCGCATCTCGGCGTCGACCTTCGGCCCGGGGGCCTCCTCGATCACCTTCTGGTGGCGGCGCTGGACCGAGCAGTCGCGCTCGCCCAGATGGATCGTGTGCCCGTGCTTGTCGGCCAGGATCTGGACCTCGACGTGGCGCGGATCCGGTAGGTAGCGCTCGAGGTAGACCGTCGGGTCGGAGAAGAACTTCT
>DASSFS010000043.1:0-17274 GCA_035694165.1 Solirubrobacterales bacterium | reverse complement strand
GCCCGGCGCCACCGCCCCCGGCGGCACGATCGTTACGCCCGGATGGGCGTGGAAGTCGATCCGCTCCTCCTCGCAGGCGCGGGCCAGGCGCCGCTCGCGGTCCCGGGCATAGGAGCTGTAGTCGGCGCTGACGTGCAGCTCGGTGGCGCTGGCTTCGCGGGCCACGGCGATCGCCTCCGCGACCGGATCCCCCCGTCGGACGAAGAGCCGCCCGCCGGCGAGGCGCAGCGAGTTGTCGAGATCGCGCAGCGCCTCGAGCATGAAGGCGACCCGGTTCGGCGCCGCGAAGCGGGAGGCGAGCAGTCGCTGGTCGAAGACGAACAGCGGCAACGTCCGCTCCGCGCCGGCTGCGGCGGCCAGGGCCGGGTTGTCGCGCAGGCGCAGGTCGCGGTTGAAGAGGATCAGGGCGGTGTTCACGATCTCGTCCGAGGGTAGGCTGAATCGCATGAGTGAACGGCCGTCCGGGCGCGAGGAGAGCGAGGGCGAACGTCTCGACCGCAACCTCGGCGAGTTGCTGCAGGAGCTGCGTGTTGCGTTGCCCGGCGTCCAGGTGCTCTTCGCCTTCCTGCTGGCGGTGCCGTTCCAGCAGAACTTTTCGAAAATCACCGCTTTCCAGAAGGACGTCTACTTCGCGACGCTGCTGCTGACGGCGATCTCCGCGGTGCTGTTGATCTCACCCACGGCCTACCACCGGTTGACCTTCCGCCTGCAGCAGAAGGACCACCTCGTCGTCCTCGCCAACCGCTTCACGATCGCCGGCATCGGGGCGCTGGCCTTGGCGATGATCGGTGCGATCGTCTTGATCACCGACCTGCTGTTCGGAGCCACCGCGACGATCGTCACCGGCGTCGCCGCTGCCTCGACCTTCGCCTTCTTCTGGTGCGTGCTGCCACTGAAGCGGCGCTTCAGCTCTGCTCAGAAGCCGGACCTGCCGACGGAGTCGTCCTAGCGCGAGCCGCATGTAGCTTTGCCAGCTCGCTCGCTAGGTCCTCGACGAAGGGCGGTGTCGGCGTCTCGCGGCGCAGCATCTCCAGGTCGGCCTTCCAGATGTCTTCCTTGACGTCCAGCGGCGCCTTGAACTCTTCGCCGGCGGACTCGCCTTCGCTCGCGTAGGCGCGTCGCAGGACGCGCACATTGGAGAGCTTGTCGGCGGCATAGATCGCCAGCGCGTCGCCGCCGGCTGCTTCGACCCGCTGCCGGTGCTCGTCCTTGCGGCGCACGTAGGGGTCGATCGATTCGTCGTCGCTCATCGTCTCGACGAGCCCTGCGATCGTCGGCCCGAAGCGCGCCGCGAGCTCCTCGACGCTGGTCTCGCTGTCCTCGACCACGTCGTGCAGCAGCGCAGCGGCAACCGTCTCCTCGCCGTAGCCGTGTTCCGCCAGCAGCTCGGCGACGGCGACCGGATGGTGGATGTAGGCCATGCCGCCGCTGCCGTTGCGGATCTGCCCGGCGTGGGCTCGGTCGGCCAGGTCGAGGGCGCTGCGGATCAGCTCCGATTCGGCGGCTGCGGTCTCGATCTCGGGAGACGGCATTTGCGGGCAGCCTAGCGTGCGGCCGGCTTCGCTCAGGCGGGGGCGACCGCTTTGGGAACCCGCACCGGCAGCTCGTACTCGTCCCGCTCCGCCCCGAGCTCGATCGCCGACCCGTCGCCGCCCATCTCCTGCCAGCGCCGCTGGGCCTCCTCGCCGAGCCGGTCGAGGAAGTCGTCGGAGTGCATCGGGTCGTGGTGGAAGAGGACGGTGCGCTTGGCGCCGGTGCGGCGAGCGAACGCAAGCGAGTGGGAGAGGGCAGAGTGGCCCCAGCCGATGTGGTCGGGGTACTCGGAGTCGGCGTACTGGCCATCGTGGATCAGCAGCGAGGTGTCCTGGGCGAGGGCGAAGCCGGAGATCCAGTCGTCCTCGAGCCGGTCGAGGTCGGCGCCGAGCGCCGGCTCGTGGTCGGGGATGTAGGTGAGGGAGGAGTCGCCGTCGTCGATCCGGTAGCCGAGGGTGGGGCCACGGTGGGCGACCGAGGCGGCGCGGATCCGCGCCGGGCCGATCTCCCACTCGCTGTCGGGTGCGTGGCGGAAGGAGACGTCGCAGGGCAGCTCGCGCACCTCGACCGGTGAGAGGGGGGCGGAGATGTAGCGGGCGATGCGGTCGCGCAGCGAGGCCTCGGGAGAGGCGGGCCCCCAGATCACGATCTCGGTCTGCGCCCGGAAGGCCGGGGCGAAGAAGGCGAGCCCGAGGATGTGATCGAGGTGGAGATGGGTGAGGAGGATGTGCAGTCGCGCCGGCTCGGCCGCCAACGCCAGGCCGAGGCTGCGGATGCCGCTGCCGGCGTCGAGGGCGAGCAGCGAGCCGTCGGAGAGTGTTACGCCGACGCAGGAGGTGTTGCCGCCGTAGCGGATCGTCTCCGGCCCTGGGGAGGGGATCGATCCGCGCGTTCCCCAGAGCTTGACCTTCATGCGGGGTGGGCTCCGTTGCCGTTTGTCGCGGTCGGCCAGAAGATCGCGATCCCACCCTGCGAGCCGTGCGCGGTGAGGATCGGGAAGGCCGAGACCTCGACCTCGTGGCTGGCGCCGTCACTGGAGTGGATCTCGAATTCGCCGTGGGCGGGACGGCCGTCGCGCACCGCCGCAACCAGCGGCAGCTCGTCGTAGGGGATCGGCGCGCCGCTCTCGTCGAAGGGCCCGAAGAGTTGGCCCCACTCATCCGCCCCGACCTTGCCGAGCTCCTCGAAGCGTTTGCCGAGCATCATTCCCGCCGCCTCGTTGTAGAAGACGAGGACGCCGCCCTCATCGACCAAAAAGGCCGGAGTCGAGAGGGCCGACATCAGGTTGCGGGCGAGAATCAGCTCTAGGGGCTTCTGCGTCACAAATGACACTTTAGTTTCGTCGTGTGCATAGTGCTAGGCATTGGCCGGGATTGCCCTGCAGAAAGCCAGATGGCAGCCTCTTCCTCCGCCGTACCCGGCAGCGTGACTTTCGTCACACGGTAGAAACCCTGAATGTTTTTAGCCGGCTGCTTCGGCGCGGCGCAGACCGCCGCGGGCCCAGAGCGCGAAGAGGACCGGCAGGGTGATGCCGATCGCGAAGGCGAGGGCGACGACGGTGGGGTCGCCGGAGATGAAGCCGCGGCCGGACTCGAGCAGGGCGGTGACGGGGTTGACCGAGGCGACGGCGTGGATCCAGCCGCTGAGCAGGCTCAACGGCACGTAGACCGGGGCGAGGAAGAGGACGAGGAAGGTGGGGAACTGCATCAGCGGCCCACCCTGGATCGAGCGCACGCGCATCGCCACGCCGGCCGCCCACATCGTCGCCGCCAGGTTGACGAGGACGGCGAGGGCGTAGAGGCCGAAGATGTCGACGCCGCTGCCGCCGACCTCCATCCCCGCCACCACTGCGACGACGGTGAGGATGACCCAGGTGAAGATGGCGCGGACCAGGGCGGCGAGGGCATAGCCGGCGACGATGCCGCTGCGGTTGGCGGCGGCGAGCAGGTAGCGGTTGGCGAAGCCGCTCTCGAAGTCGCGGGCGATGCCGAAGCCGGTGAAGACGCCGCCGAACGCTGCCGACTGCAGCAGGACGAAGACGAACTGGAAGGCGGTGTAGCCACTGGGGAAGTCGAAGCCGGGGACTTCGCCGATCGCCGAGAGGCCGCCGGCGAAGGAGACGAAGAAGAAGAGCGGGAAGATGACCGCCGGCAGCAGGAAGGCCGGGTTGCCGAGGAAGATGTGGATGCTGCGCCAGGCGATCGCCAGCGCGACCGAACGGAAGCCCGCGTGATCGGCGCCGCCCCTCACGTCCTCACCAGCCGCGTCTTCAGGGCCGCGCTCGCCGCCCACATCCCCAGCACCAGGATCGCCGCGGCGATTCCGAAGCCGAGCGCCAGCTCGCCCAGGTTCCAGCCTTCGATCAGCAGCGAGCGGAAGGCCTGCAGCAGGTAGGAGACCGGGTTGGCGGAGGCGATGGCCTGGAACCAGTCCGTCTGGATCAGGTCCAGCGGCAGCGCCATCGAGGAGAGGAAGAGGAAGACGAAGAAGACCGGGAAGAGGCTCTGGACCGCCTCGCCGGAGCCGGTGCGCAGGGCGGCGAAGAGGCCGAGGGTGCCGAAGGCGACGGTGATGGTGACCGAGAGCACGACGATCACCAGGGCGCCGCCGAGGCCGGCGGCGAGTTCGGCGCCGGCGGTCAGCCCGACGACCAGGTAGGTCACCGCCTGCAGCAGCCCGAGCACGACCGCACCGGCGAGCAGGCCGCTGAGCAGCGCGGCACCGTGCAGCGGGGTCAGCGCGAGGCGGTTGAGGAACCCGGTCTCGATGTCGCGGGCGAGGTCGGTGCCGGCGTTCATCACCGAGAACAGCGCCCCCTGCATGAAGGGGACCGCGAGGGCGAAGGTGAGGTAGGAGCTGGTGGGGAAGCCGGGCAGGTTGGTCGCGTCCTGGAGCCCACCCGAGTTAACTGCCAGCAGGAACAGCGGAAAGATCAGCGCGGGGACGATCTGCGCCGGTTGGCGCAGGGTGCGCAGGACCGAGCGATGGGCGAGCTGCCCGACCTGGGTGCGGAGGCCGCCGCTCACGAGGCGCCGACCGCCTCCTGGCCCTCGGGCAACGGCTCTTCCCCGGTGTCCTCGGCGCCCTCCAGCGAGCGACCGGTCTTGGTCAGGAAGACGTCGTCGAGCGAGGGGGCGTGCAATTGCAGGTGCTCGATCGCGATGTTCTCGGCGTCGAGTGCGCGGACCACCTCGGCCAGCTGCGATTCGCCGCCGGCGAGGCGCACGGCGCCGCCTTTCGGCGAGGCCCCGGCCGGCTCGCCGAAGCGAGACAGAACCTGCAGCATGCGCTCCCGCTCGGCCGGGTCGCGGGGGACGGCTTCGACGGTGGGGCGGCCGATTTCGGCCTTCAGCGCTGACGGCGTGCCCTCCGCGACGATCTGGCCGTGGTCGATGATCCCGACCCGGTCGGCGAGCGCGTCGGCCTCCTCCAGGTACTGGGTGGTGAGGAAGACCGTGACGCCGTCGTCGGCGGCGAGTCGCGAGACCTCATCCCAGAGGGCGGTGCGGCTCTGGATGTCGAGGCCGGTGGTCGGCTCGTCGAGGAAGAGGATGCGGGGACGGTGGGCGAGGGCAAGGGCAAGGTCGAGGCGCCGTTTCATCCCGCCCGAGTAGCCCCCGACCTTGCGGTCGGCGGCTCGGGAGAGGCCGACCCGCTCCAGCAGTTCGTTGCCGCGATCCTCCCGTTCGGCCTTGGGGATCCCGTGCAGCGAGGTCTGTAGTCGCATGTGCTCGTGCCCGGTCAGCAGCGGGTCGAGCGCCGCCTCCTGCAGGGCAGCGCCGATCGCCGAGCGCACCTGCGGCCCTTCGGAGACGATGTCGTGACCGGCGACCCGCGCCGTCCCGGCGGTCGGGGGCAGCAGCGTCGTCAGCATCAGCACCGTCGTCGACTTGCCAGCTCCGTTGGGGCCGAGGAAGCCGTAGATCTCGCCCGGGCCGACGTGCAGGTCGATGCCGTCGACCGCTCGTGGCCCGTTCTTGAACTCGCGAACCAGGCCTTCGACTTCGATTCCGGTGCGGTCTTCGGTCAGCGCCATCGGGCCTTCAAGTTAGCGACGTCGCTCCGAATCCCGTAGAACTCACGGCCCCGATGCGCGAGCGCACCCGCACTTATCGCGTTGCCATGGCCGTCAACCGGCCGGTCGCGCTGTGGGCCCGGCTTCAGGTTGAGGGCCTGGAGGCGCTGCCCGAGAGTGGGCCGCTGCTGGTCGTCGGCAACCACGACAGCCACTGGGACCCGGTGATGGTCGGGATGGCGGCCGTGAAGCGGCGGCAGATCCGGGCGCTGGCGAAATCGGACCTCTGGAAGGTGCGGGGCCTGGCGCCGATCCTCAACGGGATGGGCCAGATCCCGATCGAGCGCGGCAAGGGTGACAAGGAGGCGCTGGCGCGAGCGATCGAGGCGCTGAGGGCTGGCGTCTGTATCGGCGTCTTCCCGGAAGGGACCCGTTCGCGCGGCAAGGTCCTGCGCGCGCGCAGCGGTCTCGGCCGGCTGGCGCTCGAGGTGCCGGAGGCGCACGTCACCCTGGTCGCGATCGAGGGGACCTCGGACCTGACCGGTTTCCCGCGCCGGCCGCGGATCCGGATTCGCTTCTTCGATCCCGCTGGCGGGCAGCCCCGTCCAGATGAGGATCCGGCTGCGCTCTCGGCCCGCCTCCTGGCCGAGATCCGCGAGCTCGTCCCTCCCTCGATCTCCTATCGCAAGCGCTAGACCCTCCTAGGGGCTGGCTTTTTCGCCCTGCGCGTTGAGGGCGAACCATTTGGCGCCGAAGTTGTCGAGGCCGTTGCCGTTGGCTTCCCCGGCTTTCGTATCGCCGGCGAAGGTGTAAAGCGGCCGGCCGCCGTAGGTCACCTGTTCGCTGCCGTCGCTGCGTTTGCTGGTGCCCAGTTTCGATTCGGTCGCGCCGTTGCCCGCTTTAGGCGCGCCTTCCGTGGTCAGCGGTGGCCAAGCTTCTGCGCAGGCACCGTTGCAGGTCGAGGTCGAGCCTTTGTCCTTTTCGAATTCGTAGAGGGTGAAGCCTTCGGTGTTGACGAGGACCATGCCGACGCTCGGCACTTCGGACAGCGAGACGGCGGCCCCGCTGGTGCTGGGCTGGGTTTCCGCCTTCGTTTCTGCTTCGCCGCCGGAGCTCCCGCCTTCGTTGCCGCTGGTGGTGTTGTCGTCGCCGCCCCCGCAGCCGGCGAGCGCCAGGGCCGCAACGGCCGCGAGCAACGCGAATACCTGGAGAGTTCGGATCTCGAGCACGTCAAGTCCTCCTTGGGGTCGTCGCCGGGCGCGGGCCGGTCGCGCGCTGACCGGGGCGACGGTTTCGTTGCCGGCCTCTGTCTCAAGTGCCCAGATGCGTCAAGAACTAACGCCGAGCGCCGATCCCGCGGTCCTTTAGCCCTCGGCCTCGGCGCCGCTGCCCTGCAACGCGTACCACTCTGCTCCGAAGGCGTCGATGTCGTTGCCGTTAGCTTCGCCGGGCTTGCTGTCGCCCGCAAAGGTGTAGAGCGGGTGGCCCGCATAGGTGACTTGGGTGGTGCCGTCTTTGCGCTTGGTCGTGCCCAGCTTGGCGGCCATCGCTCCCCCGGCAGTCGAGGGTGCACCTTCCGTCGTCACCGGCGGCCAGCCCTCGGCGCAGGCGCCGTAACAGGACGAGGTGGTTCCTTTGTCCTTGTGGAAGTCGTAGACGACGAAGCCCTTCGAGTCGACCAGGACCGGGCCGGCCTTCGGCACGCTTGCGACGGACAGCACCGCTGCGGCGCCCCCGGTGGAGACGTCTTCGGAGCTCGAGCTCGTCGTTTCGGAGCCGCCGCCGTAGCCGCTTCCGGATCCACCGCTGCCGCAGCCCGCGATCGCCAGGACGGCGAAGATCGCGAGCAGCGCGATCGCGCAACTGCTCTTGGTCGGATTCACGTCAGGTCCTCCTTCTGGGAATCGGTTGCCGTCGAGTCGTCCGGGTTGACCGGGGCGACGAAGGTTCGGTCGCCGGCGCGGATCTCCAGTGCCCGGGTGCGGGAAAGATCCAGGGCCGAGCTCAGGACCGCGGTCGAGTCCTCGCCCCAGCGGTAGCGGAAGGTCCCGGCGGGCACTCTGGCCCCGCGCGGGCCTCGCAGGTAAACCTGGCAGAGCGTGCCGGAGCGAACACCCTTTACATAGACGCGGATCTCGGTGCCGTAGGCGTGGGGCTCGAGCGTGGCGCCGATCTTGATCCCCGCCGGCAGCGCCGCGAACTCGACGTGCTGCTCGGGGTTACCGTCCCCGCCGCTGGGCAGGATCGCGATCGCCAGCACTGCGGCGGCAGCCGCAGTCGCGCCAGCCAGGGCAAGTCCGAACCGCCAGCGCCGCCGCCGTCGAGTGACTCGCTGTTCGCCGTCGATCGCCGCCGCCACACGCTGTCCCAGCTCCGGCGAGGGCTGTGGCGCTGGACGTCCGAAGCGGGCCGGGTCGGCCAAGGGCAGCAGCTGGGCGACGTCGGCCAGCGCCGCTGCCTCGGCGCGGCACTGGGCGCAGCCCTCGAGGTGCGCCTCCAGGCCCGCCGCCTCGTCGGGTGCGAGGTCTCCGAGCGCGTAGGCGCCAAGCAGCGGACGCCACTCGCGGCAGCCGTCAGCCTTCATAGCCCATCTCCTCCAGGACGACCCGCAGTGCCCGCAGTCCGTAATAGACGCGACTCTTCACGGTCCCCTCCGGCACGCCGAGCTCGGCCGCGACCTCGGCGTAGGGCCGGCCACGGTAGTGGGTCTCGATCAGCACCTGACGATGCTCCTCGCCGATCCGCCGCATCGCCTCCTCGACCTGCCAGGAGAGCAGTGCCTGCTCGAGCGGCTCGACCGAGGGCTCGATTCCATGCTCGGCGACGCCTGGGCGGGCGGCACGGGCCCGACCGAGGTCGATGACGACGTTGCGCAGGATCGCGAACAGCCAGGTGCGCAGCGAACCGATTTGCGGGTCGAAGCGATCGCCGGCGCGCCAGGCACGCACGAAGGTCTCCTGCACCGCCTCTTCAGCCAGGCCGGAGTCGCCGAGCGAGCGGACCGCGAACCCGTAGAGCTCGCCCGCGTGCGCCGCGTAGGCCTCGCGCACGTCCCGCTCGCGTCTCAGTGCTCCGGACTGCATCCGCCTCCATCTACGTGGCGGATGCAGTCCGGGTTCAAGCTCTTACGCCTATGCCTCGAGTTTCCCGATCTTGAAGATCTTCGTCCCGCAATCGGGGCAGACACCCTGGATCGCCGGCCGACCGTTCTTCATGGTCACCTGTTTGGCGTCTTTGATCTCGACCTTCTTGCGCTCTTTGACGCAGTAACCCTCCGGCATGAGGCCCTCCTTTCACTGCCGCTTCGCGGCAAGCTCGCGTCGCCGCGAGGTGGATTGAGGCGAATGTAACGCAGGTAGGGGACGCAACCGGAAGAGAATGTGCGAATCCGCACAAAACGGCGAGGTGCCCGGTCAATTACCCTGCGGCCCGCACTTCAGCACTCACAAAGCGCTTAAGGAGACCCGAATGCCCGAAGCAGTAATCGTCGACACCATCCGCACGCCCATCGGCCGTGCCTTCAAGGGCTCGCTCGCCCAGCTGCGCCCGGAGGAGATGGGCGCCTTCGTCGTCGACCAGCTGCTCGAGCGCAACCCGGACGTCGATCCGGCCCTGGTCGAGGACCTGTTCTGCGGCGTCGGCATGCCGCAGGGCCTCGAGGCCTTCAACATCGGCCGCATCGTCTCGCTGCTCTCGGAGAAGCTGCCGCAGACCGTCAACGGCGTCACCGTCTCCCGCTACTGCTCCTCCAGCCTCGACGCGATCCGCCACGCCGGCAACGCGATCAAGGCCGGCGAGGGCGACGTCTACATCGCCGCCGGGGTCGAGTGGGTCAGCCGCTTCAACGAGCGCACCGAGCCCGCCGGCGCCGACGATCGCAACCCGAATCTGATCGGCGAGAACGGCCAGCCCAACGCCTACATCGACATGGGCATCACCGCGGTCAACGTCGCCAACAAGTACGGCGTCAGCCGTGAGGACATGGACAAGTTCGCGCAGCGCTCGCAGGAACTGGCGGTGAAATCGCAGGAAGACGGGTTCTTCGACCGCGAGATCGTCTCCGTGACCCTGCCCGACGGGACCGAGGTCAGCAAGGACGACGGCCCCCGCGCCTCCTCGACCCTGGAGAAGCTCTCCGAACTGCCGGAGGCCTTCGGCGGCGGCGGCGTCACCGCCGGCAACTCCTGCCCGCTCAACGACGGCGCCGCCGCGGTGCTGCTGATGAGCGACACCAAGGCCAAGGAGCTGGGCCTGACCCCGCGCGCCCGCATCATCACCGCCGCCACCTACGGCAACGAGCCGGAGCTGATGGGCGTGGCCCCGATCGGCGCGATCAAGAAGGTGCTGGACCGGGCCGGGATGACGATCGAGGACGTCGATGCGGTCGAGCTGAACGAGGCCTTCGCCGCCCAGGTGATCCCGATCATGGACGAATGCGGGATCTCCGAAGACAAGCTCAACAGCCACGGCGGCGCGATCGCCCTCGGCCACCCGTTCGGGATGACCGGCGCCCGCATCATGGGCACGCTGCTCAACGTGATGGAGACCGACGACAAACAGGTCGGCCTCGAGACCATGTGCGTCGCCGGTGGCCAGGGCAAGGCGATGCTCGTGGAGAGGATGAACTAAGCAGGTCCGATGCGATGCGACTCGAGACGCTGACCTACGAGAGCAGCGACCGGGTCGCTCGCATCACCCTGGATCGGCCGGACCGCGGCAACGGGATTACGCCGCGGATGCCGGTCGAGTTGGCGGCCTGCGTCGAGCGGGCGAATCTGGATCCGGCGATCCATGTCATTGCCCTCGCCGGGAATGGCACTGGGTTCTGCGGCGGGTATGACCTGGTCGCTTCGGCGGAGGGCGACATGAGCGAGCTCGGGGACGTCGAGACGCCCGCCGGCTCGCCGCTCGACCCGGCGACGATTGGCGCCAACCACGCGCCGGAGTCGAACTGGGACCCGGTCGTCGATTACCAGTTCATGGCCCGCAACGTGCGCGGCTTCATGAGCCTCTTCAACTCGGAGAAGCCGGTGCTCTGCAAGGTCCACGGTTACTGCGTCGCGGGTGGCACCGACATGGCGCTCTGCTCGGATCTGCTGGTGATCGCCGACGACGCCAAGATCGGCTATCCGCCGGCGCGGGTCTGGGGCTCGCCGACGACGGCGATGTGGGCGCAGCGGCTGGGGGCGATGCGGGCCAAGCGGCTGCTCCTGACCGGCGACTCGCTGACCGGGGCGGAGGCGGCGGAGTGGGGGCTGGCGACCGAGGCGGCGCCCGCGGCCGACCTGGACGAGCGCTTCGAGCGGCTGCTGGAGCGGGTGGCGCGGCTGCCGATCAACCAACTGGTGATGATGAAGCTGCTGGTCAACCAGACCGTCGAGACGCAGGGACTGCGCCAGGCCCAGACTCTCGGCACCTTCTTCGACGGCATCGCCCGCCACACCGAGGAGGGCCACGCCTTCGTCCGTCGCGCCGCCGAGTCCGGTTTCCGCGAGGCCGTGCGCGAGCGCGACGAGCCCTTCGGCGACCACGGCCTCGACGGCTTCGGGCTCGACTAGGCTGCGGCGACGATGAGCGACACCGCCCCGCATCCCAGCTCGGCGATCACGGCTGAGACCGCCCGCAGCTTCCTCCCGGGCAGCTTTCCGGGCGACCTCGGGATCGAGCCGCTGGAGATCGAGGACTCCCACTCGCGGGGAAAGATCGTCGTCGACCAGCGCCACCTGCATCCCGGTGGCTTCGTCCACGGCGGCGTCTGGACCGCCCTCGGCGACACCGTTGCCGCCTGGTCGACCTTTCGCAGCATCCCGGCGGGCCACAACTTCACCACGATCGAGCTCAAGCTCAACGTCTTCGCCGCCGGACTGCTGGACGACGAGATCGAGGCCGTCGCCGAGCCCCTGCACGTGGGCAAGAGCACGGTCGTGATCGAGGTCAAGATCTACCGGGTCCGCAACGGCGGTGAGCCGAAGCTGGCCGCGAACCTGATCGTCACCCAGTTCGTGCTGCCGCCGCGCGAGGGCTGACTCCGGGATGGCTGGCGAGCGCCCGCCGGTCGACTACGTGTTCGGCTACGGCTCTCTGGTCGAGCTCGGTGAGCCTCTGGTCAAGGGGGCCCACGTCTTTCCGGCAATGCCAGGCCGGCTGCGCGGCTTTCGGCGCTTTTGGGGGGCGGCGATGAACAACTGGGAGGCGACGGAGGCGGAGAAGCACTTCCTCGATCCCGACAGCGGCCTCAAACCGCGGATCAGAGTCGCCTACCTCGACGTCGAGCCGCGGCAGGGGTCCAGCGTCAACGGGCTGGCGATCCCGGTCGACGCGACGCGGCTGGCGGAGCTGGACCTGCGCGAGGTCAACTACTCGCGCATCGACGTCTCCTCCGCTTTCGAGCCGGCGATCCCGCACCGGATCTTCACCTACGTCGGGACCGCCGCGGCGCGCGAGCGATGCCGGGCTGAAACGCCTGACCTGATCGTGCAGGTGAGCCGGCAGTACGTCGAGCGGATCAAGCAAGCGTTCGCGGCCCTGGGCCCGGATGAGTTGGCGGAGTACGAACGCACGACGGAGCCGTTGCCCTTCCCCGAACGCGACCTCGAACTTCGCTACCCACCGCCGCCCACGGGCGGCTCAGTTACTTCGCCCAAGGCCGACTGACCTGCGGCCAGCCGGCCTTGGGCGGCACCGCAGCCGCGTAGGGAGAGCGCGGGGGTGCCAGTGGAAGCGAACGCCTCGTCGAAGCGACCCAGGGCGAACGGGTGCTTTCCGGCGCCGGGAGAGAGGCGGGCCGGATCCAAGGTCGTCGCCATGGGTTGACGCTACCCGCGAAAACACCCTTTCCCTCTTGGCCCAAAGTCGAAAATCGCGGACTATCCGCTGGGACTTTTGTCAGGGTGCGGCTTCGGACTCCGCCGGGGCTTCCCATTCTTCGACGATCCGCAGCTTCCAGAGCAGGCTGGCGATCGTCAGCCCGACCGCCGCGGAGATCAGCGCCAGGAACCACTGGGTGGCACCGAGCAGCTCCATCTCGAAGAATTCGCGCACCGGGGCGGCCGCGAGGATCAGCGCGTAGAGGGCGCCAAGGCCGGCGATCAGGGCCAGCATGTAGCTCTGGATCGCGATGTGCTCGCGGCCGGGACCGCGCTCGAGCAAGAGCACGAAGGAAAGGCCGAGCACGATCAGCGTCGTCGTTGCCGCCGTGCGACCCGCCTCGAGGCTGCCGCCGAAGACGGTGTCGACGAGGAAGAAGGAGAGGATCGAGCCGATCGCCGTCGCTAGCCCGGCCGGGACCGCGAAAGCGGCCAAGGCTCGCAGCAGGCGGCCGCGGTAGAGCGGGCCGTCGGAGGGGGCCAGCGCCAGCACGAAGGAGGGGATGCCGATCGTCAGGAAGGCGGCCAGGGTCAGGTGCCGGGGCAGGAAGGGGAAGGCGAAGCCGGGCACCGCGACGAGCAGGATCAGGGCCGCCGCATAGACGGTCTTGGTCAGGTAGAGGCGGCCAAGGCGGTGGATGTTGCGGGCGATCCGCCGGCCCTCGCCGATCGCCTCGGGCAGCCGCGAGAACTGGTCTTTGAGAAGGACCACGTCGGCCACGCCCTTGGTCACCTGCGTGCCGGAGCCCATCGCCACCGCCATCCGCGCCTGCTTCAGCGCCGGCACGTCGTTGACGCCGTCGCCGATCATCGCCACGTAGCGACCGGCCCCGACCAGCGCCGCGACCAGGGCTTTCTTCTGCTCCGGCTTGATCCGGCAGAAGATCGTGTTCTCCAGCGCCACCTTGGCCAGGTGCTCGGGATCGTCGGGCAGGTCCGCGCCCTCGACGACGCCGGCCTCCTGGGGGACGCCGACGGCATAGGCGACGGCGGTGACGGTGGCGCGGGCGTCACCCGAGATCAGCTTCAGGTCGACTTCCTGTTCGCGCATGTAGGCGATCGTCTCGGCGGCGTCGGGCCGCAGCGTCTCCTCCAGCACGACCAGTGCCAACGCTGTCAACTGGGGCGGCGCACCACCCGCTGCCGGGTCCGCCGGCAATCCCTCGCTTGATTCGCCGAAGGCGACCACCCGCCGCCCGGCCGCAGTCTCGACTTCGAGCTTGGCCGCGAGGTCGGAGGGCAGCGTCAGGGCCCCCGCCTCGACCAGCACGTCCGGGGCTCCGAGCACGTAGGTGGAGGCGCCGGCGCTGTTCCCGGAGAGCGTCACGCCGCTCCACTTCCACTCCGAGGAAAACGGGACCTCGGCGCTGACCCGCGCGGCCTCGCCGGGGAAGCGGTCGGCGATCGTCTCCAGAGTGCGGTTGCGGTCGCCGGCGCTGGCGGCGAAGCGTGCCAGTGCGGCCTGCGCGGTGGCGCTGTCGCCGCCCGCCGCGAACTCGACCCCGGTCAGTCGCAGCTCGCCGGCGGTCAGGGTCCCGGTCTTGTCGACGCAGATCGTGTCGACCGCGGCCAGGCTCTCGCTGGCGCTCATCTGCTGGACCAGGGTGTCGCGGCGGGCCAACCGCACCGCCGCGACCGCGAAGGTGACGCTCATCAGCAGCACCAGGCCCTCCGGGATCAGCGTCACCAGGCCGGCGGTCGCCGTCTGCGCCGCTTCTTCGAGGTCGACGCTGCGGACGCTGAGGCTGAGGATCAGGATCGCCGCCAGCGGCAGCATCACGTAGGTAGAAACGATGATCACCCGGTTGACCTCTTTCTGCAGGGGCGAGGGCGGGTGGCGGAAGCTGCGCGCCTCACCGGCGAGGCGGCCGGCGTAGCTCTCCTCGCGGACCGCGTCGACCAGGTAGTAGCCGGAGCCGGAGATGCAGAAGGAGCCAGAGAGCACGCGATCGCCCTCGGCCTTGCGGATCCCGTCGGCCTCGCCGGTCAGCATCGACTCGTCGAGGGTCATGCCGCGGCTGCCGATCACCTCGCCGTCGGCGACGAGCTGGTCGCCCGGCTCGACCCGGATCACGTCAGCGGGGACGATCTCCTCGGCGCCGAGCTCGACCACGTCGCCGTCGCGGATGACCTTGGCGTGGGGAGCGACCAGGACCGCCAGCTCGTCCAGGGTCGCCTTCGCCTTCAGCTCCTGGCGGATGCCGATGTAGGAGTTGAGGACGGCGATCAGCCCGAACAGCGAGTCGGCGTAGAGCCCGAGTCCGAGATCGAGGACGAAGAAAGCGCCGATGATCGCGTTGAAGAGCGTGAAGACGTTGCCGGCGATGATGCTCGAGGTCGAGCGCGACGAGTTCTCCGGCGGCGGCCCGAGCTGGCGCAGCCGCTTGGCTGCTTCAGCGCTGGAGAGTCCCTGTTCGGTGGTTGGCTGGACCGTGGCCATGATGAGTATTCAATAGGGTGCGGCCCGGATGGCTCTGAAGCTTGGACTGAACCTTGGGTACTGGGGCATCGGCCCCGCCGGCGAGGACGCCGTCGAGGTCGTGACCGCGGCGGAGAAGCTCGGCTACGAGTCGGTCTGGGCGGCTGAGTCCTACGGATCCGACGTGGTCAGTGTGCTGGCCTGGCTGGCAGCGCAGACGACGGAGATCAACCTCGGCGCCGCGATCTTCCAGGTCCCGGCCCGCCCGCCTGCCGCCGCCGCGATGGCCGGCGCCACGATCGACAAACTCTCCGGCGGCCGCTTCATCTTCGGCTTCGGTCCCTCTGGCCCGCAGGTTTCCGAGGGCTGGTACGGCGTGCCCTACGCGAAGCCGTGGGGCAGGACCCGCGAGTACATCGAAGTCGTGCGCGAGATCATCGCCCGCCAAGGCCCGGTCGAACACAGTGGCGAGCACTACACGCTGCCGCTGCCCGGCGGTGAGGGCAAGGCGCTGAAGCTCAATTTCCACCCCGAGCGCAACGAGATCCCGGTCTTCGTCGGCGCGATCGGCCGCAAATCGGTCGAGCTGGCGGCGGAGATCTGCGACGGCTGGATCCCGATCTTCTTCAGCGTCGACGCCTTCGAGGCGACCTGGGGGGAGCACCTCGAGGCCGGCTTCGCCAAAGGCGGCCGGCAGCGCTCCGATCTCGAGGTCTCGCCCTCGCTGCAGGTGGCGATCGACGGCGACCTGGAGGCGGCGAAGAGCGTCGTCAAGGCCGGTCTCGTCCTCTACTTCGGGGGTATGGGCAGCCGCAAAACCAACTTCTACGTCGACCTCGCCCACCGCTTCGGCTTCGGCGACGTCGCCGACGAGGTCCAGCAGCGCTTCCAGGACGGCGACCGCGCCGGTGCCTTCGAGGCGATGCCGGATGAGATCGTCGAGGCGACTTCGCTGGTCGGCACCGAGGCCGAGGTGGCGGAGCGGGTCGAGCGCTTCCGCGGCGCCGGCATCGACCGCCTGATCGTCTCCCCGGTCCATGTCGATCGGGCTGAGCAACTTCACACCCTCGAGCGCCTGGCCTCGGTTTCCGGGGTCGAGGCGCGCGGCTGACCCTTTCGCATAACCTACCGCGCCGCACGGGTATGAGAATCGGAGTGCCAAAAGAGTCTGTGGATGGGGAGCGCCGGGTCGCGCTGGTCCCTGACGTGGTCAAATCACTGAAGAAAAACGAGCACGTCGACGTGCTCGTCGAGTCCGGTGCGGGCGACGCCTCCGGCCATCCCGACTCCCAGTATGCGGGGGCCGGGGCCGACGTAGTCGAGGGCGAGGTTACGTGGGGTGCCGACGTGGTCCTGCGCGTCGCCGCCCCTTCCAGCGAGGAGATCGCCAAGCTCAACTCGAGCCAGCTCCTGATCGCCCACCTTTCCCCCTGGACTGCGGCCGAGTCGAACAAAGCACTGGCCGCGTCCGGCGTCACCAGCTTCGCGATGGAGGCAATCCCCCGCACGACCCGCGCCCAGGCGATGGACGCGCTCTCCTCCCAGGCCGCCGCCGCTGGCTACGCGGCGACGCTGATCGCGGCGCGCGAGTCGGGCCGCTTCTTCGGGATGATGACTACCGCCGCCGGCACTGTGCCACCGGCCAAGGTCCTTGTCCTCGGCGCCGGCGTCGCCGGCCTGCAGGCGGTCGCCACGGCGAAGCGGCTGGGCGCGATCGTCACCGGCTTCGACATCCGCCGCGCCGCCTGGGAGCAGATCGCCTCGCTCGGCGGTCGCCCGCTGGAACTGGACTTCATTCCCGACGCCGAGGGCGAGGGCGGTTACGCCCGGCCGCTGACCGACGAGGAGAACGCGCAGGTGCGCGACGCCCTGACCGAGAACGCGGCCAAACAGGACATCATCGTCACCACCGCCGCGATCCCCGGCCGCCCGGCGCCGCTGCTGATCACCGCCGCGGCCGTCCGCAACATGGCCCCCGGCTCGGTGATCGTCGACCTCGCCGCCGAGACCGGTGGCAACTGCGAGTTGACCCGACTGGGGGAGACGGTGGTGGAGAACGGCGTCAAGGTGCTCGGCCCGCGCAACCTCGCCAGCGAGATGCCGGCGCCGGCTTCCCAGCTCTATGCCAAGAACCTCGAGAACTTGCTCGGCCTGATGATTGACGAGGAGGGCCAGGTCAAGGTCGACTTCGAGGACGACATCATCGCCGCCGCCTGCATCACCCAGGGCGGCGAGATCAAGAACGAGAGGGCGGCGAAATGACCCTGTTCACCGAGATCACGATCTTCGTCCTCGCTGCCTTCGTCGGCTTCGAGGTGATCTCGAAGGTCCCGACCACCCTGCACACGCCGCTGATGTCGCAGACCAACGCGATCCACGGCATCGTCATGCTCGGCGGCCTGATCGTCGTCGGCTACGCCAACGACCCGCTCGAGTACGTG
>DASSFS010000042.1:0-17076 GCA_035694165.1 Solirubrobacterales bacterium | reverse complement strand
AAGACCGCGCCGGGCTTCATCAGCGCCAGCTGCTCGCGCCGGACGACGTAGGGCGCGCGGGCGCCGTGAACGAGGACGGCGCCGATCACCAGGTCCGCTCGCGGCAGCATCTCCTCGACCGCGAGGGGGGTCGAGTAGACGGTCGAGCAGCGGCCGCCGAAGGTGACGTCGAGCTCGCGCAGGCGGTCGATCGAGCGGTCGAAGACGAAGACGTCGGCCTCCATCCCGATCGCGATGAAGGCGGCGTTCATGCCGACCACCCCGCCGCCGATCACGATCACGTTCGCGGCGGCGACGCCGGGGACGCCGCCGAGCAGGATCCCGCGGCCACCGAGCGGCTTCTCCAGCATGAAGGCGCCCGCCTGGGTCGCGATCTTGCCGGCGATCTCGCTCATCGGCGCCAGCAGCGGCAGCCGCCCACGCGAGTCCTCGACGGTCTCATAGGCAACGCAGGTCGCGCCGGACCCGCAGAGGGCACTGGTCTGCTCCGGGTCCGGCGCAAGATGCAGGTAGGTGAAGAGCAGCTGGCCCGGCCGCAGCATCTCGATCTCCGGCGGCTGCAGCTCCTTGACGTGGAGGATCATCTCGGCCTGCTCGAAGACGTCCCAGGGCTTGGCGACGATCTCCGCCCCCTGGGCCTCGAACTCGGCGTCGGCGATCGCGCTCCCTTCGCCGGCCCCGGTCTCGATCAGCACCTGGTGGCCGTGCTCGGACATTTCGCGGACGCCGGCGGGGGTGATCGCAACCCGGTACTCGTCGACCTTGATCTCGCTCGGGACTCCGATCTTCATGCGACCAGCTCCCGCGCCCGCAGCGCCAGCCAGAACTCGATCCGGTCGTGAGCGCGCGAGAGGTCGCGCCCGGTCAGCTCTTCGACCTTGCGCATCCGGTAGCGCAGGGTGTGGCGGTGGCAGTAGACCTCGCGAGCGGCTTTCTCCCATTGCCCGTTCTGCTCGATGAAAGCCTCGAGTGAGCGCAGCAGCTCGCCGCCGTACTCCTCGTCGCCCTGCTCGATCGGGCCGAGGACGCTGTCGCAGTAGAGCCCCAGCGCCTCGTCGTCCTGGATCGAGAGCAGCAGGGTGAAGGCTCCAAGGTCGCGCCAGGAGGCAACCTCGGGCGCCCGCCCGTTGTTGCTGAAGGCGGTCGCCTCCAGCGCGCAGCGAGCCTCGTGGAAGGAGTGGCGGAGCGCCTCCGGGGGCGCCGGCCGGCTCGCTGCGACCCGGACCGCGCCGCGTTCGGGGCTGAGTGCGTTGCGGGCATCGGCGGCGACGTCGATCGGGTCGCGGTCGGCGGCGTCGACGACGGCGCAGAGCAGCTCGCGCCCGCCGGTGTCGTGGGGGGCGACGACGGCAGGACATGCGTCGGCGGCAAGCGCGCGTTCGAGCGCACCGACGGCCGAGGCGGGGTGCTCGAGGGAGAAGACGAGCACCGCCGCTTCGTCGCCGATGCCGAACGGCTCCAACCGCCGGCGCAACTCCGTCGCCTCCATCCGCCCGCCCAGCGCCCCCGCGAGGACGTCGCCGGCAAGCCGGCGCTCGGTCTCGCGGGCGACACGGCGCCGCATCAGCTCGAGCGCAACGACGGCGACCGCCTGCTGCAGGATCAGCCGCTCGAAGTCGCCGAGCCCACCTGAGTCGCGGACGATCACCACCCAGGCCTGGGGCGGTCCACCGCCCGGCGAGATCACCGGATGGGCGAGGGCCCGCCCGGTCACCGAGGGATGGGAGGGGACGAAAGGATGGCCGTCGCCAGCGTGCCCGAGCGCCTCTTTGCGGATCGCCCCGACCGCGTCGGCGGAGAGCTGGCGGCGAAAGCCACGCCCGGCCAGGCGCTCGCCGCGGCCGTCGAGGACGGCAACCGTGCCGCCGACCGCGGAGGCGATCGTCGCCGCGATTTCCTCCAGCCCGCGCTCCTCCAGGACCAGCCGCTCCAGCCGCCGCTGCACAGCGATCCCGCGCTGCAGCACCTCGTACTGCTCGTTGACGAGCCGGGCGAAGGCTTTCTCGGTGATCGCGATGAACGGGGTCGAGTAGGGCACCTCGAAGAGCGGGAAGTCCCGCTTGGCGGCCTCGTCGACGATCGCTTTCGGCACCCTGCGGTGGCTAAAGCCGGAGCCGAAGCCGAGCCCAGCGAGGTTGCGATCGGCGAGCAGGCGGACGAAGGAGCGCTGCTTGGCCGCGTTGTCGAGCGGGATCCCGGTGGTCAGCATCAGCTCGCCACCGGAGAGCCACGGCGTCGGATCCTCCAGCTCGGAAATGTGGACCCACCGCACCGGCGCCGCAGCGGCTTCGGCACCGGCCAGGAGGTCGAGGTCCAGTTCGTCGAGCAGGCTCTGGACGGTGAGCACTTGCGCTCCTACCGGACGACCCGCTCCCAGGCCTCCGAGAGGACGCCGTGCAGGACGTCGTGAATCTCAGCGAACTGCTCGCTGTCGGCGATCAACGGCGGCGCCAGCTGGACGACCGGATCGCCGCGATCGTCGGCGCGGCAGATCAGCCCGCGCTTGTAGAGCTCGCCGGAGAGGAAGCCCCGCAGCAGCTTCTCGGACTCCTCGTCGTCGAAGCTCTCCTTGGTCTCCTTGTCTTTGACCAGCTCGATCGCGTGGAAGTAGCCGGCGCCGCGCACGTCGCCGACGATCGGCAGCTCGTGCAGGCTCTCCAACATCTGCCGGAACTCACCCTCCTTGGCGAGCACGTGCCCGCAGATGTCCTCGCGCTCGTAGACGTCGAGGTTGGCGATCGCAACCGCCGCGGCGATCGGGTGCCCGGCGAAGGTGAAGCCGTGGGCGAAAGAGGCATCGCCCTCCATGAACGGCTCGGCGACGCGGTCGGAGGCGATCACCCCTCCCATCGGCGCGTAGGCCGAGGTCAGCGCCTTGGCGACCGTGATGATGTCGGGCTCGTAGCCGAAGCGTTCGCAACCGAAGTAGTAGCCGAGCCGGCCCCAGGCGCAGATCACCTCGTCGGAGATCATCAGCACGTCGTACTTGTCACAGATCTCGCGCACCCGGGCGAAGTAGCCGTCGGGCGGGACGAAGCAGCCGCCGGCGTTCTGGACCGGCTCGAGGATCACCGCGGCGACCGTCTCCGGCCCCTCGAAGACGATCCGCTCCTCGATCGCGTCCGCCGCCCAGAGCGGTTCGCGATCCTCGGGCCAGCGGTAGACGTTGGTGTTGGGGACGTGACAACCGCCCGGCGCCAGCGGCTCGAACTGGCTGCGCAGGTCGGTGATCCCGGTCGCCGAAAGGGCCCCCAGGGAAGTGCCGTGGTAGGCGACCTCACGGGCGATCGTCTTGAACTTCTGGCCTTTGCCGTGCATGCGGTGGTAGTTGCGGGCCAGCTTCAGCGCCGACTCGACCGCCTCCGAGCCGCCGGAGGTGAAGAAGACGCGGTTGAGTTCGCCCGGGGCGAGCGAGGCGATCCGCGCCGCCAGCTCGATCGCCCGCGGGTGGGCATAGCTCCAGAGCGTGTAGAAGTCGAGCTCCTCGACCTGGCGGGCCGCAGCTTCGCCGTACTCGACCCGACCGTGGCCGGCGTTTACGCAGAAGAGTCCTGAGAGGCCGTCGAGATAGCGCTTGCCGTGCTCGTCGTAGACGTAGCAGCCCTCGGCGCGGGAGATGATGGGGATCTCGTGGTCGGGGCCGTAGGTGCCCATCCGCGAGAAGTGCATCCAGAGGTGCCGGCGCGCCAGCTGCTGGAGCTCGGTGTCGACTGTCTGCGACGCGGTAGCCATTCGCCCTCCTCGTGTGTCCTACGACGTTATGGACAAAGCTAGCTCCAGGATGACCCAGACGCAAGTGGTCATTGGGTCAAGCTCTGGAGGAACGCTTGTACATGATGTACAAGCCGGGACTGTGCTTTTGGGACATTTGCCACTTGTTTCTTCGTCCGAATGGGCTTACGGTCGCACCACGTAGTCGCGGCCCGTGGAGCGGGCCAGGGAAGAAGGAGGAGGAGTTGGATGGAGAGCGCAGCAGTCCCGAAGCCAGATGCGCAGCCCACCCCTCCTAGTGGCGTCGAAGACAAGGGCCTGAAGAAGAACGCGATCGGCTTCGCCTCCAGCGTCGTCATCGGCGTCGCCTCCACCGCCCCCGGCTACAGCCTCGCCGCAACGCTCGGGTTTGTTGCCGCCGCGGTCGCCCTGGAGTCGCCGGCGATCCTGCTGATCAGCTTCGTGCCGATGTTCCTGGTCGCCGGCGGCTACTACTACATGAACAAAGCCGACCCGGACTGCGGCACCAGCTTCTCCTGGGTGACGAAGGCGATGGGGCCGCAGCTCGGCTGGATCGCCGGCTGGGTGATCGTCGTCGCCGACGTGATCGTGATGGCCAACCTGGCCCAGATCGCCGGTCTCTACACCTTCCTCCTGGTCGGCTGGGACGCGGCCGCCGCATCGACCGTGGCGGTGACCCTGGTCGGCGTCATCTGGATCGCCCTGATGACGGCGATCGTGCTGATCGGGATCGAGCTCTCCGCCCGCACCCAGATCGGCCTCTTGGCGGCGGAGATCGTCACCCTCGCCCTGTTCGCGATCGTCGCCCTGGTCAAGGTCTACGCCGGCGACGCACCGGACACCTCGATCGACCCGAGCCTCTCCTGGCTCAACCCCTTCGCGCTCAGCCCGAGTGAGATCTCCGCTGGAATGTTGCTGGCGGTCTTCATCTATTGGGGCTGGGATACGACGGCGACCGTCAACGAGGAGACCGAGGACCCCGGTGAGGCGCCGGGGAAGGCGACCGTCGTCAGCACCCTGATCCTGCTCGGCATCTATGTGATCGTCGCCGTCGCGGCCCAGGCCTACGCCGGGGTCGAGGGCCTGATCGAAAACCAGGAAGACGTGCTCAGCTCGCTCGGCACCGAAGTCTTCGGCTCGCCCCTGGACAAGATCCTGATCATCGCCGTGCTGACCTCGGCCGCGGCCTCGACGCAGACGACGATCCTGCCGACGGCGCGAACGACGCTCTCGATGGCGCGCTCGCACGCGATGCCGGGGAGCCTCGGCAAAGTCCACCCTCGCTTCCTCACGCCCCACGTCTCGACCCTGCTGATGGGGGCCGCCTCGATCGTCTGGTACGTCGGCCTGACGATCGCCAGCGAAGACATCCTCTTCGACTCGCTCGCCGCGCTGGGCCTGATGATCTCCTTCTACATCGGCCTCACCGGCATCGCCTGTGCGGTCTATTACCGCCGCGAGCTCTTCCGCAGCGTCAAAAACTTCTTCTTCGTCGGGCTGGGCCCATTCTTCGGCGGCGCCATCCTCTTCTACCTGCTGGTCAAGAACGCGATCGAACTCTCCGACCCGGCCAACTCGGAATCGGGGAACTCCTGGCTCGGACTCGGGCCGCCGCTGGTGATCGCCATCTTCTTCTTCCTGCTCGGGATCGTGCTGATGTTCGTGCAGTGGCGCAAGGCACCGGAATTCTTCCGGCGCAAGCCCGAGGTCGTGCCGCCGGGCTTCCTCGAGGGCGAAGTCGCGCTGGAGCCCGAGCCGATCGCGGCTGGCAGCGACGGCGGCGAGAAATGAGGGGGTCGGGATGAGCGAGATCGTCGTCGGCTATGACGGGTCCAGCGCCGGTAAGGCGGCACTGGATCGCGCCGCCGAGCTGGCCAAGGGATTGGGCGACAGCGTCGTGATCGTCTTCGGCTACGCCCCGCCGGGGCTGTGGGGCGGCGAGATCGCCGAACACGAGGACGCGATCGCCGAATACGGCTCCAAGCTGATGGCGGAAGCGAAGGAGCAGGCCGCAGCCGCCGGCGTCGAGGCGGAGGTGGCGATGGTCCCGAGGCGAGCCCCGGAAGCGCTGATCGAGACCGCCGACGCCCGCGACGCGCGGATGATCGTCGTCGGCAGCTACGGCGACGCGCCGCTGAAGGGCTTCATCCTCGGCTCGACCCCGAACAAGCTCCTCCACTTGGCCGACCGCCCGGTGCTGGTCGTGCCAGCGGATAGGTAAGGCGATGATCTGGGTAGGTGTCTGACGGAGGGAATGTCGACAGGTGACGGGGCTATGAACGGCAACGGTGAGACGTCGAGCGTCGCGCTTCGCGGCGTCACCAAGCGGTTCGGCGACGTGGTCGCGGTCGACGACATCAGCCTCGACCTGGCCCGCGGCGAGTTCTTCACCCTGCTCGGCCCGAGCGGTTGCGGCAAGACGACGACGCTGCGGATGATCGCCGGCTTCGAGCAGCCGAGCGCCGGGGAGATCCGGATCGAGGGCGAGGACGTTGCGGCGCTGCCGCCCCACCGGCGGCCGACCAACACCGTCTTCCAGAGCTACGCCCTCTTCCCGCACCTCAGCGTCGAGGACAACGTCGCCTTCGGGCTCAAGCGCAAGCGGGTGCCGAAGGACGAGATCGCGAGGCGGGTCGCAGCCGAGCTGGAGCGGGTGGGCCTCGCCGCCGAGGCGAAGCGGCGGCCGGCGCAGCTCTCCGGCGGCATGCAGCAGCGGGTGGCGCTGGCCCGCGCCCTGGTCAACCTGCCGAAGGTGCTGCTGCTCGACGAGCCGCTCGGGGCGCTCGACCTGAAACTGCGCAAGGGCCTGCAGGTGGAGCTGAAACGGATCCAGCGCGAGGTCGGGATCACCTTCGTCTACGTCACCCACGACCAGGAGGAGGCGCTGACGATGAGCGACCGGATCGCGGTCATGAACCGCGGCCGGATCGAGCAGATCGGCGTCCCCGAGGACGTCTACGAGCGGCCGGAGACGACCTTCGTCGCCGGCTTCATCGGCGTCTCCAACCTGATGCCGGCGACCGTGGCCGGGCCCGGGCAGGTCCGGCTCGAGAGCGGTCCCGAAGTGCATGGCGACACCGGCGACCTCGTCCCCGGCGAAGGCTGTTACGTGGTCGTGCGGCCGGAGAAGCTGCGGGTGGAAACGCTGGGCACGGGGAGCGGCGCCTCGAACGGAGTGCCGCGGATCGAGGGGATCGTCGAGAGCTCGCTCTACCTCGGCACCGCGACGCAGATAGTCGTCCGCTTCGAGGACGGGGTGCGGATGACCGTGCTCGTGCCCAACGCCGACGAGAGCGAGCGGCAAAGACTGCCAGGAGGAGGCGCCCAGGTGGCGCTCAGCTGGGACCCGGAGCACATGCACCTGGTCCGCGAATCGGTTGCACCGACCAAAGAGGGGGAGTCCAGATGAGTGCCAGCAGAACGCGAAAGAGACGGGTGCCGCTGACCGTCGCGGCGGTGGTTGCCGCCCTGTCCCTGGTCCTGGGGCTCGCTGCCTGCGGCGGCGACACGGTCGGGGGCGGCGGCAACAGCGGCGAAGTGACGGTGGCGAAAAGCGGCCCGGTCAAAGGACAGCTGACGATCTCCAACTGGCCCGGCTACATCGACCCCGGGCCGAACGGGACCGTCGCCGAGTTCGAAAAAGCGACCGGCGTCAGCGTCGACTACATCGAAGACATCAACTCCAACGATTCCTTCTTCGGCAAGCTGCAGCCGCAGCTCGAACAGGGCGAATCGGGTGGGCGCAGCCTCTTCGTGGTCGCCGATTACATGGCCGAGCAGATGCACGACCTCGGCTACCTGCAAGAGATCGAACACAAAGACCTGCCGACGGTCTTCGAAAACCTGCAGCCCGATCTGCGCAGCCCGGCGTTCGATCCGGAGCGCAAGTTCTCGGTGCCGTGGCAGGGCGGCATGACCGGGATCTGGGTCGATACCTCGAAGGCGCCGGAGATCAAATCGGTGAATGACCTCTTCGACCCGAAATACAAGGGCAAGGTGACGATGCTGGACGAACTCCGGGAAACGCCGGCACTGGTGATGCTCGCCGAAGGGGTCGATCCGGCTAAAGCCAGCGCCGAGGAGTGGCTGGCCGCAATCGACAGATTGTCCGCCGCCGCCGAGTCCGGCCAGATCCGCCGCTTCACCGGCAATGACTACACCGAGGATCTGACCGCCGGCAACATCGTCGCGGCGATCGGCTGGTCGGGCGACGCCTCGATCATCGAAAACGACAACGCCGAATGGCGGATGCCGACCGAGGGCTGCGTGAAGTGGTCGGAAAACATGGTGATCCCGGTCGGTGCTCCCAACACGGCCGCGGCGATCGGCTGGATGAACTTCACCTATCGGCCAGAAGTCGCAGCCGACATCACCCAGTTCGTCGAATACATCTCCCCCGTCAAAGGCGTTAAGGAGATCCTCGAAAAACGGGGCTCGGACCTGGCGGAAAGCGAGATCGTCTTTCCGAGCGAAGAGTTCACCCGCAACTGCACGGGCCAGAACACGCCACCGGAACTGGACCGGGTCAACGAGGCCTGGCAGAACGTGCTGACTGGCTGAGTGGACGATGAGCTGGAAGCAGCGCCTAGTCCCCTACTGGCTCTTGGGGCCGGGCCTGCTCTGGCTGATCCTGTTCTTCGTCGTGCCCATGTACTTCATGGGCGAACTGGCCTTGCGGTCGGGGACGCTGACCACCGGCTACGCCTTCGACTGGGCCTGGTCGAACTTCCCCGACTCCCTCTCCGGCCACACCGAGCAGATCGTCCGCTCCTTCTTCTACGCCGGCACGGCGACGGTCCTCGCGCTGCTGATCGCCTACCCGCTCGCCTACGCGATCGCCTTCCGCGCCGGCCGCTACAAAGCGCTGCTGCTGTTCGCGGTGATCGCCCCGTTCTTCACCACCTACCTGATCCGGACGATCGCCTGGAAGACGATCCTCAGCGACTCCAGCCCGGTGGTCAGCGTCCTGCAGACGCTCTCCCTGGTCCCGCCCGACGGCCGCGTGCTGGCGACCTCGGGGGCGGTGATCGCCGGGCTCACCTACAACTTCCTCCCCTTCATGGTCCTGCCTCTCTACGCCAACCTCGAGCGGCTCGACCTGCGCCTGGTCGAGGCGGCGAAGGACCTCTACTCCTCCTCGACCCAGGCCTTCCTGCGGGTGACCCTGCCGCTGACCCTGCCGGGGATCGTCGCCGGCGTGCTGCTCACCTTCATCCCCGCCTTCGGCGACTACATCAACGCCCAGATCCTCGGCGGCACCGGCCAGGCGATGATCGGCAACGTGATCCAGTCGCTCTACCTGACCCAGCGCAACTATCCGGAGGCGGCGGCGCTTTCGTTCCTGATGATGGCGCTGATCCTCGCCGTGGTCACGATCTACATCCGCTTTGCCGGCACCGGCGCTTTCATGGGCGATGAGGAGGAGGCGAGGTGATGGCTGTTCTCTCGCGCGCCTGGGGATGGCTGCGGCGCAACGCGCTGCCGATCTATGCCTGCCTCGCCGTCTTCTACATGCTGATCCCGATCATCGTCATCGCCGTCTTCTCCTTCGGGGCGACGCCGAAAGGAAAACTGACCTTCGGGCTCAGCCACGGCTTCACGACCGAATATTGGACCAGCGCCTTCTCGTTGCCGGAGCTGAACGAAGCGCTTCTCACCAGCCTGCGGCTGGCGGCGCTCGCGACCGTGATCTCGACCGCGATCGGGACGATGATGGCGATCGCCCTGGTCCGCCATAAATTCCGCGGCCGGCGGGCGGCGAACCTGCTGATCGTGATCCCGATGGCGACGCCGGAGGTGGTGATCGGCGCCTCGTTGCTCTCGATGTTCATCTACCTCTCGTTCGCGCTCGGCTTCACGACGCTGCTGATCGCCCACGTGATGTTCTCGATCAGCTTCGTCGTCGTCGTCGTGCGCTCGCGGCTGATCGGCTTCGATCGCCATCTCGAGGAGGCCGCCGCCGACCTCGGCGCGACCCCGCTGACGACGTTCCGTACTGTGACTCTGCCGCTGCTGGCGCCCGGGATCATGGCCGCAGCGCTGCTCGCCTTCGCCCTCTCGATCGACGACTTCGTGATCTCCAACTTCAACTCCGGCACGACCGTGACCTTCCCGCTCTATGTCTTCGGCGTCGCCCTGCGCGGTGTGCCGGTCCAGGTCAACGTGCTGGCGACGATGCTGTTCGCCCTGCTCGCGGTCGCCGTCCTGATCGTCCTCTGGCAGCAGCGCCGCGGCGAACGGCTGGCCGCGGTCAAACCCGAGCCCGAACCGGAACCGCAGGCCCCGGTACCCAGCACCGCCCCGGTGGCGAGCTGATGGCCGCAGGGACGAAGAGCCCTCCGGATCGCGGCAAACCCGCCCACCGGCTGGGGAACTACATCGACGGCCAGTGGCGGGCTGCCGACGGGATCGACACGCTCGCCGATATCGATCCGGCAAGCGGTGAGACGGTGGCGCTGGTGCCCCTTTCCGGCGCGGTGGAGGTCGACGCGGCGGTCAGCGCGGCGCGGGCGGCGCAGCCCGGCTGGCGGGCGGTGCCGCCGCAGCGGCGGGCGCGGGCGGTGCTGGCCCTGCGCGAGCAGCTGCTGGCGCGGCGCGAGGAGCTCTCCGCCTTGGTCAGCGCCGACATGGGCAAGACGCTGGCGGACGCCGACGGCGAGGTCGGCCGCGGGCTGGAGTCGGTCGAGTCGGCGGCGGCGATCCCGCACCTGCTGAAGGGCGAGAACCTGGAGGGGGTGGCGGCCGGCGTCGACGTCGAGTCCGTGCGCCAGCCGGTCGGGGTGGTCGCGGCGATCACCCCGTTCAACTTCCCGGCGATGATCCCGCTCTGGTTCCTGCCCTACGCGATCGCCTGCGGCAACAGCTTCATCCTCAAGCCGTCCGAGCTCGACCCCTGGCCCTCGGCGCTGATCATGGAAGCGGTCGACGCGGTCGAGGAGATCCCGGCCGGCGTCGTCAATCTCGTCCACGGCGCCCACGACGCGGTCAACGGGCTGCTCGACCACCCGGGGATCGACGCGATCTCCTTCGTCGGCCAGGCGAAGACGGCGCGGATGGTCGCCGAACGCGCTGTCGCCTCCGGCAAGCGCGTGCAGGCGCTCGGCGGCGCCAAGAACTCCCTGATCGTGATGCCCGACGCCGACCTCGAGCAGGCGGTGCCGGCGATCATGGGCTCGTCGTTCGGCGCCGCGGGGCAGCGCTGCCTGGCCGGCTCGGTGGCGGTGGTGGTCGGCGACACGAGCCGGCGCGAGGAAGTGCGCCACGCCCTCGCCGACGCCGCGTCCGAACTGCACGTCGGCCCCGGCGGGGACCCCGGCACCGACGTCTGCCCGCTGGTTTCGGCCGCCGCCCGCGAGCGCGTCGTGACCGCGATCAGCAGGGCCGAAGCGGATGGGGCCGACGTCCTGCTCGACGGCCGCGGCGACGGCGGTCCAGCCGGAACGCTGCTCGGCCCCAGCATCGCCGTCGCGACCGACCACGAGTCCGAGCTCGCCCGCGAGGAGCTGTTTGGGCCGCTGCTGGCGCTGGTCGAGGTCGGGGACCTCGACGCTGCGATCGAGTTCGTCAACGGCTCCCGCTACGGCAACGCCGGCTCGATCTTCACCCAATCCGGCGAGGCCGCCCGTCAGTACCGCTATGGCGTCGAAGCCGGGATGCTTGGCGTCAACGTCGGCGTCCCCGCCCCCGTCGCCTGGTTCCCCTTTTCAGGCTGGAAGGACTCGATCGACGGCGATCTGCACGCCAACGGCACCGACGCCGTCCGCTTCTACGCCCGCACGAAGGTGATGACGACTCGCTGGTAGCTAGCGGCCGATGTGGAAGCCGATTAGCTCGGGGACCTTGGCGAGGGTGGAGGCCACCTTGCTTGGGGAGCGGCCGTGGGACTCGGCGTTCTCTTTGCTCATGATGGCGCCGCGGATGATGGTGCCGCCGAGCCAGTGGAGGGGCTCGGGGGGGACGCGCTGGGGGGCCGAGTCGACGATCGGCAGGCGGGAGTACTCGTCGCGGCGGTCGAGGGCTAGTGAGGCGAGGACGCGGCCGACCATGTGGGAGGGGCCGACGCCGTTGCCGGTGTAGCCGGCGGCGGCGAAGGCGCGGCCGCCGGGGAGCGGCACGACGACGGGGAGGTGGGTCGGGGAGACATCGATCGGGCCGCCCCAGGCGTGAGTGATCCGGCGTCCCTCGATGCCGGGGAAGTAGGCGCGTAGCCGCTCCGCCGCCAGGGCGACGACGTCGGGGTCGACCTCGACCCGGCCGCGCAGGCGCGCGCCCATCGAGATCTGGCCGCCGCCGAGGCCGAAGGCAATGCGCCCGTCCGGGGTGGTGCGGAAGTAGTGCAGCATCGTGCGGCAGTCGGTGATGCACTCTCCCCCGGTCCAGCCGATCTCCTCCAGCAGCTCCGGCACTGGCTCGGTGAGGACGATGTGCGAGGAGGTGATCGTGAGCCGGTTGTGCAGCGGGCCGTGCCGCGCCTTCGCGGCGCCGCCGATCGCGACCACCGCGGCGCCGGCCCGGACCGTGCCGCCTGGCGTGCGCGCTTCGACCCCGTCGGGGGCGTCGCGCAGCGCCCGCACCGGCGAGGACTCGAACAGCTCGACCCCGCGCGCCCGCAGCCGCTCGCGCAGGCCGTGTGCCAGCCGCGCGGGCTGCACCGTCGCCGAAGTCGGGTAGTAGGCGCCGGCGCGGAAGGCGGGTGAGGCGCAGCGGGCGGCGACCTCGGCCGGGGTCAGAGGCTGCACGGCGCTGGTCGCACCCAGCTCGCGGCTGGCCGCCAGGGCATCTGCCCAGATCCCGTCCTGGGCCGCGGCGGTGGAGACCTGCAGGTAGCCCGCCATCTGGAACCAGGCGTCGACCCCCTCGCTCTCGCAGAACTCGCCGATCTCCCGCACCCCACGCTCGGCGGCATGCGCCACGGCAAGCGCGCCCGCGTCTCCCCAGCGCTGCCGCATGTTCGGCAGCGAGAACCACATCACGTTGCAGAAGCCGCCGTTACGGCCGCTGGGGCCGAGGCCGCAGTCGTCCGCCTCGAGCAGGATCACCCGCGCGTCGGGCTGCATCTGCTTCACGTGCCAGGCAGCCCAGAGCCCGGTGAAGCCGCCGCCGATGACCACGACGTCGGCCTCGCGCTCACCCGCCAGCGATGGCGCGGGCGCTACCGGCCCCGCCTCCTCCAGCCAGTAGCCGTGTGGAGTGTGGATCATCGCCCGTTAAGTGTCGCGGACGGCGATGCTCTCGTCAGAGGATCCAGCGAAAACCGAGCGGGTCGATCGACGGCTCGAGCGGGCTCGAGGGGAGCCCCGGCTTGGTCGCCTGCTCGGGGTCGTTGTAGCCGCCGGGGGCGACGTCGTTGGGGGTGTCGGGATGGAAGATCGAGGCGAGGTACTGGATCTGGCCGCGGCCCTGACCGAGCTCGGTCTGCCCGCCCCCGTAAGCGCCGATGCCGCGCTCCTCGCAGTAGTCGTAGGCGGCGAAGAGGTTGCTGATCGCGCCGAAGCGCGACGGCTTGACGTTGACCGTTTTCGGCGGCGACCAGGGCATCGCCTCGATGTCGGCGATCGAGTGGATTGGCGCGTCCCAGGTGACCCGCTCGGAGACCGGGTCGAGCAGCGGCCGGGTCTCGTCGGTGACGTCGGGATCCTCGAGCCAGGCCTCAGGGAACGCCTCGATCAGCTTCGCGTAGAGCTCGGGGTCGGTGATGACGTCGACCGGCGTGCCTTTGTAGAAGCCCTTGAGGTCGAGCGAGTCGACGGCGCCGGTCTCGACCAGGGCGGCGATCAGCTCGTCGTCCCAATCGTTGAAGGGGTCGAGCTTGAAGCGCAGCGTCGGGTAGACGGCGAGCCGGGCCAGCAGTGGCTCGATCGAGGAACGCTCGTCCTCACCGAAGCCGGAGAGGCGCATCGAGTTGACGAAGTTGACCGGGCGCGGCTCGCGGCCGAGGCAGGCGGCGAGGTTGGTCCCGGCCTGGCGCAGAGCGAGGTCGAGTGCCGCCGACTCGAAGGCCCAGCGCCGGTACTCGCGGGAAACGTCGCGCTCCGGGGCCGCCGCGGGGAAGAGGTCGATCGAGTCGAGCCCTGCCGAGAAGCCGGCGAAGTCGCCGTTGCCGACCAGGCCCTCGGGCGGGCCGGCGTCCTGCTGGGCGATGTGGTCGACGGCGTCGTAGGTGACGTCTTCGCCGATCCCTTCCTGACCGCCGCCGCGCAGCTTGATCACCGTGGTCAGCCGTTCGAACTCGCCGAGGGTGACGCCGAGCCCTTCGAACTCGCAGGATTCGATCTCGAGCGGCAGGTCGGCGATCGCGTCAAAGCTGGACATCGCCGGCCAGCCTAAATGATCGCTTCGCGGCCTAGCGGGCGACCCGCAGCGTCTTCAGCTCGCGGTCGCTGCCGCCGCGCACGTAGCCGCCGTGGGCGATGCTCTCCCTTATGTAGTCGAGCGTCTCCGCGGTGAGGCGCTCGCCGGGGAGGACGTTGGGGATTCCCGGCGGGTAGGCGGCGAGTCCCTCGGCGGCGATCCGCCCGGCGGCGGTGTCGAAGGGGATCACCTCCTGGGGGCCGAGGAAGGCCTCGCGCGGCGTCATCACCAGCTCGCCCCAGGGCGGCGGCGGCGCCAGCTTCTCGTCCGGCGCATCGCGGTGAGCGTCGACCTCGCCGACTGCATGGCGGAGGCCGGCGACCAGCCGCTCGCCGGCGGGGATCGCGGGCTCGCCGAGCCCGAAGATCGCGACGACGACGTTCTCGGAGTAGAGCTCGAGGTCGAGGCCGCTCTCGTAGAAGGCCGCTTTGGCGAGGCGGTAGCCGGTCGAGCCGGTCCCGCGGACGTCGATCGAGATCCGCATCGGGTCCCAGTCGGCAATTCCAGGCCGCCCGACCATGCGCTCGTCGAGCACGCTGAGGCCGGGGATCTGCTCGATCGCGGCGCGGGTCCTCGCGGCGGCCGCCAGCGTTTCGCTCAGCAGCTCGGCGCCGTGGACGTAGGCCTGGCGGCGGGCGGCGTCGAGCGAGCCGGAGAGCAGGCCGCTGGGGCTGGTCGTCTCGACCAGGCTGACGCAGCGGTCGACCACGGCCGGGTCGATGCGGCCGCCGCGGCCGAGGTGGAGCATCGCCGCCTGGGTCAGGCTGCCGACGATCTTGTGGGTCGAGGAGGTGACGAGGTCGGCGCCGCCGGCGAGCGCGTCGGGGGGCAGCGAGGGATGGAAGTGGAGGTGCGCCCCCCAGGCCTCGTCGACGACCAGCGGCACCCCGCGCCCGTGCGCGACGTCGGCCAGGGCGGCGACGTCGGCGCAGGCGCCGAAGTAAGTGGGAGAGACGACCATCGCCGCGACCGCGTCGGGCGTCTCCTCGAGCGCCGCCGCCAGCGACTCCAGGGTCAGCCCGTGGGTGATCCCCAGCTCGGGGTCGAGCTCGGGGGCGACGAAGCTGGGTCGCATGCCGCTGAGGACGAGGCCGTCGATGACCGAGGAGTGGACGTTGCGCTGGACGACGACGCGGTTGCCGCCGTGGGCGAGGGCAAGGCAGGTGCTGTGGTTCCCCTGCGAGGCGCCGTTGACGAGGAACCAGCTCCGCTGCGCTCCCCAGGCCTCGGCGGCGAGTATCTGCGCCTGCTGGAACGGGGTCGGTTCGGGCCCGATGTCGACGCCCTCGGTGACCGAGGGGATGTCGTTGCGGAGGCCGACCTCGCCGACCAGCTCCCGCATCGCCGGGTCGGCGCCGCCGCCGCCCTTGTGGCCGGGAACCTGGTAGCGGCCGGGCGCCAGCTCTGCGTAGGCGAGCAGGGCATCGACGTATGGAGTCGAGTCCTGGTCGTGATCGGGCATCGACCTGATCCTACGCTCGTGAGAACGCACTTCTTCCCGGTATGCGGGGACAAATGCGTTCGGATGGCCTAACCGTTGCTTCGGCCAACCGAATCCGGAGTTTCGGCTACGTTGGGCAGGCCAGTCCCGCTGACAAGGAGCCGAGATGCCAGACAAGTCTTTCGCCGACGCCCTCAACGAGCAGATCTCGAACGAGTTCGCCGCCTCGCAGCAGTACGTGGGAGCCGCCGTCTACTACGACGCCGAGACCCTCCCCCGCCTGGCTCACTTCTTCTACCGGCAGGCGCTGGAGGAGCGCGAGCACGCGATGATGATGATCCGCTACCTGCTCGACGTCGGCGAGGGAGTCCACATCCCCGACATCAAGGCGCAGGAGACGACCTACTCGGACGGCAGCGCCCCGGTGCGAATGGCGCTCGAGCAGGAGAAACGGGTCAGCGACGAGATCTTCGCCCTGTTCGAGCTGGCGCGCGAGCTCAAGGACTACCGGGCCGAGCAGTTCCTGCAGTGGTTCGTCAAGGAGCAGGTCGAGGAGGTGGCGCTGATGGGCGACCTGCTCAACGTCGTCGAGCGGTCCAAGGACAACCTGCTGCTGGCGGAGGAATACCTTGCTCGGGAGGGGTTGGGCGAGGAGCAGTCCGACCCGACTGCGCCGCCTGTTGCGGGGGAGTGAGGGCCGGGGTGACCCTCTCCTGAAAGCCGTTGCGCAGCTGGGCGCTCGCTGAAGGTTCGGAAGGCTTGTCCTTGAGCTTTCCGGAGAGGGTCACCCCGGCCCTTTTCAGCTCAACCAGCCCGCCCGGTTTCGCATCGTTTTGATCCTGCGGAACTCGGCGATGTCCTCTCTTAAGGCGGCGGGGGCTGGGGCTGGGAGGAAGCGGGCGGGGAGGGGGGACTCGGAGACGGTGTCTTCGCGGTTGCAGACGCGGTAGGCGCGGGCGCCGCGGCGGGCGGTGACGGCGGAGGGGGAGTCCTCGCCCTCCCAGAGGAGGCCGGCGTAATCGTCGAGGCCGTAGCCGGCCGGCATGCCGTCCCCGACCGCCTCGAGGTAGGCGGCGCGGCGGGCGGGCTCGTTGTTGTAGTGGACGCAGAGGGAGCCATGGAGGAGGCCGAGGCCGGCGGCCTCCAGGGGCTTGCCCGAGGACGTGGTGATCCCGGCCTCGAACCAGCACATCGCCCCCGCGCTCTGCCCCGCGAGGACGATGCCGCTGTGCCAGGCGAGGCTGAGGATCGAGGCGATGTCGTGGGCCTCCCAGACCGCCAGCAGGTTGACCATGCTGCCGCCGCCGACGTAGATCAAGTCCTGCTCGAGCAGGTGGTCGCGGAGCTCCATCGGGCGGCGGCCGAGGCGGAACAGCGAGACGTCGGAGGGCTCGCAGGCGCGCTCGCCGAAGGCGGCGTAGAAGCGGCCGATCTGCTCGGAGGGGTCGCCGCTGGCGGTCGGCAGCATGCAGATCCGCGGCCGCTCGCCGCCGCGCTCGCCGGCCAGCCGCAGCAGCAGCTCGCAGACGGCGCGGTCGGGCGGGCGCGAGCTG
>DASSFS010000041.1:0-54534 GCA_035694165.1 Solirubrobacterales bacterium | reverse complement strand
GGGACGGTGACCTCGACACCGCCATCCACATCCGCACCGTCGTCGTCAAGGACGGCCAGCTGCACGTGCAGGCGGGCGGCGGCACCGTCGCCGACGCCAAGCCGAACTACGAGTACAACGAGTCGGTGAACAAGGCGAAGGCGGTCTTCCGCGCCGTCGCGGTCGCCTGCGAACAGCCGGACTGGAAATGACAATTCCGCCAATCTGCTCTGCTTCCGGGCGGGGCGAAAGAATCAGATATGGATCGCCCCGCCCTCCCGCGTCCGCGATTGGCGGCTGAACCATGAGAGTCCTCGTCATCGACAACTACGACTCCTTCACCTACAACCTCGTCCAGTACCTGGGCGAGCTGGGGGCGGAGATCGAGGTGGTGCGAAACGACCGCGCCGAGGTCGGCGAGCTGCTGCAGCGCGGCTACGAGCGCTTGGTCGTCTCGCCCGGCCCCTGCACGCCGGCCGAGGCCGGGATCTCCGGTGAGGCGATCCGTGCCTTCGGCGAGGCGCGGGTCCCGGTCCTCGGCGTCTGCCTCGGCCACCAGGCGATGGTCGAGGCGTTCGGCGGCCGCGTCGTCCAGGGCGAGCCGGTCCACGGCAAGGACGCCGAGGTCGATCACGACGGCAGGACGATCTTCGCCGGCTTGCCGACCCCGCTGGTCGCCGGCCGCTACCACTCCCTTGTCGCCGATCCCGACCTGCCGGACGAGCTCGAGCTGAGCGCTTCCCTGGGCGACGTAGTGATGGCCGCCCGCCACCGCGAGCTGCCGGCCGAGGGTGTCCAGTTCCACCCCGAGTCGGTGCTCACCCCACAGGGCAAACACCTGCTGAAGAACTTCCTCGGAGAGGATTAGGGAGATGCCAAACGACGTCGTCAGCCGGGCGATCGACGCGGTCTGCGCCGGTGACCACCTCACCGCCGACCATGCCTCGGCGGTGCTGAGGGAGATCATGGAGGGGCGGGCCGACCCGGTTCAGACCGGTGCCTTCCTGATCGCGCTGCGGGCCAAGGGCGAGACCGTGCCGGAGCTGGTCGGCCTGGCCCGGACGATGCGCTCGCTGGCCGCGCCCGTCTCCAGCAGCCGCGCCGATCTTGTCGACACCGCCGGCACCGGCGGCGGTCCGTCCACCTTCAACGTCTCGACGGCGGCGGCGCTGGTCGCCGCCGGGGCAGGCTGCGCGGTCGCCAAGCACGGCAACCGCTCCAACACCAGCAAGTGCGGCTCGGCCGACCTGCTGGAGGCGCTCGGCGTCAACATCGACCTCGAGCCCGAGCAGGTCGGGGCTTGCATCGACGAGGTCGGTTTCGGCTTCATGTTCGCGCCCCGCCACCACGCGGCGATGGCGCACGTGATTCCGGCCCGCAAGGCGCTGGGTGTGCGCACGATCTTCAACTTCCTCGGACCGCTGACCAACCCCGCCGGAGCCAACCGGCAGCTGCTCGGCGTCGCCGACCGCCACTACCAGGAGACGATCGCCGAGGCGCTGGTCAGCCTCGGCAGCGTGCAGGCCCTTGTCGTCTCCGCCGAGGACGGCCTCGATGAGATCTCGATCTCATCGCGGACCCGGGTGATCGAGGTCGCCGACGGCGGCACCTCCGAGTGGTTCGCCGAACCCGGCCAGTTCGGGATCGCCCCGGCGGAGCTGGAGGCGCTGGCGGGGGGGACGCCGGAGGAGAATGCCACCGCCGTGCGCGCCGTTCTGGCAGGCGATCCCGGGCCGCGCCGTGACCTGACTCTGCTCAACGCCGCCGCCGCGATTTACGCCGGCGGCCTCGCGGCCGACCTCAGCGAGGGCGTGGCGCGGGCGGCGGAGGCGATCGACTCCGGGGCGGCAGGAAACGTGCTCGAGCGGCTGATCACGGCGACGGCCGGCGCCGCCGACTAGGCTCTGACAGTCAAGTGGGCATGATCGAGCAGCTCATCGCCGGGGCCAGGCAGGGAGTCGACGCGCGTCGCCGCGAGCTTCCGCAGGCCGATCTCGAGTCGCGGCTATCCGCCCGCGGCGAAGATCGCCCCTTCAACGAGGCGCTGGTTCGGCCTGGAATCTCGCTGATCGCCGAGTTCAAGCGGCGCTCCCCGAGTGCCGGGGAGATCTCCACCTCTGCGGTCGTCGCCGACCAGGTCGCGGCCTACGAGCGCGGCGGCGCGGCGGCACTCTCGGTCCTGACCGACGAGCCGCACTTCGGCGGCTCGCTGGAGGACCTGCGGGCGGCACGGGGTGCCTGCGGACTGCCGATCATCCGCAAGGACTTCATCGTCGACCCCTACCAGCTCTACGAGGCGGCGGTCAACGGTGCCGACGCGGTCTTGCTGATCGTCCGCGCGCTCGATGACGAGGCGCTGCGGTCCCTCTATAACGAGGCGCGCGCGATCGATCTCGATTGTCTGGTCGAGGTCCACGATGCCGAGGAGCTAGAGCGAGCGCTGGCGGCCGACGCCGAGGTGATCGGGATCAACAATCGCAATCTCGACCAGGGGACGGTCGATCTGGAAACGACCTTCGAGCTGATGCCGGACGTCCCCGCGGGCAAGACCGTGGTCGCCGAGAGCGGCATCTCGGGCCCAGCCGAGCTGCAGGAGCTGGACAGAGTCGGCGTCGACGCGGTCTTGATCGGCGGCGCCCTGATGGCGGCGGCGGACCCGGAGGCGAAGACGCGCGAACTGACCGGCGCCGACGAAGGCACCCGCGAGCACCTCTTTTAGTCGTCGCCCAGTGCGCCGACGAATTTAGACAATCTTTCAAGAGCATTTAGAGGCGACTCAACGCTGCGGGGGATCATCCTTCGCATGACCAAGGCTCGACGACTCCTCCGCACCCCATTTGGCTCGGCGCTGCTTGGCGGCGCCATCGTCGCCGCCTTCGGCTGGATCGCCATTGCGGCCGGTTGGATCCAGTCCGAAGGTGGTTCGACGACCACCGTTGCAGCGCCGCTGTCGGCGCCGGTCGCCGACCGCTCCAGCGGTGACGGCGACACCAACATCGTCAACCAGATCTACCGCGAAGACGGCGAAGGCGTCGCCTTCATCGAAGCTGAGCTCGGCGCCAGCGAAGCGCAGCAGTCCTTCTCGCCGTTCGGCGAACCCGAACAGGAAGGCGGGACCGCCACCGGCTCTGGCTTCGTGATCGACACCGAGGGGCACCTGCTGACCAACAACCACGTGGTCGAAGGCGCCGACCGGATCCAGATCAAACTCGGCGACTCCGACACCGCCTACGACGCGGAAGTCGTCGGCGCGGACCCGGCGATGGACCTGGCGCTGCTCGACGTCGACGCGCCGGCGGACGCGCTGCACCCGCTCACTCTCGGCCGTTCGGCGGCGATGGAAGTTGGCGACCCGGTGGTCGCGATCGGCAACCCGTTCGGGCTCGACCGCACCGTTACCAGCGGCATCGTCTCGGCCTTGCAGCGTCAGATCGAAGCGCCGGATGGCTTCTCGATCACCAACGTGATCCAGACCGACGCGGCGATCAATCCCGGCAACTCTGGCGGCCCGCTGATCAACGCCAACGGCGAAGTGATCGGCATCAACTCCCAGATCGCGACCGGCGGTGGGGGTGGCGGCAACGTCGGCATCGGCTTCGCGATCCCGATCGACACGGTCCGCTCCGAGATTCAGCAGCTCAAGACCAAGGGCGAAGTGGAACACGCCTTCCTCGGGATCAGCGGCGGCACGATCACCCCCGACCTGGCTGACGCGGTCAACCTCCCCGTCGACGAAGGCGTGATCGTCCAGACCGTGGTCAAGGACGGCCCGGCCGACAAAGCTGGCATCGAGGGGGGCAAGACCTCGGCCACGATCGACGGCGCCCAGGTCAGCCTCGGCGGCGACGTGATCACAGAGGTCGACGGCAAGAAGGTCGGCTCGATGGACGAAATCGTCGAAATCATCAACGAAGCGGAACCGGGCGATCAACTCGAGCTGACGATCCTGCGCGACGGCAAGACCAAGACGGCGACCGTCACCCTCGGCGAGCGCCCCGACTCGGTCGAAAGCACCGAATAGCCGCAGCACTCCCGTAGTCTGGAGGCATGCGGGTCAAGTTCTGCGGGATCACCAATCTGGACGACGCGGCCGAGGCTGTGCTCCTCGGCGCCTGGGCTGTTGGGCTGATCCATTTCGACGGCAGCCCGCGCTGCGTGGAGCCGGATGTGGCGGCCGAGATTGGCGCCGCTTTCAAGCGCAAGTGTGAGGTGGTGGGGGTGTTCGTCAATCCCACCCTGGAGGAAGTCGACAAGGCAGTCGAAAATTCCGCCTTGACGATGGTGCAGCTGAACGGGGCGGAGGGCGCCCAGTTCTGCGGCGAGGTGGCGCGGCGGACGGGGGTCAAGGTGATCAAGGCGATTCATGTCGCCAGCGCCGCCGACATTCACGCGGCGGAGGCCTACCGGACCGACTTCCACCTCTTCGACCGCCGTGGCAAAGGGCTCTGGGGCGGCACTGGCGAGAGCTTTGACTGGGGCCTGCTGCGGGGGCACCGCTCCGACGTCCCTGACATCTTGGCTGGCGGATTGCGGCCCGAGAACGTGGCCCGCGCGATCGCGGTGACTCAGCCGTACGCGGTTGACGTTGCCAGCGGGGTCGAGCTGGAGCCTGGGCGCAAGGACCACGCGGCGATGGCGGCCTTCTTCGAGGCGGCACAGCCGGCCGGCGTCACGGCGCCATGAGCACGGTCGAGCAGCGCTTCGGCCCCTACGGGGGGCGCTACGTGCCGGAGACGCTGATCGCGGCGCTCGACGAGCTGACCGCCGCCTGGAGCGAAGCGCGCGAGGACGCCGAGTTCATGGCGCGGCTGGACCTGCTGCGGCGCGACTTCATCGGCCGCCCGACGCCGCTCTACCTGGCCGAACGGCTCTCCGAGCGGGTCGGCTCGCGGGTTTACCTCAAGCGCGAGGACCTCGCCCACACCGGCGCCCACAAGATCAACAACGCGGTCGGCCAGGCGCTGCTGGCGCAGCGGATGGGCAAGCAGCGGGTGATCGCCGAGACCGGGGCCGGCCAGCACGGCGTCGCCACCGCCTGCGCCTGCGCCCTGCTCGGCCTCGAGTGCGTCGTCTACATGGGCAGCGAGGACATCCGCCGCCAGGCGCCCAACGTCGAGCGGATGAAGCTGCTGGGCGCCGAGGTGGCGCCGGTCGAGGCCGGCGCCCGCACCCTGAAGGAGGCGGTCAGCGCCGCGATCCGCGACTGGGTCGCCAACGTCGAGACCACCCACTACGTGATCGGCTCCGCCGTCGGCCCGGCGCCGTACCCGGCCCTGGTCCGCGACCTGCAACGGGTGATCGGCGAAGAGACGCGCGAGCAGGCGCTGGCGGCAGAGGGCGGGCTGCCCTCGCGGGTGATTGCCTGCGTCGGCGGTGGCTCCAACTCGATCGGCATCTTCACCCCCTTCGTCGGCGACGCCGAGGTGGCGCTGATCGGCGTCGAGGCGGCGGGGGAGGGTCTCACCAGTGGCCGCCACGGCGCCTCGCTCGGCGCCGGCAGCACCGGCGTGCTGCACGGATCGCTCTCGGCCGTGATAGCCGACGAGGAGGGTCAGATCCTCGAGGCCCACTCGGTCTCGGCTGGCCTCGACTACCCGGGTGTCGGCCCCGAGCACGCCTATCTGCGGGATACCGGTCGGGCCAGCTACGTGTCGATCTCCGACCGGCAGGCGCTGGCGGCGTTCGGGGAGCTGTCGCGTCTGGAGGGGATCATTCCGGCGCTCGAGTCTTCGCATGCGATTGCTTGGCTTATGGAGAACCCAGCCGGCTCCGGGTTCGACGTCCTCTGTCTAAGTGGGCGGGGCGATAAGGATTTGGCTGAGGCGGTTGCCAAGGGAGCCGGGGGGTGACTCTGTCGAGCAACAGAGGGGAGGCTCGCCAGAGCCACCCCCCGGCTCTCCCAACGAGCGCCGGCAAAGATCGGATAGCGCGGGCGTTCGAGGTCGCAGCATCCGAAGACCGGGCGGCACTGATGCCCTACATGATGGCTGGGTATCCGGATCGGGAATCCTCCCTCGCGGTTGCTGAGACTTATGTGGATTCGGGGGCGGATTTGATTGAGCTGGGGGTGCCATTCTCCGATCCGCTTGCCGATGGTCCGACCATCCACGCCGCTGCCACTGTTGCGCTTGAGGCGGGTGCCACGCTTTCGACGGCGCTCGAGGTCTGTCGCTCTGTCGCTGACCGGGTGCCGGTGGTGTTGATGGCTTACACGAACATGGTGCTTGCGCACGGGGGGGCGGCGGAGTTCGCGCGCTTGGCGGTTGCCGCGGGTGCCGCTGGTGTGATCGTGCCCGACCTGCCTTTGGGTGAGGCGGAGGACGTCCGTGAGGAGTTCTCCGCGGCTGGGCTGGCGTTGGTGCCGCTGGTGGCACCGACGACGCCGGCCGAGCGGCGGGCGCGGATCTGCGCCGTGGCCCACGGGTTCGTCTACGTCGTCTCCACGGTGGGGACGACCGGGGAGCGGGCTGAGATTCCCGCCGCGCTCGCTGATCTGGTGGCGGCGACCAAGGAGGACTCTGAGGTTCCGGTCGCCGTCGGCTTCGGCATCGGCACGCCTGAGCAGGCGGCAGAGGTAGGGCGGATCGCCGACGGCGTCATCATCGGCAGTCGTCTCGTCCGCGCCGCCGGCGAGGGGGACTCAGCCGCGGGTGCAGCAGATGCGGTCACCGCCTTCCTCAGCGAGACGCGCGTCGCCCTCTCTCGATAGGCTCACGCCGCAATGGGAATGGTCGTAACTCTCTTCCTTGCCGTGGCCGCGATGACGGTCTCCTACGCCCTCGGGCAGGGCGGACCGATCGCCGGCATGGTCTTCTTCACGGTCTTGTTAGTCGGCGCCGGTTTGCGCGTCGTCAAACCGCAGTCCTAACTCCTCCCCACTACGCCCTAGTGGCGATTACCTCCAAGTAGTCGCCCTCGAGCACCATTGCGCGGTCGCCAGCCGTGTTCTGCTCTTCGAGGAATGAGCGCAGGTCGTCGGTCAGAGCCTGTTCGCCCTCGCTGCCAACCCGCTCGTAGGCCATCTGGGTCGGGCCGAAATAGGTGCGGAAGAACTCGATGTAGTGATCCGGGGTGCGGAACGGCTGGCGCGAGACGCGGCGCTCGGCGCGCAGCTCGGTGACCCCGTCGCCAAACAGCTCGCGAACCCGCTCCTCGGTCCCCCAGAGCAGCGGCGAGTCGATCCCGGAGGGCGGCGGCGCGTGTTTGGAGATCGTTTTGAACATCGTGCCTACGGAACCGTCGGGGCACCAGTTGGCCATGCCGATACGGCCGCCCGGTTTGACCACGCGCAACAGCTCGGCCGCGGCTTTCTCCTGATCGGGGGCGAACATGGCGCCGAAGATCGACATCGCGACGTCGAAGCTGGCGTCCTCGAAGGGCAGGTCCTGGGCGTCGGCCTCGACGAACTCGACGTCGAGTCTCTCCGCGGCAGCGCGTTCGCGCCCGCGCTCGAGTAGTGACGGGACGTAGTCGGCGCCGACCGTGTTGCCCCAGGCCCGGCGTGCCGCGGAGATGGCGCCGTTGCCACTGCCGCAGGCGACGTCCAGCACCCGCTCGTCGGGGACGATGTCGAGTTCCTCGGCGAGGTTCTCGCTGGCGTTGTAGACGATGTTGGCGACCATCGCGAAGTCGCCCTTCGACCAGGTCTGCTGCTGGGCCTGGGTTACCGCTGCAAAGTCTGGTGAATCGTTCATCTCTCTCCTCCTCAGGGTCCCTCAGGGTCCAACCGAACTTACATCGTCGCGCCGGGGTGTGTCAGTGCCTAAAGTGAGCCGATGCGGATTGGAGTGCTCACCGGCGGCGGCGATTGTCCCGGACTCAACGCGGTCATCAGAGCGGTGGTTCGCAAGGGCGTGGGCAACTACGGGCACGAGTTCGTCGGCTACCGCGACGGCTGGCGCGGGCCGTTGGAGAACGACGCCCGCCCGCTGGGGGTGCCGGAGGTGCGGGGAATCCTGCCCCGCGGGGGCACCATCCTCGGCTCGTCCCGGACCAATCCCTTCAAGGACGAGGGCGGGCCCGAGCAGATCGTCGTCAACATCGCCGCGGCCGGGGTCGAGGGACTGATCGCGATCGGGGGAGAGGACACGCTCGGCGCTGCCTCGCGCCTGCACGAGGAGTTCGGCGTGCCGGTGATCGGGGTGCCGAAGACGATCGACAACGACCTCGGCGCCACCGACTACACCTTCGGCTTCGACACCGCGGTCAACATCGCGATGGAGGCGATCGACCGCCTGCACACCACCGCTGACAGCCACCACCGGGTCCTGATCGTCGAGGTGATGGGCCGCAACGCCGGCTGGATCGCCTTCCACGCCGGCCTCGCCGGGGGCGCCAACGTGATCTTGATCCCCGAGCGTGAGTTCGACGTCGAGCAGGTCTGCGACCTGGTCGGGCGGCGCTTTGCCAGCCAGTTCGCGCCGATCATCGTCGTCGCCGAGGGGGCGCAGCCGCTCGGCGGAGTGCCAAGTCAGGACGACGAGAAGCTCGACGCCTTCGGCCACGCGCGCCTTGGCGGGATCGGGCATTGGCTGGAGGGCGAGATCGAGCGGCGGACCGGCAAAGAGACGCGGGCCACCGTGCTCGGGCATGTCCAGCGCGGCGGCACCCCGACCGCCTTCGACCGGGTTCTGGCGACTCGCTTCGGCCTGCACGCGATCGACGCCGCCGATGCCGGTAACTGGGGGACGATGACCGCCCTGCGCGGCACCGAGATCCAGCTCGTGCAGCTGACCGAGGCGACGGCTGAGCTGAAGACCGTCCCCGAGTCGCTGTACTCCGAGGCTGAGGTGTTCTTTGGCTAGGTGGGGTGCGCTCGCGGTTCTCTGCGCGTTGCTCGCGGCCGCGGCTGGATGCGGGGAGGAGGAAGGCGTCGCCGAGGGGGCGACGGTGAACGTCTACGCAGCCGCGTCGCTATGCGACGAAGCGAAGAGTGAGCTGGCCCGCGCGGCTGACCGCGCCGTCCAGGTCCGCGTCCGCGTCGTCTGTCTCGGGGACGACCGGGATGGAGCGCGGCTGGATCTCGCCGCGGTCGGCGCCAATGCCCGCCGCGCGACCGAGGACTCGATCACGGTTGGGTATCTCGAGCCGCCCGGCCCCGCCACCCGCTTCTCTCGCCCCATCCTCGACGAAGCCGGTATCGCCTGGATTGACAGTGACTCGGGCGCGGCGGCGATGTCACGCCTGCTGGCGGCGATCGAAGATGCCGACCTGGACGCCTTGCGGGAATCGGTGCGCGAAGGGCTGGGCGAGGACTAGGCAGATCGGGCGACCTGGCGAGCGCCAGGCCTAAAGCAGGTCGCCCAGTGCCTCCTCCAGGTCCGGGTGCTTGAACTCGTACCCGAGCTCCTGCGCCCGTTTGGGGACAACCCCCTGGCCGCCCCGCAGGACCCGGCCGAACTCTCCGCCGAATTTGAGGTCGAGGACGAAGCCGGGGACGGGGACCACCGCCGGCCGCCCGAGCGCGCGTCCCAGCGCCTTCGAGAAGTCGTGGTTGGTCGCCGGGTTCGGCGCCGTGGCGTTGAGCGCCCCGGACACCTTCTCCTGGTCGAGCGCCCAGAGGATCAGCCCGATCTCATCCTCGGCGTGGATCCAGGAGAGGTACTGGGCGCCGCCGGCCAGCGGCCCGCCGACGCCAAGCTTGAACGGCGTCAGCAGCTCGCCGAGCAGGCCGCCGCTGGCGTCGAGGATCTGGCCGCTGCGGAGGATCACCAGCCGGACACCCTCTGCTTCGACCTCGTGGGCTGCCTGCTCCCACGCCTGCACGACCTCGGAGTCGAAGCTCGACCCAGGCCCGGTCGACTCGTCGACCACCGCGTCGCCGCGGTCGCCGTAGTAGCCGACTGCGGACTGGTTGACCAGCACCCGGGGGCGCTGCTCGAGCGCGGCGATCGTCCCGACCAGGTTGTGGGTTGCCGTGCGCCGGCTCTCCATGATCTTTTTCTTTGCCTCGTCGGTCCAGCGCTGGTTGATCTTCTCCCCGACCAAGTTGACGACGCCTTCGACCCCCTCGAACGCCTCTGCCGTAGGCCGTTCCAGGGTCGGCTCCCAGCGCTGCCAGCTGATCGCCGGCTTGGCGAGCTGCGCTTTGGCTGGGTCGCGCGTGAGGCCGACAACCTCGTCGCCGCGGTCCAGCAGTGCGTCACACAGCGCCGCGCCGATCAGGCCGCTGGCTCCGGTGACGAGCACCTTCATGGCGCCTGCGCCAAGCCTCTCACTGGTCCCCGTCCACGGTGGCGAAGGTGCCGGTCTCCTCGTTGAGGCGGGCGATGCCGTCGCGGCGTGCCTCCTCGACCACCGCCTCGGCGACCTTGGGCGCCACTTCCCGGTTGAAGACGCTGGGGATGATGTAGTCCTCGGCGAGATCGGCCTCGGAGACCGCCATCGCGATTCCCTTGGCCGCGGCCAGCTTCATCTCCTCGGTGATGCTGGGGGCGCCGGCGTCGAGGGCGCCGCGGAAGATGCCGGGGAAGGCGAGCACGTTGTTGATCTGGTTCGGGTAGTCGGAGCGACCGGTGGCCATGATCCGCACGTAGGGGGCGGCGTCCTCGGGCATCACCTCGGGAGTCGGGTTGGCCATCGCGAAGACGATCGCGTCGTCATTCATCTTCGCCAGCGACTTCGCCTCGATGATGCCTGGCCCGGAGAGGCCGACGAAGATGTCCATGCCCTCGATCGCGTCGTCGGGCCGGCCGCTCACCTTGTCCGGATTGGTGTGCTCGGCGTACCAGCGCTTGGCCTCGTTCATCTCGCCGGAGACGTAGTCCTCACGCTCGGTCGAGAGCGCCCCTGTGCGGTCGCAGCCGACGATTTGGGTGATCCCCGAGCCGAGCATCATCTTCGTCACCGCTACCCCCGCGGCGCCGAGGCCAACCACCAGCACCCGCAGCTGCTCGATCGGTTTGCCGGTGATCTTCAGCGCGTTGAACAGGGCGGCCATCGTCACCACCGCGGTGCCGTGCTGGTCGTCATGGAAGACGGGGATGTCGAGCGACTCCTTCAGCCGGTCCTCGATTTCGAAGCAGCGCGGGGCGGAGATGTCCTCAAGGTTGATGCCGCCGAAGGTCGGCGCCATCAGTTCCACCGCCTTGACGATCTCGTCGGCGTTCTGGGTGTCGAGGCAGATCGGGAAGGCGTCGACGCCGGCGAACTCTTTGAACAGCATGCACTTGCCCTCCATCACCGGCATCGCCGCCTCGGGGCCGATGTTGCCGAGCCCAAGCACGGCGCTGCCGTCGGAGACGACCGCGACGGTGTTCTTCTTGATCGTGTACTCGAAGGCCTTGGTGCGGTCCTCGTGGATGTCCATGCAGACGCGGGCGACGCCGGGCGTGTAGGCCATCGAGAGGTCGTCGCGGGTTTTCACCGGGTACTTGTTGTGCATGTCGATCTTGCCGCCGCGGTGCATCTGCATCGTCCGGTCGACGTAGTCGAGGACCTTGGCGCCGCGGGTCGAGCCGATCGCCCGCAGGATCCGCTCCCAATGCTCGCGGTCCTGGGCGTCGATCGTGAACTCGCGCACCCGCTTGCCCTCGGGGCCGGCCCCGGGGACCAGGTCAACCCCCTGCAGTTGCCCACCGGCCTCGGCGATCGCCGCGGTCAGTTTGCCCAGCGGCTCCTGCCGCGCATCGAGCTCAACCCGGATCGTGACGCTGTATTGCGCGCTGACGGCCATCGCGGCTATCGAATCAGATTCGCCGCTTTGGCCCGTGTGTCGGCGACCGCATGAAATACGGTTGAGCGATGAAGGTTAGGAGGGAAGGGTTGCGGCGAAGCGGATTGGTGCTGCTGGCCGCCTTGGCGGCGATCGCCCTGTCGGCTCCTGCTCATGCCCTCGCGCTCGACTCCGATCTGAAGGGCTTTGCCGTGTTCAGGCTCGCGGCGAGCAACGGCTACTCGATCTTCGGTTTGGCCGCTTCTGAGCGAGCCGACGGGCGCGGTGACATTGCCTTGTTCGTCTACAACGAGGACGAAGCCGGTGTGATCTATGGGGCGCCGGCCACCGTGACGCCGACGAGGCTCGAGGCCGACCTGGGCAGACTCGGCCGGATCTCCCTCGACATCACGCCATTGGGCCACAAGAGGACGCTGCGATCCCGGTGCGGCGAACCCGTCAGCTTCGAACCGAACTCCTACCGGGGCACTTTCGAATTTCACGGCGAGGAGGGATACACGGAGGCGAGTGCGACGACGTTGCATGAATATGCGCGCTTCTACGTCGATCTCGGGTGCAGCACTATCGGCAGCGGGGAAGGGAGTGGAGCCGGCCTCCCCGGCGCGAGATTGCGACTCTCATCCCAGGGTCGTCGCGTTCGTCTCAGTCTGCAGGCGAACAAGAACCACCCCCGAGCGCGCTCGCGTTTTGAGGTCGAGATCCACGAAAAGCATCAGGGAATCGCAATCTCTCGCAGCACGACCGTGTGGACGGGCGCCGATGCCTTCGACTACGACCCACTGCTGCGTACGGCGACGCTCGATCCGCCGGCTCCGTTTTCGGGACGGGCGACCTACCGCCGCGGCGCCGCTGCCGCCAATCGCTGGACCGGGAACCTGACCGTCGACCTCCCCGGCCGCTCCGACGTGCCACTCACGAGCTCCGGCATACGCCCCACCCTCGTCCCCGCATGTAGGTACGAAGGCGAAGGCCGCCACCGCTGCTGAAGGGGGGAGAAGTGAGGGGTGGGGCGACTTTGTAACCCCATGGGTGACAAAAACGCCCCACTCGACGAGTTGATCGCTGGCATCGCGATTCGGCAGCACGGGGTTGTCTCTCTAGGGCAGCTCACTGAGCTAGGCATGAGTAGGAACGCCGTCTCGGTGCGGTGTCGTCGAGGTCGTTTGCACCGGCTGCATCAGGGCGTCTACGCGGTCGGTCACTGCGCTCCCTCGCATGAGAGGGATTGGATGGCGGCGGTTCTTGCTTGCGGGGAGGGAGCGGTGGTCAGCCACGGCAGTGCGGCGGCGCTTTGGGGTCTGCTCAGGCCGATTTCGGGTCCTGTCGACGTTTCGGTTCCCAGTCGTAGCGGTCGTGCCCGGCGGCGCGGCATCCGCGTGCATCGACGCAGGTCTCTGAACGCGCGCCAGGTGACCCAACGGCTTGGTATTCCGGCCACTGCCCCCGCACAGACGATCGCCGACATCGACGGGGCGCTCCCGCCTCACCTCGTCCGCCGAGCGACGCGGCAAGCGGAGCTCGCCGGGTTTCCGCTCGACCTCAAGACCGACGGGTCGCGGAGCGACCTGGAGCGGGATTTCCTGCGGCTCTGCCGCCGTAATCGGCTGCCCACTCCCGAGGTCAACGTCCGCATCGGACGCTGGACAGTCGACTTCCTCTGGCGAGAAGAGCGGGTTGCCGTCGAGACTGACTTCTACGGCTACCACCGCGGCCGCGTCGCCTTCCAGGACGACCACGCTCGCGACCTCGATCTGCGACGGCTCGGATTTGTAGTCCACCGCTTCAGCGAACAGCAGATCAACGATCAGCCCGTGGACGTTGCGGCAGACCTGCGCGACGCGCTCAGTCTCACCTCATAGAGAGGTTGAACGACCGAGGATCCCTCATCCGCGCACGGCGGACCACGCCGTCGCGTCCAGCTGACGATGAAGCCGACGCACACTCGTTGGCGCGCAGCCGCGGCTTTGCTCCACGCTCCGCTTGGGCGTGGTGTTGGTCGTCGTGGTCAGCACCTCCGCCGCGGCCAGCTTCGTCCGTCTGCAGAGGATCAGCGCCAGCACGATCGAGCGTCGGTAGGCGTCGGCCTCATCCATGATCGGGCCGACGGTCAAGCCGGAGACCGATTCCTTCGGCAGCCGCACCAGGGTTGCCGCGTCGTTGTCGAAGTCGAGTTCGCCGGAGGGCATCAGCCGCGGCGAGCGGTCGGGGATTCCGAGGTAGATGGCCTCGCCGGTCTCGGCGACGAAAAATCCGGAAACCGGGTCCGACCCGCTCAGGAGGGCCACCGGGGAAACCTTGACGTGGCTGTGGGTGCGGGCGTAGGTCGAGGCCGCGACGGTGACGCCGACCCCGAGGAAGACGCAGAGGGTGAACCAGGCGAAGTGATCGGTCATGCTGATCACGACGATTGCGACGCCGATGGTCGCGAACATGGTGATCAGCAGCAGGAGCCTGTCGCCGAAGGAGAGGCCTCCAAAGCCAAAGCTGATGACGACGAGCTCGGCCAGCAGCATCGAACTGCCACCGACCAGATACTGCAGCCAGCGTTCCTTTTTGTCCGATTTGCTCGCCAGCGGTTGATCTTCGGTCAGCTTTGCCCGCCGCTCTTCCGCTGTGGGGATCTCGGTCCCCTCGAGCGCCGCGAGTCGCTGCCTAAGCTCGCCGAGCTCGGCCTCCGCCGGGCCGCCGGTGGAGAGGACGGCGATCCTGTTCTTGCAGCGATCGGCCTCGGCCCGCAGCTTGGTCAGTTCCGAGTTCGCTCGCATCAGGTCGGCTTCGGCCTTTAGGGCCCGGTGCCGCCGCCGGCTGCCGATCGCGAAATCCCAAAGCGCCACGGTTGCCGCCGCGGCCGCCAGCGCGATCAGCAGGGCGGGGACGAGGAAGCTGGCCCCGGTGGTGACGAGATCGCCGCGCGGCACCTGCGCGACGGCCTCGTTTGCCGGCAAGCCGATCGCGTCGAAGCGCGCCCAGACGACGAAGCCGCCGAAGAAGATCACGAACCCGATCGCACCGATGCCGGTTCCGATCACAGTCAGCACCGGCAGCAGGACGCTGCTGAAGGCGCTCTGCTCGCCCTGCCCTTGCCCGTTCTTCTCCGTCGCCACCGGATTTTCCTCAGAAGTCACCGAGCGAACATATACGTCGCCGGGGGCTGAGGAGACGTGCTTTTCCGCCGACGCGCCGCCGATGCCCTTCGCCATAGAGTTGACGACGTGAGCGCCGACGCACCAGAGCTGTTCCTCATCGACGGCAACTCGCTCGCCTACAGGGCATTCTTCGCGCTGCCGGAGTCGATCGGGACCAGCGACGGGCGGCCGACCAATGCGATCTACGGGCTCGCCTCGATGCTGGTGAAAATCATCGATGAGCACCATCCGACCGGCGTCGTCGTCGCCTGGGACGCGGGGATGTCCGGGCGCGAGGTCACCTACGACCTCTACAAGGCCCAGCGCAAACCGCGGCCCGACCTCCTGCGCGAGCAGTGGCCGCACCTGATGCCGCTGGTCGAAGCCTTCGGCTACACGAACGTCAGGGTCGAGGGCTACGAGGCCGACGACGTGATCGCCTCGCTGGTCCGCCAGGCCCGCGAAGAGGGCATCGAGGTGATGGTCGTGACCGGCGACCGCGACGCCTATCAACTGGTTGCGGAGGGGGTGCGGGTGATGAGCACTTCGCGTGGCATCACCGAGACCAAGATCTACGACAGCGCCGCGGTCCTCGAGCGCTACGGCGTCTCGCCGGAGTCGATCACCGACCTGATGGGGTTGCGCGGCGACACCTCCGACAACATCCCCGGCGTGCCCGGGATCGGCGAGAAAACCGCTACCCAGCTACTGCAGGAGTTCGGGACCCTGGAGGACGTGCTCGCCAACGTCGACAAGATCTCCGGCGCCAAACGCAAACAGAACCTCGTCGACCACGCCGACGACGCCCGCATGTCGAAGCAGCTGGCGACCCTGCACTACGACATCGAGACCGGAGTCGACCTGGCCGAGGCGATGAGCTCCGAGCCCGACCGTGGCGCCCTACGCGATTTCATGCGCGAGTTCGAGCTGCGGGCCGTGCTGGAGCGGCTGGAAGAAGCGCTGCCGGAGGGGCAGGCGGTCCCCGGCCGCAGCGTCGAGCGCGAGCTGGAGGTCGAGGTCGAGGAGGGCACGCCCGGCGATCTAGGCGAAGGCCCGGTCGCGGTGGCGATCGACGGCGATCGCTGGGCGGCCGCCGAAGGTGAGCGCATCCTCGCCGGCAGCGCCAGCCACGACGAGCTGGCGGTGGGCCTGGTCGGCCGGTTGTTCCTGGCCCATGACGCGAAGTCGCTCGGCGGCGGTCGCCACGGGCTGCTGGCTGCCGCGGCGCGCGAGAACGCCGCCCTGTCGCTCGAGCACGACACGATGATCGCCGCCTACCTGCTGGAGCCGCAGCGCCGTACCTACGAGCTGACCGAGCTCGCGGCCGACGCCGGGATCGGCCTCGCCGAGGGCGCTGCCGCCGTCACGGATGAGGAGGACGGTCAGCTCGCGCTCGGCGAGGAGGTCGAGGCGGGGCTCGACCCGCCCGAGGAAGCGCGGCTGGTCGCCGCCCTCGCCGACGTCCAGCGGCCGCGGATCGAGGAGCTGGGGCTGGAGACGCTGCTGCGCGAGGTCGAGCTGCCGCTGGTCCACGTGCTGGCGGCGATGGAGCGCGAGGGACTGAAGCTGGATGCCGAGCGCCTGGCCGAGGTCGGCGCCGGCTTCGGCGAGCGCATCGACACGCTGGAACGGGAGATCTTCGAGCTGGCCGAGGAGGAGTTCACGATCGGCTCGCCGCAGCAGGTCGGCCGCATCCTCTTCGAGAAGCTCGAGCTGACCCGCAAGCGCCGGGGCAAAACCGGCTTCTCGACCGACGCTCGCGTCCTCGCCCAGATCCGCGACGAGCACCCGATCGTCGAGAAGATCGAGTCCTGGCGCGAGCTGACCAAGCTGAAGAACACCTATCTCGACTCGTTGCCGGAACTGATCGACCCCGAGAGCGGTCGCGTCCACACCACCTTCAACCAGGCGGCGACGACCACCGGCCGCCTCTCCAGCACCAACCCCAACCTGCAGAACATCCCGATCCGGACCGAGATCGGCCGGCCGGTCCGCGCCTGCTTCGTCGCCGAGCAGGGCGCGCAGCTGCTCTCGGCCGACTACAGCCAGGTCGAGCTGCGGGTGCTCGCCCACGTCGCCGACGAGAAAGTGCTGAAAGACGTCTTCCACGCCGGCGAAGACGTTCACGCCGCCACCGCGGCCGAGGTCTTTGAGATCGGCCGCGACGAAGTCGACGTCGGCCAGCGCTCGAAGGCGAAGATGGTCAACTTCGGGATCGTCTACGGGCTCACCGGTTTCGGCCTCGCCGACCGCCTCAACATCCCCCGCAAGGAGGGCGAGGAATTCGTCGCTCGCTACCTAGAGCGCTTCCCAGCCGTTCGTGCTTTCCGCGAGCAGATCGTCGAGCGGGCGCAGGAGGACGGCTACGTCACGACCCTGATGGGCCGGCGCCGCCAGATCCCCGAGCTGCGCTCCGCTAACCCCAACACCCGCCGCCTCGGCGAGCGGCTCGCAGTCAACACCGTGATCCAGGGGACCGCGGCTGACGTGATCAAGGTCGCGATGGTGCGCTGCCAGCGGGCGCTGCGGGAGACCGGGGGAGAGACGCGCCTGGTCCTGCAGATCCACGACGAGCTGCTGTTCGAGGGCCCGCCCGAGGAGATGGAGAGCGCGACCGAGCTGGTGCGGCGCGAGATGTGCGCTGCCTACCAGCTCGACCCGCCGCTCGAGGTCGACATCGGCGTCGGCCCTGACTGGCTCACCGCCAAGTGAGGGGCTGATGGATAGGGGCCTGGCGGTACTTCTCACTGCCATTGCCGGCGGCCTGATTGCCCTGCAGGCGCCGATCAACGCTGAACTCGGCAAGGCGACCGGCGGGCTGGCGGCGGCGCTGGTCTCCTTCCTGGTCGGGACGATCGCGCTGACCGCGATCGTTGTGCTCAGTGGCAAGGCGGGCGGCCTCGGCTCGGCCTTCGAGGTCAACTGGTACTACCTCGTCGGCGGCCTGCTCGGAGCCCTCTACGTCACCAACGCGCTGCTCGCGGTCTCGGTGATCGGGGCCGGGGGCGTCGCCGCGCTCACCGTCGCCGGCCAGCTCACGGCCTCGGTCGTGATCGACCGTTTAGGTCTGTTCGGCCTGGACCAGGTCGCGCTCAGCCCCGAGCGCCTGGCCGGGGTCGCGCTGCTGCTGGTTGGGACGGTCCTGGTCGTCCGCTGAAGGGATGAAGTCCGGTGGCGCGATGTTCAGGTAGTGCTCGAAGGACCAGTTGACGAAGCGCTTGCTGCTCATCAGCCGGATCGCCGGCCCGAGGATCCGCGGCGGCACCCGCGGGATCAGCTTCTGCACCCGCAGCATCCACTTGAACTTCCACTCGTGCGAGTCGTTGAACCTGGCGTAGGTGGCGGCGGCCTGCTCCCGGCTCTGCTGGCCCTCGACAACTCCGCGCAGCTCGCGCCCGAGGGCGATGCCGAAGTAGAGCGCCGTCCTGATTCCCTCGGCGCTGAGCGGCAGGCAGTGGCCGGCCGAGTCGCCGGCGAAGAAGACGCCGCCCTCGGTTGCCGGGCGCAGCTTGTGGGGGATCCAGTTGCCCTGGTAGCGAACCCGGTCGCGGCCGAGGTCCTCGGCCAGCAGCTCGGTCGTCTCGCGAACGTGAAAGCGGGGCTCGAAGGAGCCGATGCCGATCCGCGTCTCCTCGCCGGCCGGGAAGGACCAGCCGTAGCCGGCGGGCACGTAGCGGCGGTCGATCCAGATCTCCAGGTCCTCGGCGCCGCCCTCCGGGTGCACCTCGAGCCCGCGCGAGAGCGGGGCGTCGGGGGGCTGATAGCCGTCGCCGCTGGCCAGCATCCGCCGCCAGCCGAGGCAGTCGACGACCAGCGGCGCCGAGATCACGCCGCGGTCGGTGTCGATGGAAATCTCTCCGTCGCCGTTGGCTGGGGCGGCTCGCCCGTTCACCTTCGCCGTCTCGAAGGTCGCGTCGCAGTCGCGCCAGAGCAGCTGGCAGAGCTCGCGGTAATCGAAGGTCGAAAAGGTCCAGGGGAGGCGGTAGCGGGCGTCGCCGTTGGGGGTGTGCATGACCAGCGTGTCGAAGCGCTGGCGCTCGCAATCCATCAGGTCGAGCCGCCGCAGCCACTCGGTCGGGATGCCGCAGGCCGAGGTCTGGCGCTCGCCGATCTCGTAGCGATCGAGGATCATCACGTCGGCTCCAGAGCCGGCAAGCTCACGTGCAATCGCAAGTCCGGCGAAGCTGGCCCCGCATATCAGGACGTCGTGGTTCCCGTCGAGGGGGGTGCGCTCCTCGCCGCGCTTGGTCGCTCTAACCGGCATCGGCCTCGATTCTGCCATTATTCGCCGCCGTGTCCGCGACCGACGTATTGACTGCCCCTGCGCCTACCGCCACCCCCGTCGAGGGCTCGGGCGGCCTGTTGCTCCAGATCGACGGAAAGATCGTCCCCAACTACGCGGCGACGATGGTCTCCTTCGACGAGGGCGATGTCGTCAACGGCAAAGTCGTCCGGATCGACAAAGACGAGGTCCTGGTCGACATCGGCTACAAGGCCGAGGGCGTCATTCCCTCGAACGAGCTTTCGATTCGCAAGTCGGTCGATCCGGCCGACGAGGTTGAGCTGGGCGAGGAGGTCGACGCCCTGGTCCTCACCAAGGAGGACGCCGAGGGTCGTCTGATCCTTTCCAAGAAGCGCGCCCGCTTCGAGAAGGCCTGGCGCCGGATCGAGATCGCCGCTGATTCCGGCGAACCGGTCGAAGGCAGCGTCATCGAGGTCGTCAAGGGCGGACTCATCCTCGACCTCGGGGTGCGCGGCTTCCTGCCCGCCTCGTTGGTCGACATTCGCCGCGTCCACAACCTCGACGAGTTCATGGGCCAGACGCTCGAGTGCAAAGTGATCGAGCTCAACCGCAGCCGCAACAACGTCGTCCTCTCGCGCCGCGCGGTGCTGGAGGAGGAGCGCAAGGAGGTCCGCGAGCAGATCCTCGGCCGCCTCGAGCCCGGCCAGGTGGTCGAAGGCAAGATCTCCAACATCGTCGACTTCGGCGCCTTCGTCGACCTCGACGGCATCGACGGCCTGATCCACATTTCCGAGCTTTCCTGGAGTCACGTCAACCATCCCTCCGAAGTCGTCGCGATCGGCGACACGGTGCGGATCAAAGTGCTCGACATCGACCGCGACCGCCAGCGCATCTCGCTTGGGCTCAAGCAGACGCAGGAGGATCCGTGGCAGCGGGTCATCAGCACCCACCGCTCCGGAGACGTGCTCGAGGGCACCGTGACCAAGGTCGTCGCCTTCGGCGCCTTCGTCGAAATCCTCCCCGGCGTCGAGGGTCTGGTCCACATCTCCGAGCTTGCCGACCACCACGTCGAGAACCCGAGTGAAGTGGTCGAGCCCGGCACCAAACTGAACGTGAAGATCCTCGAGATCGACGAAGAGCGCCGGCGTTTGTCGCTGAGCATCAAGCGGGTCGAGGGGCAGAACATGCCGATGCAGGGGCTGGGCGAGCAGCTCGCCGCAGCAGGGGACGCCGAAGGACAGGGCGAGCAGCCCGCGGGTCCTGTCGTCGAGGACGACTCTTCGTCCTCGCAAGCTGCGGGCGAAGAGCCATCCTCCACGCCACCCGCGGGAGATGCGTCTGAGACTCCGGAGACCCCGGCCGCCGAGGAGCCGCAGGACGAGGCCCCCGCAGCGGAGGAGCCAGTTCTTGAGGAGGCTCAGGACGAGGCGCCTGCCGAGGAGCCTGTCGTTGAGGACGAGGTCCCGGCGGAGGAGCCGGTTGCCGAAGAGGCGCCTGCTGCTGAGGAGGCTCCCGCGGAGGAGTCTGCTGCTGAGGACGAGGCCCCCGTCGAGGAGCCTGCTGCTGAGGTTGAGGAGTCCGACGACTCCGCCGAGACGGACCCCGAGGCACCTGCCGACTCTTAGACGGCGATGCCGCTGACGATCGGCCTCACCGGCGGCATTGCGGCCGGGAAGTCCGAGGCGCTGGCTGCCTTTTCCCGCCTGGGAGCAGCGACGCTCTCGAGTGACGCGGTGGTCCACGAGCTGCTCGATTCCGAGCCGCTGGTCGGACGCCTGGTCGAGCGCTGGGGTCCGCAGATCGCACCCGAGGGGAGCATCGACCGCAGCCGCGTCGGCGAGATCGTCTTCGCCGACCCCGATCAGCTGACCTGGCTCGAGCAGCAGATCCACCCCCTGGTCGGCGAACGAATCGGCGCTTGGCTCACGGCCCTTCCCGGCGACACCGAGATCGCCGTGATCGAGGTGCCGCTGTTGTTCGAGTCGGGGATGGAGAAAGTTTTCGACACCACTGTCGCCGTCGTCACCGAGGACGAGCTGCGCCAGCAGCGCGCCGCCGCCCGCGGTCACGCCCTGGTCGACGAGCGCGAGGCGCGCCAGCTCGCTCAGGACGAGAAGGCGGCTCGGGCCGAGCACACGATCGCCAACGACGGCTCGGTCGAGGATCTGGAGCAGGCGCTGTCCGCCCTGGTCGAAAGGCTGAAGCGATGAAGCGGGCGACGAGAAGGCGCTGGCTGGCGCTCGGTGGCGCCGCCGTGGCGACGGGCCTCGTCGCTGGCGTCCTGGTGGCGAGTGGAACTTTCGACGCGGCGATTCAGGAGCTCACCCTGCCACTGCGTCACGAGGACATCATCCGCCAGCAGTCCGCTGAAAAGGGTGTCGACGCTTCGCTGATCGCCGCCGTCATCTACTCGGAGTCGAAGTTCAGCGACCAGACCTCCAGCGCCGGGGCGCGCGGGCTGATGCAGATCACGCCGGAAGCCGCGAACGAAATCGAGCGCCTCAGCGGCGGCACCTCGTTCCGGCTCGACGATCTCTCCGACCCGGAAATCAACATCCGCTACGGCACCTTCCTCCTGCGCGAACTGCTCGAGCGCTTCGGCGGCGACGAGGCAGCTGCCCTCGCTGCCTACAACGCCGGCCCGTCAAATGCCGAAGAGTGGGGCGGCAGCGAGCTCGAGGTCGCCGACATCCCCTTCCCGGAAACGCGCGCCTACGTCGAAGAGGTGCTCGACAAGCGCCATGCCTACCGCGACAAGTACGCGCAGGAGCTGGGCTACTAGCGATGCGTGACGGCGTTCCACAGCCGCGCGTCGCCGCGCTCGCCCTCGCGGTCGGGATCGTCCTCGCCGACTCCTCGATCGTCGTCCTGGCGCTGCCGGACATCTACCGCGACCTCAACACCAGCGTCGCCGGCGTCACCTGGGTGCTGATTTCGTTCAACCTGGTGATGGCGCTGGCCGCCGTTCCCGCGGCATTGCTGGCGCGCCGCGTGGGACCGGGTCGGACGGCGGCGGTCGGGCTGGCGGTCTTCGCGGGCGCGGGCCTCGCCTGCGGTGTCGCCGACCAGCTCTCAACCCTGATCGTCGCCCGTTGCGTACAGGCACTCGGCGGTGCGGCGGCGGTGACGGCGGCGCTTGAGCTGCTGCCGGCAACGGTCGGCTCCGAGCGCCGGGCGACTGCAGTCTGGGCCAGCGCCGGAGCCACCGGGGCGGCCCTCGGCCCGGCCGTCGGCGGCCTTCTCACCGAGCTCATCTCCTGGCAGTCGATCTTCCTGATCCAGGTGCCGATCGCGCTGGCCGCCGCCGCCCCGATCCTCGCGGTCGCGAAACATGAGGCCGCCACCGGGATCCTGCAGACGGAGTTGAGTCGCACCGGTCGCCCGCATCTCTGGGCAAACCTGGCCCTGGCGATGGTCTCGGCGGCGATCGCCGCGGCGCTCTTCCTGCTCGTGCTGTTGCTGATCGAGGGCTGGCGCCTGACTCCGATCGGGGCCGCGATCATCGTCACCGTGATGCCGCTGGCGGCGATCGTCGGCAGCCGCATCGGCCCGCTCGTCCCCAGCGCCAAGGCGCGGGCGGCCGCCGGCGCGATCTTCGTCTCCGGCGGTCTCGCCGGACTGGCCTACCTACCCAAGGCAGAGGTGGCGCTGACGCTGCCGCCGCAGGTGCTGATCGGGATCGGGCTCTCGCTGGTGCTCTCGGCCCTGACCGAGACGGCGCTCGCGGGCCGCGCCCCGCAGGCGATCCACGGTGGCTGGACGATCTCCGCCCGCCACGCCGGTGTCGTCATCGGCCTGCTCGCGCTGACCCCGATCTTCACCGCCGACATCGCCGATCAGCGCGAAGAGGCGATCGACGCCGGCACCGCGGTCATCCTCGATTCCCAGGTCAACCCGCTGCTGAAGATCGAGATCGCGCAGCAGGTCGGCGACCGGTTGGAAGATGAGAAGGGCAAAGTGCCGACGATCGGAGCGGTCTTCGAGCCGCTCCCCGCCGATCCCGAGGAGCGGGCGGAAGTGGTGCAGCTGCGCGACGAACTGCAGGACCAGCTCGACCGCGGCGCCACCCACGCCTTCAGCCCCTCGTTCCTGCTCGGGGCGCTGCTGGGCCTGTTGGCGCTGCTCCCGATCGGCCTCTCGCGGCGGGTGGACCTGTGAGCTCCGGGCTGAGATCGCAGCTGCTGGTCGGGGCGGCGATCGTCTCCGCCGTGGTCCTGGTCGGCGTCTACCTCGCCGCCGGCGGTTCCTCCTACACGCCGGAGAAGACCCAGGACCCCTGCAAGCACCGGGCCTGGAGCAATCCCGAAAGCCTCGGCGAAATCGCCAACCAGTTCTCGGTCTCGGCGCTCGACGGCGCCGCCTGCGAGCTTGGGGTCTCGCGCGAGGAGCTGGCCCAGGCGTTGGCGACCCAGGAGGCGCGCGAGCGCTTCACCGAGCGCTACGGGATCAGCGACGCGGAGCTGGCACGGGCGATCCGCGCCGGCCTGGTGCGGGCGATCGCCGACGCCGAGGACGCCGGCGCGCTCAGTCCCCTGATCGCCGGCCCGCTGACCTCGACCGTCGAAGACATCCCGCTCAACCAGGCGATCGAACTGATCCAGAACGCACGCTCGATCCTCGGCAGCGCCGAAAGCTTCTTCGGGCCGGCTGGGGAACTGCTGGAAGAATTCCTGCCCTAGGCGGGGCTGGCGAATCCGCGCGGCGGGGTTAGCGTCGCGTCGCGCGCCAGACCCAGAGCATCGCCAGCGGCTGCAGCGGCAGCCGCGCCCATAACGCCCAGCGCGGGACCTTGTTCAGGTCGAGTCCCTTGATCCGCTCCGGGCTGACCGCCATGTGGATGTTGGCGGGGAAGACCGCGATCAGCAGGCCGAGCAGCCACCAGCGCCCGAAGCGCCGGGTGGCAGGGTGGAGGATCGCCGCCGCGCCGGCCAGCTCGGCGATCCCGCTGACGGCCACCGCCTCGCGCTTGCGGTCCGCGATCGAGGGCGGCACGATCGCCTCGAAGCTGCGCGGGATGACGAAATGCAGCGTCCCCATCGTCGCGAAGAACGCCGCGAGTGCTTTCCGTGAACGCTTCATCGGCGTGCAGTCTTCCATCTGGGCGCGTGGGGCGACTTCTTCTCGGATAGCGAGAGGAAGTCGCCCGCTATCGTCAATCGCCGTGCCGGACTTCAAGCTCAATCCCGCATACACGCCCACCGCCGACCAGCCGAAGGCGATTGCCGGCCTCGCCGAGGGGCTGCGGGCGGGCGAACAGTTCCAGACCCTGCTGGGGGCGACCGGCACCGGCAAGACCTTCACGATGGCGGCGACGATCGCCGAGGTGCAGCGGCCGACCCTGGTGATCGCGCACAACAAGACCCTGGCGGCGCAGCTCTGCAACGAGTTCCGCGAGTTCTTCCCCGAGAACGTGGTCGAGTACTTCGTCTCCTACTACGACTACTACCAGCCCGAGGCCTACGTCCCGGCCCAGGACCTCTACATCGAGAAGGACTCCTCGATCAACGACGAGATCGACCGCCTGCGCCACGCGGCGACGGCGGCGCTGTTCGCCCGTCGCGACGTGATCATCGTCGCCTCGGTCTCCTGCATCTACGGGATCGGCTCGCCCCAGGTCTACAACGAAAAAATGCAGCTGTTCAAAGTCGGCGCGACGATCGACCGCGACGAGGTCCTGCGCAAGCTGGTGAAAATGCAGTACCAGCGCAACGATTCGGTCCTCGGTCGCGGCGCCTTCCGCGTCCGCGGCGAGGTGCTGGAGATCATGCCCTCCTACGCCGAGTCGGCCTACCGCATCTCCCTCTTCGGCGATGAGATCGAGGGGATCCAGCATTTCGACCCGCTGACCGGCGAGGTCCTAGACACGATCGATCACGTCTCCGTCTGGCCGGCCTCGCATTACGTGACCAGGGACGAGACGCTGGAGCGCGCGGTCGAAGAGATCCGGGCCGAACTGAATGCCCGCACGGCGGAACTGGAGGAGGAGGGCAAGCAGTTGGAGGCGCACCGGCTGCGCCAGCGCACGGCTTACGACCTCGAGATGCTGAAAGAGGTCGGCTTCACCTCCGGGATCGAGAACTACTCGCGCATCCTCGACGGCCGCCCGGCGGGCAGTCCGCCGCACACGCTGATCGACTACTTCCCCGACGACTTCGTGGTGATGGTCGACGAGTCCCATCAGACGATCCCCCAGATCGGTGGCATGTATGAGGGGGACAGGTCGCGGAAGACGACGTTGGTCGACTACGGCTTCCGGCTGCCCTCGGCGATCGACAACCGGCCGCTCAAGTTCGACGAGTTCCTCGAACGGGTCAAGCAGCTGGTGATGGTCTCGGCGACGCCGGGTCCGTTCGAGCGGGCCGAGTCGACGCGAATCGTCGAGCAGATCGTGCGCCCGACGGGGATCGTCGATCCCGAGATCGAGCTGCGGGAGACGAAGAACCAGATCGACGACCTGATGAACGAGGTTCGCCAGGTTGCCGCCGACGGCGACCGCACCCTGGTCACGACCCTGACCAAGAAGATGGCCGAGGACCTGACCGCCTACCTGCTCGAGTACGGGATCAAAGTTCGTTACCTGCACTCGGAGATCGACACCCTGGAACGGATCCAGATCGTCCGCGACCTTCGCCTCGGCGAGTACGACGTCCTGGTCGGGGTCAACCTCCTGCGCGAGGGGCTCGACCTGCCCGAGGTCTCGCTGGTCGCGATCCTCGACGCCGACAAGGAGGGGTTCCTGCGCGGGGAGACCAGCCTCGTGCAGACGATCGGCCGTGCCGCCCGCAACGTCAAGGGGCGGGTGCTGATGTACGCCGACAAGGTGACCGACGCGATGAAAGCGGCGATGAGCGAGACCGACCGCCGCCGCGCGATCCAGGTCGCCTACAACGAGGAGCACGGGATCACCCCGGCGACGGTCCGCAAAGGCATCTCCGAGATGGCCTCGTTCCTGGCGATGGAGGATCGGGCGCCGGCCAAACGCCGCCGCAAGCGCAGCGACGACTTCGAGAGCCCGGAGGAGCTGGAGCGCACGATCGTGGCGCTCGAGGAGGAGATGCTGGCTGCGGCCGACGACCTGCGCTTCGAGGAGGCCGGCCGCATCCGCGACGAGCTCAGGGAGCTGCGCCGCGATCTCGACGGGATGACCGCCGGGGCCTAGGCCAGCAGCTTCGCCGCCTTGGCGCTGTCAGCGAAGAATTCGCCGCGCACGGTTTTGCCGTCCGCGTCGACTTTGAGCAGGTGCAGGAAGGGAGCTTCGAAGCTCCCTTTGTCGTTGCCCGCTTTCTGGGTCCCGCGCACGACTACGTACTCGCCGGCGTCGATGAACTCCTCCGGTTCGACGCTGAACGAGGTCCAGTATTGGGGGATTTCGGTGAAGTTCCGCATGATCGTGTCGCGGCCCTTCACTTCACCCCCGAGCGGCAGCTCGTCCGAGGTAACCCAGACGGCGTCCTCGGCAAACGAGTCCTGCAGGGCGGCCAGGTCGCCGCGGCCAAAGGCCTCGTATGCGGATCGGGCGGTGTCGACGTTCGACATATCTCCTCCTCTGTTGGCCCTGCCGGGTTAGACCGTACGCCCGCGGGTGGCTTCGTGCAAACCTCACTTGCTGGCGAGGTCTGCCGATGAGCGGATGTGCGCACCGCCCTCGCAGCCTTGCTGGTCGCCCTCGCGTCCCTGGCCCCAGTCGCTGCGGTCGCAGCAGCGGAGACGATTCCCACTGCGTACTTCTGCGTCAAGACGACCAAACCGCATAAGGGCAGCGTCCGCATCGTCCCCGCTGGGGTGTCCTGCAAGTCTTCCGAGAAGAGCTACCTCGTCGCCGGTCAAACTGGCGGCGCTGGTCCGGCTGGCGCCGCGGGCAACAGCGGTTCCAACGGTCAGGCGGGCGCCGGCGGCGCCGCTGGCGCGACCGGTGTCTCTGGCGCGGCCGGCCCGGCCGGTCTTCAGGGCCCGACCGGTTCCACCGGTGTGACTGGAGTTGAGGGGCCTGCCGGTCCCGTCGGGCCGACTGGTCCGACTGGGATCACCGGGGTTACCGGTGCCGCTGGTGCGGACGGGGTCACCGGGCCCACGGGTCCCGCGGGGACGCTTGGCCCAATCGGTCCCACCGGCGCCGAAGGCCCAACCGGCGCGGAAGGCGCAACCGGTGCGACTGGGGCCGAGGGCGCGACCGGGCCCACCGGTGCGGAAGGTGCAGCCGGGACCACCGGGGTCACGGGCGCCACCGGACCGACGGGAGCCACGGGCGCGGCCGGCAGCAGCGGTCTCAGCTTCTCCTTTGCGGCGAGTGCGGTCGGGGTGCTGCCGATTGACACCGAGACCAGCAACCCGACGACCGTGCTGCAGGCCTCCTTCGACAGCCTGCCCAGTCCCGGCCACGTGGTCGCGACGGCGATGATTCGCCTCTTCAACTCCTCCGGCACCAACCGCGAGGTCGAGTGCAGCTTCTACGACGGCGTCGGCAGCGTCGCCACTCAGCGCGGCTTCGGCCCTAGTGGGACCGAAACCCTCACCACCCTGATCGGGTCGGCGGCAACTGACATCCTGGTCACGATCCCGCTGACCCACCGCTGGGAAGTCCCCGCAGGCGATCGCCAGGTCGCCGTTCGCTGCTACGCGAGCGGCGGCAACGTCGCGGCCATGGTCCGGTCGATGACCGGCGTCGTCACCGACTAGCACCGCCTGGGCGCCGGGGCGCGGCGGGATCTAATCTGAGTCGATGGCCCTCGACGTAACCGAAGCGACGTTCGACCGCGACGTCATCGAGCTCTCCCGCCAGACGCCGGTCGTGGTCGACTTCTGGGCGGAGTGGTGCGGCCCCTGCAAGGCGCTGAGCCCGGCGCTCGAAGCGGCGGAGGCGAGCCGCGGCGGTCGCGTACTGCTGGCCAAGGTCGACGTCGACTCCAACCCGGGGCTGTCCGGGCGCTATGGCGTTCAGGGCATTCCCGCCGTCAAGGCCTTTCGCGACGGCGACGTCGTCGATGAGTTCGTCGGCGCCGTGCCGCGGGGCAAAGTCGAACAGTTCTTCGACTCGCTGTTGCCATCCAAAGCCGACGAGCTACTGGAGAAGGGCGACGAGCTCTCGCTGCGTGAGGCAGCCGAACTCGAGCCCCGTCGCGCCGACATCGCCGTGCGGCTGGGCCGCGCCCGTCTCGAGCGCGGGGCCGAGGACGAGGCGCTCGAAGCCGTCGAATCCCACGCCGGCGACTTCGGCGCCGACGGCATCGCCGCCCGGGTCCGTCTGCGCCAGGCCCGCGTCGGTCAGGACGCCTTCGCCGCCCTCGACCGAGACGAGCGCGAGGCCGCGCTCGACGCATTGCTGACCGAGATCGCGGGCGCCGAAGACGGCACTCGCGACGACCTGCGCCGCGCCATCGTCGGTATCCTCAGCGACTTCGACCCTGCTGACCCGAGCGCCCGCGACTACCGCCGCAAACTCGCCACCGCGCTCGGTTAATCGATCGGCGCTGACAATGGCCGAGCGGATGCGTCGCAGGGAGTTCAGGGCGCGCACCCCTGATGGGCGCTGGCTGGCGGTCGAAGAAGCAGGACCGGAGGATGGGGATCTCGTCATCTTCCATACCGGCACCCCGGGGTCTCACTACATCTTCGAGGGGCAGATAAGGGAGTGTGCGAAGCGGGGCTTGCGGATCGCCTGCGTCTCGCGGCCGGGCTACCTCGGATCGACCCGCTTGCGTGGTCGCTCCTATGCGGACAACCCCGCGGATACGGCGTTCGTCGCCGATCGACTCGGCGCTGAGACCTTCTACGTGATCGGACACTCAGGTGGCGGTGGCCCGGCGCTCGCAGATGCGGCGCTGCTTGCGGATCGGGTGCGAGCCGTGACTGCCATCTCCACGTTCGCCCCCCGCTCCGCCCATGGACTTGACTGGCGAGCCGGAATCGAGCTGGTCAACGGGCCGGAGGAAGAGGCGCTCGAAGCCGGTGATGAGGCTCTCCAACGGCTGCTCGAGGGAGAGGCCAGCAAGATGCGGCAGGTCACAACAGGGGCGCAGATACGCGACGATTTCGGAAGGCTCCATTCGGAGGTGGATCGGGACTCCTTTGTCGGGGAGTTCCTCGAGTTCCAGGTGAAGAGCTATCCGCTGGCGGTCCAAGATGGAATCTGGGGCTGGTTCGACGACGACAAGATCATCTGGGGCGATTGGGGTTTCGATCTCGCCGAGATCGCCGCCCCGGTCTCGGTCTGGCAGGGCGGGGAGGACCGGATCATTCCGACCGCCCACACCGAATGGCTCGCACGCAACATCTCCGGTGCCCAGTTCCACCTCCTGCCCGACGAGGGCCATGTCTCGCTGATGACCCGCCGCTACGGCGAGATTCTCGACGACCTGATCGAACTCGGGGCTTAACTGGGGCGTGATCGTCTTTTGTCCCGCATAGGGGTACAAAGGACTATCGCAACCCCCGGGGCCTCCTAGGGAACATCTGTTCGCCTGCGTAGAATCGTTGACAGTGGCTGCCTCTGAGCGAATCGTCATCTCGGGCGCTCGCGAGCACAACCTCAAGGACATCGACCTCGAGCTCCCTCGCGACGCGCTGATCGTCATCACCGGGCTTTCCGGCTCCGGCAAGTCGAGTCTTGCCTTCGACACGATCTACGCCGAGGGGCAGCGGCGCTACGTCGAGTCGCTCTCGGCCTACGCGCGCCAGTTCCTGGGGCTGATGGAGAAGCCGGACGTCGATTCGATCGAGGGCCTTTCGCCGGCGATCTCGATCGACCAGAAGACGACCTCGCGCAATCCGCGTTCGACCGTCGGCACGGTGACCGAGATCTACGACTACCTGCGGCTGCTCTGGGCCCGGATCGGGGTCCCGTACTGCCCCGAGTGCGGCGAGGAGATCACCGGCCAAACCCAGGAGCAGATCGTCGACCGGCTGATGACCCTCGAGGATGGGACCAAATTCATGGTCATGGCGCCGGTCGTGCGCGGGCGCAAAGGCGAGTACGGGAAATTGCTGGAGCAGATGCGCCTCGAGGGTTACTCGCGGGTCAAAGTCAACGGGGAGCTGCGGCGCCTCGACGAGGAGATCGTCCTCGACAAAAAGTTCAAACACGACATCTCGGTCGTCGTCGACCGGTTGGTGATGAAAACCGACTTGCGGCGGCGGCTGTCGGAGTCGGTCGAGGCGGCGGCGGGGCTCGCCGCCGGGCTGATCGAAGTCGAGATCGTCGGCCAGGAGAGCGAACCGCTGCTGTTCAGCGAGCAGTTCGCCTGCCTCAACTGCGGCACCTCGATCCCGGAGCTGGAGCCGCGGATCTTCTCCTTCAACTCACCGCACGGCGCCTGCGATCGTTGCCACGGCCTCGGCTTCCAGCGGGTGATCGATCCCGAACTGGTCGTCCCCGACCCGACCCTTTCGCTGGCCGAGGGCGCTCTGCAGCCGTGGAACCGCGGCGTCACCGCCTACTGGAGGCGGCTGATCGCGGCTGTCGCCGAGGAGTACGGGGTCGACGCGGACAAGCCCTGGTCGAAACTGAAGAAATCCGAGAAAGACATCTTCTTGTATGGGACCGGCGAGGAGCGCCACCTGGTCACCTACACCAACCGCTTCGGGCGTCGGCGTTCCTACAAGGTCCGCTTCGAGGGGATCGTCAACAACCTGCAGCGCCGCTACGAGGAGACCGACTCGGAGACCAACCGCGAGCGGATCGAGAGCTACATGGCCGAGCAGCCCTGCCCGCAGTGCGGCGGCGCTCGCCTACGGCCGGAGAGCCTCGCGGTTAAGGTCGGTGGCCTCAGCATCGCTGAGTACAGCGCTCTCTCGGCTCGGTCCGCGGCGGAGTGGATCCGCGAACTGGAGATGACCGAGACGGAGCGGGCGATCGCGCGGCTGATCGTGCGCGAGATCACCGAGCGGCTCGCCTTCCTCGAGAACGTCGGCATCGGCTATCTCTCGCTGTCGCGCTCGGCCCGCTCGCTCTCCGGCGGCGAGGCCCAGCGGATCCGCCTCGCGACCCAGATCGGCTCGCACCTGGTCGGAGTCATGTACGTGCTCGACGAGCCCTCGATCGGTCTCCACCAGCGCGACAACGAGAAGCTGATCGCGACCCTCGACCGCTTGCGCGATCTCGGCAACACGGTGATCGTCGTCGAGCACGACGAGGGCACGATGATGGCGGCCGACCACCTCGTCGACCTCGGCCCCGGCGCCGGCGAACACGGCGGCCACGTGATCGCCGCCGGGCCGCCGGCGAAGGTCGCCAAGGACCCGGCTTCGCTGACCGGCCAGTACCTCTCCGGCAAGCGCAAGATCGAGGTGCCTGAGGAGCGCCGGCAGCCGAGCGGGGCACTGCGCATCCGCGGCGCCCGCGAACACAACCTCAAGGACATCGACGTCGCGATCCCGCTGGGGGTCTTCTGCTGCGTCACCGGCGTCTCCGGTTCGGGCAAGTCGACCCTCGTCAACGAGACGCTGCACCACGCGGTCGCCAACCGCCTGCACCAGGCGAAGCTGCGCCCCGGTGCCCACGACGGCATCGACGGGCTCAGTCAGATCGACAAGATCATCAACATCGATCAGTCGCCGATCGGCCGTACGCCGCGCTCCAATCCGGCCACCTACACCGGCGTCTTCGACCACATCCGCCAGCTCTTCACCCAGACCCAGGAGGCGCGGGCGCGCGGCTACAAACCCGGCCGCTTCAGCTTCAACGTCAAAGGTGGCCGCTGCGAGGTCTGCAAAGGCGACGGCCAGATCAAGATCGAGATGCACTTCCTGCCCGACGTCTACGTCCCCTGCGAGCAGTGCCACGGCAAACGCTACAACCGCGAGACGCTCGAGGTTCGCTTCAAGGGCAAGAGCATCGCCGACGTGTTGGAGATGTCGGTCGAGGAGTCCGTCGAGTTCTTCGAGAATGTGCCGAAGATCGCCCGCCGCCTGCGAACCCTGCACGACGTCGGCCTCGACTACATCCGCCTCGGCCAGCCGGCGACTACCCTCTCCGGCGGCGAGGCGCAGCGAATCAAGCTCGCCACCGAGCTCTCCAAAGTCGCCACCGGCGACACCCTCTACATCCTCGACGAGCCGACCACCGGTCTCCACTTCGCCGACGTCCAGCGCCTGCTCGACGTCCTCGGCCGCCTGGTCGATGCCGGCAACTCGGTGGTCGTGATCGAGCACAATCTCGACGTGATCAAGACCGCCGACTGGCTGATCGACCTCGGTCCCGAGGGCGGTGAAGAGGGGGGAGAGGTGGTCGCTACCGGGACCCCCGAGGAAGTCGCTGCGGTCAAGGACTCCTACACCGGTCGCTTCCTCTCCCGCCTGGTCGAGCCGGCGAAAGCAAAGCGCGGCGGCAAGCGCCGCGAGCCGCTCGCCGCCTAGCCGCGTCCTCGTCAGAGGACCCGCCCGCCCATTTTTCGCCTGTGTGCATGAAATCTGAGTCCCTGGGTACCTGCAGGTCGAAATAGGCAGGAGACCGGAGGGAACCAATGTCAAGTTCTGCAATCTCGAAGCGAATCGCGATCGCAGCCGGTGTCTTGATCGCGATTGCGCTGGTGGCGGTCGGGTGCGGTGGAAGCGACAACGGGGGCGGCGGCACCAAGATCGCCCTTCTCCTGCCGGAAAACGAGACGCCCCGCTACGAATCCGACGACCGTCCCGACTTCGAAAAAGCGGTCGAAGAAAAGTGCGATGACTGCGAAGTCCTCTACAGCAACGCCGGCGGCGATGCTGAAAAACAGCAGGGCCAGGCTGAAGCGGCACTGACCCAGGGGGCCGAAGTCCTCGTCCTCGACCCGATGGACTCCAAATCGGCGGCGACGATCGCCGAACAGGCGCAGGCCCAGGACGTGCCCGTCGTCAGCTACGACCGCTTGGTCGAAAACGGCGAAATCGACGCCTACGTTTCCTTCGACAACGAAAAAGTCGGCGAACTCCAGGCCGAAACGCTGGCCGAAAAACTCAAAGAAATCAACAGTCCCAGCGGTCCGATCATCATGATCAACGGCGACCCGGCCGACCCCAACGCGGCGCTGTTCAAGGCCGGCGCCAACAAAGGCTTCGAAGCGGAGGGCGTCGAAATCGCAAAAGAGTACGACACCCCTGGCTGGTCGGCCGAAAATGCCCAGCGCGAGGCCCAGCAGGCGATCACCGCGCTCGGCAACAACGGTTTCGCCGCCATCTACGCCGCCAACGACGAAACCGGCGGCGGTGCGATCGCGGCGATGAAGGGAGCCGGCATCAACCCCGAAGAAAAGCCGGTCACCGGCCAGGACGCAACCGTTGCCGGCCTGCAGCGGATCCTCGCTGGCGAACAGTTCATGACGGTCTACAAGGAAATCGAGCCGGAGGCCACGATCAGCGCCGAAATCGCGATCGCCCTGGCCGAAGGCGAAGGCGTTCCGCAGGAGAAAGTCACCGAAGAAGTCGACAACGGCAAAGGCAAAGTGCCCGCCGTCCTGCTGGAACCGATCGCGGTGACCAAAGACAACGTCAAGAGCACCGTGGTCGCCGATGGGTTCGTCACCGCCAACGAACTCTGTACGGGGCCCTTCGTGAGTGCCTGTAAAGAAGCCGGAATCTCGGGCTGAGATGGCCACCGGCGCTGCACTCCTCGAGCTGGAGGGTGTGAGCAAGCGGTTCGGCCCGGTCCAGGCTCTGGACCGGGTCGACTTCACCGTCCACGCCGGCGAGGTCGTCGGCCTGGTCGGCGACAACGGCGCCGGCAAGTCGACCCTGGTCAAGGCGATCGCCGGCATCAACGAGACCGACACCGGCACGATCCGCTTCGACGGCAAACAGGTCACGATCAAAAAACCGCAGGACGCGACCGCGCTCGGGATCGCGACCGTCTACCAGGACCTCGCCCTCTGCGACAACCTCGACGTCGTCGCCAACCTCTTCCTCGGTAAAGAGGAGATCTCACCCGGTGTCGGCGAGGTCTCGCGCCAGCTCGACGAGTCGCGGATGGAGCACGAAACCTCGGAGCTGCTCGGCAACCTGGCGGTGACGATCCCCAGTGTCCGCAGCGAGGTCGGCACCCTTTCCGGTGGCCAGCGCCAGCAGGTCGCGGTCGCCCGCTCGCTCCTCGGCGAGCCGAAAGTCGTGCTGCTGGACGAGCCAACCGCAGCGCTGGGCGTGGCTCAGACCGCGCAGGTCCTCGGTCTGATCCATCGCCTGCGCGACAAAGGGCTTGGCATCGTCGTCATCAGCCACAACCTCGTCGACGTCTTCCAGGTTGCCGACCGGATCTTCGTCCTCCGCCTCGGCCGCTCCGCCGGCGAGTTCAAAGCCGAACAGACGACCGAGGAGCACGTCGTCTCGGCGATCACCGGGGTCGGGTCGGAGGGGGAGAACCGGACCGCCGAAAGCGAGGCCCCGGCCGAAGGCAAGCCAACCGGCGATCGCGAGGCCGGCAAATGAGCGAAGCGGCGACGACCGCTGCCGCGGCCGAGAAAGCAATCGCCAAGCGGCGAAAAGAGACTTTGCGCCGCCTGATCCAGGGCGACCTCGCCTCGCTCCGAGTGGTGATCGGCCTGGCGGTGATCTGGGCCATCTTCCAGTTCGAGAACGACCGGTTCCTCTCCGCCCAGAACCTGACCAACCTGATGCTGCAGATCACTGCGATCGGCCTGATCTCAGTTGGAATCGTCTATGTGCTGCTGCTGGGCGAGATCGACCTCTCCGTCGGCGCCGTCAGCGGGCTCGCCGCGGCGTGCATGGCAGTGCTCAACGTCAAACACGGCTGGAGCCCGTACCTCGCGATCGCCGCGGCGGTCGCCGTCGGGCTGGGGATCGGCCTGCTCCAAGGCTTCCTCTTCAGCCGCTTTGGAATCCCCTCCTTCGTCGTCACCCTTGCGGGCTTATTGGCATGGCAAGGAGCGCTCTTACAGGTGCTCGGCTCGACCGGGTCGATCAACCTCACCGACCCCAAAATCACCGGCTTGGCGAACACCTTCTACTCGGACACGGTCGGCTGGATCTTCGCGGCGATCGTGATCGCCGGCTACGGGGGGCTGGTCCTGCTGGGGCATCGCCGACGCGTCGCTGCCGGGCTTGCTGGTGAGAACCCGACGGCGCTCATCTTCAGGTTCGCCGTGGTCGCGGTGGTGACGATCGTCGCCGTCTCCATCCTCAACTCCGACCGGGGCGTGCCGCTGGCGGTGCTGATCCTGCTCGGCTTCGTGGTCGGGATGGAGTACGTCGTCAGGCGGACCCGCTTCGGCCGTCACGTCTTCGCCGTCGGCGGCGGCGCCGAGGCCGCGCGGCGGGCTGGGATCAGAGTCAACGGCATCCGCGTGGCGGTCTTCGGGATCGCCGGCACGATGGCGGCGATCGGCGGCATCATGGCCGCCTCCCGCCTGCTCGCGGTCAACCAGAACTCCGGCGGCAACGAATTGCTGCTGCTGGCGATCGCCGGCCCGGTGATCGCGGGGACCAGCCTCTTCGGCGGCCGTGGCTCGGTCTGGACTGCCCTGATGGGCGCCCTGGTGATCGGCTCGATCTCCAACGGCATGGACCTGCTGGCGCTCTCCTCGGCGGTCAAGTTCATGGTCACCGGCGGCGTCCTGCTCCTCGCCGTACTGGTCGACGCGATCGCCCGGCAGCAACGCTCGGCTTCAGGCCGGGTCTAGCGCGCGAAGAGGAGGGAGGCGCCGACAGCGCCGCCGAGGTCACCGAGGGTGGCGATCCGCACCGCGGGCGGCCGCTCGTCGACGAACAGGTGCTTGCCCATCTCTTTGGTCAGCGGCTCCATGTAGCGCTCACCCAGACGGATGCCGAGGCCGCCGCCGATGACGATCGCTTCCGGGTCGATCAGATTGACGGCCGAGGCGATCCCGGTTCCGAGCATCTCGATCGCGCGATCGATCAGCTGTTCCGCCATCGGATCGCCGTGGTCGAGCGCGCGCTCCCAGATGCCACTGGTCAGCCGCGGTTTGCCGTGCTTCTCCATCAGCTTGAAGAGATCGGTCTTGTGACCCTCCTCGTGCTGGCGCCGCGCCTCGGCTTCCATCGCCAGGCGGCCGGCGTAGGCCTCCATGCAGCCCTTGCGGCCACAGGGGCACTTGGCGCCGCCGCGCTTGACAACGACGTGGCCGATCTCGCCTGCGGCCCCGCGCCCCAGCCAGGGCTTGCCGTCAAGCACGAGGCCACCGCCGACGCCGGTCCCCCAGAAGACTCCAATCAGGCTCTGGAACTCACGCCCGGCGCCGAGGTGGAACTCCGCCTCGGTCGCGACCTGGACGTCGTTGCCGACCCGGACCTCGGTCCCGAGCTCTTTCTTCAGCGCATCGGCGAGCGCGAAGCTGCCGTTCCAGTCGGGGAGGTTGCGGGCGGCTGAGACGACGCCGGTCTTCTCGTCGGCATCGCCGGGTGAGCCAACGCCAACGCCTTCGAGGTCCGCCGGCTCGACCCCGGCCTGCTCGGCCGCGTCACGCAGCGCCGCGGCCATTTCGTCGGCGACGTCCTGCGGCCCGCCGCTGGTCGGCGTCGGCCGCCGAGCCTCGCCGTGAACTTCGCCGGCGAGATCGAGGATCGCAGTCTGGATCTTCGTTCCTCCGAGGTCTATCCCGCCGCGCAGCTCAGCCACGGCGCGCAGTCTATGGGCCGGTGGGCCGATAAGTTGACGTATGGGCAACATTTCGGCCCACCGGCGGCTTGCGTAACGTGCTGGGGGTGACGGGACGGAGGGGCTGGCGGGTCTGGTGGGCGAAGCGGCGCTGGTATGAGCGCAATCGCCGCTGGTCGCGCCGGCGCCGGATCGACCGCCACGCTGCCCGCGGTGGCTTCTTCATCCGCTACCCGGTCGAGGGCGAGGTGCTGGAGGCGCTCGACGAGGGTCGGCTGACGATCGGCGAAGGGACTCTGCTCGAGCCGGGCTGCTGGCTGACCCTCGCCCCTGACGCCCGGATCGAGATCGGCGCCGGATGTTTCCTCAACCGCAACACGATGATCGCCGCCTACGGCCGGGTCTCGATCGGCGACCACACGATGTTCGCCAACGGCTGCTTCGTCGGCGACGCGGATCACCGGTTCGACGACCCGGATCGGCCGATCACCGAACAGGGCTTCACCTCCAAGGGCCCGGTCGAGATCGGCGCCAACTGCTGGTTCGGCGTCAACTGCGCCGTGACCAGCGGCGTCACGGTCGGCGAGCGCTGCGTGATCGGCGCCAATTCAGTCGTCAATCGCGACCTGCCGCCGGGCACTATCGCCGCCGGCGTGCCCGCAAAAGTGCTGCGAGAGATCGATTTCGACACTCCCTAAGCGGATAGGCATGCGCAAATCGGCAGAGTTTCGTGACTAAGTGCCTATAATTTCGGCACGAATGGCCGTGACCCTGGAGGGCATGGACCTATGAACTCGAACCTCAGCCTCGTCAATTCCCCCCGGACCGAAGGCGCACGCGTGCTGCGCGCCAAGGCTGCGCTGCGCGCGCAGCTGGCCGAGCCGCGCCGTCAGGGGAAGACGATTGGGCTGGTGCCGACGATGGGCTATCTGCACGAGGGCCATCTTTCGCTGCTGCGGGCGGCTCGCGCCGAGTGCGACCTGGTCGTGATGAGCCTCTTCGTCAACCCGACCCAGTTCGGCCCCGGCGAGGACCTCGATCGCTATCCCCGTGACGAGGAGCGCGACCTGCGGCTGGCGAGCGAAGCCGGGGTCGACCTCGTCTACGCCCCCTCCATCGCCGAGGTCTACCCCGACGGTTTCTCCACCTCGGTCGAGGTCGCCGGCAACCTGACCGAGGTCCTCGACGGCGATCCCGCCCACCGCGGCGCCTCCCACTTCCGCGGGGTCACCACCGTCGTCGCCAAGCTCTTCAACAGCGTCGGTCCCGACGTTGCCTACTTCGGTCAGAAGGACGCGCAGCAGGCAGCGGTGATCCGCCGCATGGCTCGCGACCTCGACTTCCCGCTGCGGATTGAGGTGCTGCCGACCGTGCGTGAGGCCGACGGTCTTGCCCTGAGCTCGCGCAACGCCTACCTCGACGGCGAGGCCCGTGAGCGCGCGGTCGCCCTTTCACGGGCGCTGCGGGCTGCGGAGGACGCCACCCGCGAGGACTCGCTGCGGGCCGGTCTCGAAGCCGCCCGCAGCGAGCTGGCGGCCGCCGGTATCGAGCCGGAATACCTGGAGGCCCGCGACGCCGAGCTGCTGGAGCCGGTCGCCGAGCTGAACGGCCGCCCGGTCCTCGTCGCCGTCGCCGCCCGGGTCGGCGGCGCGCGCCTGATCGACAACGTCTTGATCCAACCTTGACCACGCAGCACGGCGAAGGGAGAAGCCAATGCAGAGACAGATGCTGAAGTCGAAGATCCACCGGGCGACGGTCACCGACTGTGACGTCGACTACATCGGCAGCATCACCATCGACACCGAGTTGATGGCCCAGGCCGACCTGATCACCAACGAGCAGGTCCACGTCTGGGACATCGACAACGGGTCCCGCTTCGTCACCTACGTGATCGACGGCGAGCCCGGCTCCCGGACGATGCAGGTCAACGGCGCCGCCGCGCATCTGACCGCGCCGGGCCACAAGATCATCGTCGCCTCCTTCGGCGCCTACGACGAGAGCGACCTCGAGCGCTACTCGCCCGTCGTCGTCCACGTCGACGAGGACAACCGCTCCGTCGCCGTCGACAGCCATCCCGAGGTGCTGCTCTCATGAGCTCGGGCGGTCGCTCCCACACCGCTCCGCCGCCGGCTGGCCGCAGCCCGGTCAGCCTGCCGCGCCTGGCCGAGATGAAGGCCAACGGCGAGCCGATCGTGATGGTCACCGCCTACGACTACCCATCGGCGACCGTAGCCGAGGAGGCTGGGGTGGACATCGTCCTCGTCGGCGACTCGGCCGCCAACGTCGTGCTCGGCTACCCCGGGACCGAGATGGTCTCGATGGAGGAGATGATCGTCCTCGGCAAGGCCGTGCGTCGCGGTCTGAAAACGCCGCTGATGATCGGCGACATGCCGATGGGCAGCTACGAGTCGAGCAACGAGCTGGCGATCCAGAGCGCCCAGCGCCTGGTCAAGGAGACTGGCTGCCAGGTGGTCAAGCTAGAGGCCGGTGGCATCGCCGTCGAGCGGGCGCGGGCGATCGTGCGCTCCGGCATCCCGGTCATGGGCCACGTCGGTCTGACGCCCCAGACCGCGACCGCCCTCGGCGGCTACAAAGCTCAGGGCAAGACCGCGAAGGATGCGATCAAGGTTTGCGAGGACGCCCTGGCGCTGCAGTCGGTCGGCTGCTTCGCGATCGTCGTCGAGGCTGTGCCGGCCGCGATCACGGAAGCGATCGTCAAGAAGCTCGAGATCCCGACGATCGGCATCGGCGCCGGCCCCTCCACCTCAGGCCAGGTGCTGGTCTTCCACGACCTGCTCGGCATCACCACCGGCCACATGGCCAAGTTCGTCAAGCGCTACGCCGACGTTCACGAGCAGATGGTCGACGGGGTCGAGCGCTACGCCGCCGAGGTCCGCACCCGTCACTTCCCCGAACCAGACCACGTCTACAGCGTCGAGCCAGCCGAGCTGGACGAGTTCCGCCGCTACCTCGACCAGGAGAGCCTGACCTCCCAGAAGGCCTGGGATTGGGAGCCCCTGCCTTAATCAGCGCTTGTCGTCAATACGATGGGCAGGTGCCCATCTACGAGTTCGAGTGCGATGAATGCGGGGAGCGCTTCGAGGAGCTGGTGGCCGCGGGGAAAGCGGCCGCGGCGTGTCCGCGATGCGGCTCGGGGCGGACGCGACGGCTGCTTTCAAACGTCTCGCCGCCCGGCCGGCAGCCCCGTGGCGCCTCCGTGCGCTCCAACGAATCGCAGCGACGGGAGCGGGAAGCGGCGCGGCTGGACCGGATCGCGGAGTCGCGCAAGAAGCGGGCGGCGGGAGAGAGCGTCAGGCCGGCTGCCAAGAAAGGGAAGAAGTGACGCTGACCGCTGAGCAGCGCCGGGAGCAGCTCGTCGCCCTCTACAAAGAGGTCTCGAACTGCACCAAATGTCCCCTGTACGAGACTCGCACCAAAGCGGTGTTCGGAGCCGGCAACGCCGACGCCGAGCTGATGTTCGTCGGTGAGGCGCCAGGAGCCGAAGAGGACCGACAGGGGCTGCCTTTCGTCGGCCGCGCCGGGCAGTTGCTGAACCAGCTGCTGGAAGAGATCGGGCTCTCGCGCGAGGACGTCTTCATCGCCAACGTGCTGAAGTCGCGACCGCCCGGCAACCGCGACCCGCAACCGTTGGAGATCGCCGCCTGCGAGCCCTACCTGTTCGAGCAGGTGCGGCTGATCGAGCCGAAGGTCGTCTGCACGCTCGGCAACTTCGCGACCAAGCTGCTGACCGGCAGCCCGGTCGGGATCACCAAGGTCCGCGGCACTCCCCAGGTCCACGAGCTGGGCGGATGCACGGTCTTCCTGCTGCCGCTGCTGCACCCCGCCGCCGCCCTGCGCACGCCGTCGATGAAGGAAACGCTGCGCGGCGATTTCGCCACGATCCCCGGCCTGCTCTCCGGCCCGGCGCTGACGCCGGCGCCGAGTCCCGAGGAGATCGCCGAGGCGGAAGCCGAAGAGGGATCGACACCACCGCCGCCCGCAGACCAGCTGGACATGTTCGGCTAACCGTTGGAGCGGATCAAGAGCCATTCGGCCGCCGAGACCGAAGCGCTCGGGGCGCGGGTCGCGGAGCGGCTCGGGCCGGGCGACGTCGTCGTCGTCAGCGGCGACCTCGGGGCCGGCAAGACGACCCTGATCCGCGGTGCCTGCCGAGCGCTGGGGATCGAGGAACCGGTCACTTCGCCCACCTTCACGATCGGCCAGCGCTACCAGGGGGGCCGCCTGCCGGTCTCCCATCTCGACCTCTACCGGCTCGAAAGCCTCGAGGGCGAGGATCCCGCTCTGCTCGACGACTACCTCGGTGCCGACGGCGTCGCTTTCATCGAGTGGCCTGCGGTCGGGGCGGGGCGCCTCGGCCGGCCGGCGATCGAGATCCGCCTCGAGCACGCGAACGATGAGAATCGGGTTGCCGAGATCGAGTGGTGACAGCAGCGACTGGCTTGCAGGCGTGTTCGATGGAGCAGCGAACACTTGTAGCATCGGCGCAGAACCTCGATCCACGAAGGGAAGGACGCAATGAAGGGACTGAAAGCGCTCTCGGCGGCACTGGTAGTCAGCGGGCTGCTGATCAGCGCGGTGCCCGCCAACGCCGGAGCGGCGGCGTACAAGCACTACGTGGGTTGCGGCATCTCCCGTAACGCCACTCCCTCGCATCTCTGCCCGAAGGGGAGCAAAAAGGGCGCCTTCTTCAAAAGCCTCAAAGGCGACGTCAACTACAGCGTCTGCGTCAAATTCCCGAGCGGCAAAAACCTCTGCGCTCAGAAACAGGAAGCGACCCAGGGGACGCTCTACGTCAACAAGGTCACCTCGACCATCCCTGGCAAGCACCGCGTGACCTGGTTCGTCGAAGGCAAGAAAGTCGGGTCCTTCGTCTTCCGGGTCAAGGCTTAGAAGCGGCGCTGCGCTGGTCGTCGTCGGCTTCGACACCGCGACCGCTGACACCGCCGCCTGCGCCTGGCGCGACGGCGAGGTTCTGAACGAGTCGCTGCTGGGACCCTCTTCCGAGGGGGCGCCCCGGCACGCGACCGCGCTGCTCGCTGAGGTCGAGGCCTGCGCCTCCGCGGCGGGCGGCTGGGAGAACGTGGATCTGCTCGGGGTCGGCCTCGGCCCCGGCTCCTTCACCGGCCTGCGAATCGGGATCGCCACGGCACGCGGGCTCGGCACCAGCCTCGGCCTGCCGATCGCCGGCGTCTGCACGCTCGACGCGATCGGGCTGGGGATGGAGGAGGCAGGCGTGGCCGGCGATCGACTCGCAGTCCTCGACGCGCGCCGTGGCGAGGTTTTCGCCGCTCTCTACGGCGCCGACGGCGGGCGGATCTGGGAGCCGTTGGTCTGCCGTCCCGAGGAACTGGAGGAGCGGGCGGCTGCGCTGAATGCGCCGCCTCAGGCCGCCGGCTCGGGGGCGGTACGATTTCGTCACGAGTTGGCCCGACATGGCGTCCGGATAGCGGACGATGCCGACCCCGTTCACCGGATTGCCGCGCGGCACATCTGCGCTCTCGCGGCAGCCTCTGGAGGCGGTGGCCCGCTCGCCCCGATCTACCTCAGACCTCCCGACGCGGAGCGGTGGCGTGAGCGAGATGCTTTCCAAAGAGCAGAGTGACCTGACCGAGAGGATCCAGGTGCGCAGGCTCGCGTACAGCGACCTGCCGGCGGTGATCGCGATCGAGCGCCGCTCCTTCCCGACCCCGTGGTCGCTGGCGATGTTCGTGCTGGAGCTCTCGAAGCCGTCGGGCATCTGCCTCGCGGCCAGCGACGGCGACGAACTACTCGGCTACGTGATCTGCTCCCGCTATGACCAGGTCTGGCACCTGATGAACATCGCCGTGGGGCCCGAGCAGCGCCGCAATGGCGTCGCCGGCCGCCTGCTGACGCGCCTCTTCGAGGAGGCGCGCGGAGTGCTGCCGTTCACGCTCGAGGTTCGCGTCTCCAACAGCCAGGCGATCGGGATGTACGAACGGTTCGGTTTCCGCTCGGCTGGCGTCCGTCCTCGCTACTACCACGACAACGGCGAGGACGCGCTGATCATGTGGCTCGATTGAGGCCCCGTTGATCCTCGCGATCGAGACTTCGTGCGATGACACCTGCGCTGCCGTTCTCGACGGCCCGCGGATCCTCTCGAACCTGATTTCTTCGCAGGCGGCCGCGCACGCGCATTTCGGCGGCGTCGTTCCCGAGGTCGCCTCCCGTCATCACCTCGAACTGACCGCGCCGCTGGTCACGGCGGCGCTGGCGGAGGCGGGGGTGGGGCTGGACGAGATCGAGGCCGTTGCGGCGACCGCCGGCCCCGGACTGATCGGCGCCCTGCTGGTTGGGATCAGCACCGCCAAGGCGATCGCGGCGGCGCGGCGGCTGCCGCTGATCCCGGTCGACCATCTGCAGGGCCACGTCGCCGCCAACTTCCTCGAGCCGGAGCCGCTGGAGCCGCCCTTCCTCTGTCTGGTCGCCAGCGGCGGCCACACGCTGCTGGCGGGAGTGCGCGACCACCACGGCCACGAGGTGCTCGGGCAGACGCTCGACGACGCCGCGGGGGAGGCCTTCGACAAGTCGGCGCGGCTGCTCGGCCTCGGCTATCCCGGCGGGCCGGCGCTGGAAAAGCTCGCCGCTGAGGGGGATCCGGGGGCATTCGAGATGCCGGTCGCGATGGCCCGCGATCCCAGCCTCAACTTCAGCTTCAGCGGCCTCAAGACGGCGCTCGTCTACCGCTGCCGGGAACTCGGCGAGGAGGGCGTCGCCGCGCATCGCGCCGACCTTGCCGCGTCCTTCCAGGCGGCGGTCGTCGGCCAGCTCGTGGCGAAAACGAAGCGGGCCCTGAAAAAGGGCGACTGGGACGCCGTGGCCCTCGGTGGCGGCGTCGCCGCCAACGGCCCCTTGCGCGAGGCCGTGGCGGCGCTCTGCGAGGAGCGCGGGGTCCGCCTCAAGCTCGTTCCGCGCGAGCTCTGCACCGACAACGCAGCGATGATCGGCTCCGCCGCCCGCTTCGCCGCGCCGATCGCCTATCCCGACTATCTCGGCTACGACGCCTTCGCGACCGGCCCGCGCAAGGCCGCATGACCGACGTCGTCGTCTACTCGCGACCCGGCTGTCACCTCTGCGAAGAGGCGATGGCGGCAATCGTCGCCCTGCACGGGCAGGGCTACCGCTTCGGTCTGCACGAGATCGACATCGACAGCGACGAGCTGCTGCTGCGTCGTTATCTCGAGAAGATCCCGGTGGTCGAGATCGACGGCGCCGTCGTCTCCGAGCTCGTCCTCGACGAAGGAGCCGTGCGCGCCAAGCTCGATACTGTGGGGGCGTGGTCGAGCTGATCGAAGAGTTCGAGGCCCCCGGGGGCTTCCCAGTCGAAGGGGAACGCCTCTCGCTGGGCGTCGCCGCTCGCCTTTCCCGCTACCTGCAGGTGCTGACGCAAGCGCGCAAGATGGGGCGCGACACGATCTCCTCGCAGGAGCTCTCCGAGTACACGCACATCAACCCGACCCAGATCCGCCGCGACCTCTCCGGCTTCGGCAAGTTCGGCAAGCGTGGGGTCGGCTACAACGTCGAGTCGCTGGTTGGGGAGATCCGCAAGATCCTCCGCACCTCGGGCCAGCACAACATCGCCCTCTTCGGCGCCGGCAACCTCGGCCAGGCAATCGCCAGCTCGGCGATCTTCGCCGACCACGGCTTCCAGGTGGTGGCGGTATTCGACAGCGATCCCGGTGTGGTCGGCAATCAGATCGGTGAGCTGCAGGTGCGCGATCTCGGCGACCTGCAGTCGGTCGTCGCCGAGGAGGAGATCGTCGTCGGCGTCCTTGCCGTGCCCGCCGATGCCGCTCAGGAGGTCGCTGACCGGCTTGTCAAAGCGGGCGTCAAGATCATCTTCAACTACTCCGAGCAGCTGCTCCAGGTGCCGCCCGAGGTAACGGTCCACACGTCCAGCCCCGCCGTCGACCTGCTGTACGCGCTCTACTTCTACCTGGCCTGACTCCCTTGTCCCTCGATCTCGACCTCGTCCGCGAGAGATTCGAGTCCTCGACTGACTTCACGATCGGGCTCGAGGAGGAGTTCGCGATCCTCGATCCGGCGACGCTGGAGCTGGAGCACCGCTTCGAGGACGTCTACGCGGCCTGCCAGGAGGACGAGGTGCTGGCCGAGGCGGCCGCCGGCGAGCTGATCGCCTCGGAGGTCGAGATTCGCTCCGGCCGCTCGGAGACTTTCGCCGAGGCGACAGAACGCCAGCAGGAGCGGCGGCAGCGCCTGTTCGGGCTGGTCGATCGGATGGGGTTGGCGCTGGGCGCCACCGGCACCCATCCCTGGGCCAACTACCTCGACCAGCGGATCATCGACACCCCGCACTACAACCGGCTGCGACAGGAACTGGGCTGGGTGGCGCAGCGCAACAACACCTGGAGCATGCACCTTCACATGGGTGTGCGCGGGGCCGATCGCGCGATTGCCGTTTGCGACTGGATGCGCGAGCTGCTGCCGCTGCTGCTCGCGGCCTCCGCCAACTCGCCCTTCCTCGACAACCGCGACAGCGGCCTGCACACGGTTCGCACCGAGATCTTCACCCGCACCTTCCCGCGCTGCGGCGTGCCCTCGCCGTTCCGCGACTGGGACAGCTATGCGAGCTTCGTCTCGATGCTGGAGCGGACCGGCTCGATCGTCGAGTCGACCCAGCTCTGGTGGAGCGTGCGCCCGCACCATCTGTTCGGCACCGTCGAGGTCCGGATCTGCGACGCCCAGACGCGCGGCGACGAGTCCTTCGCGCTGGCCGGGGTGATCGCCGCCTGTATCGCCCAGGCAGCGATCGAATACGACGAGCACGGCTACGAAGGGGCGGGCTCGCCGCTCGCCGACCGCGAGATCGAGGAGAACCTCTGGCGGGCGATCCGCTACGGCCTCAGCGGCAAGATGATCGACTTCCGGCGCGGGGTGGAGGTGGAGGCGCGCGAGATGCTCGACTCGATCATCGCCTGGGCCGAGCCAGCCCGCTCCCAGCTTGGGATCGACCTGCGGCCGCCGGAGCGAAACGGGGCCCAGCGGGCACGGGCGGCGCTCGAGGGGGGAGCCTCGATCGAGGACATCTACCGCGACGCCGTGGCGGAGACGAAGCGCACCTACGCAGGCGCCGAACAGGCCGCTGAGCCAGCCTAGAGCGGTCTCAGGCCCTCGCCGCCGGCTTCGTCTATAGACTCCCGCGCCGCTAAATCCACCGGAGGAACGAAACTTGACCGAATTCTTGACCGATTACGGGGTAGTAGTCGCGCTTGTATGCGCGGGCGCCGCCGTTGTCTACGGACTCATAGTCACCCAGCGCCTGCTTGCCAAGTCCCCTGGCAACGACCGGATGCAAGAAATCTCGGGAGCTGTTCAGGAGGGCGCGCAGGCGTACCTGAACCGCCAGTACGTGATCATTGCTGCAGTTGCGGTGCCACTGGCAATCGTGCTCTGGCTCCTGCAGGACTACAAGACCGCGATCGGCTTCGTGATCGGCGGCTTCCTTTCCGGCGCCACCGGCTTCATCGGGATGAACGTCTCGGTGCGGGCCAACTCGCGCGTCGCCGAGGCGGCCCGCGGCGGTGTGCCGCCGGCGCTCGACGTCGCCTTCAAGGGCGGCTCCGTGACCGGCCTTCTGGTCGTCGGTCTGGCGCTCCTCGGCGTCGCCGGCTACTACGGGGTCCTGGTCATCACCGGCAGCACCGACAAGGAGGCCGTTGACGCCCTGATCGGTCTCGGCTTCGGTGGCTCGCTGATATCCGTCTTCGCCCGGCTCGGCGGTGGCATCTTCACCAAGGCCGCCGACGTCGGCGCCGACCTGGTCGGCAAGGTCGAGGCAGGCATTCCCGAGGACGATCCCCGCAACCCGGCGGTGATCGCCGACAACGTCGGCGACAACGTCGGCGACTGCGCCGGCATGGCCGCCGACCTGTTCGAGACCTACGCGGTCACCTCGGTCGCCGTGATGCTGCTCGGAGTCCTCACCTTCACCTCTGATTTCGCGCGTGAGGTTGCGATCTTCCCGCTGGTCATCGGCGGCGTCGCGATCATCGCCTCGATCATCGGAGCGCTCTCGGTGCGGACCAAATCCGACAAAGTCGAGGGTGCGCTGTACGTCGGCATGATCGTCTCGGGCGTGATCTCGATCGCGGCCTTCTACCCGATCACCGACTGGCTGATGAGTGAACCGCTCCGCCTCGGCTTCGCCAGCACGGCGGCCGACGCTGTCAGCGTCACCGACCTCTGGCTCTGCGCCGTGATCGGCATCGCCGTCACCGCGCTGCTGTTCGTGATCACCGACTACTACACGTCAACTCGTTTCCGGCCGGTCAAGACGATTGCCCAGGCCTCCGAGACGGGTCACGCGACGAACATCATCCAGGGCCTTGCCCAGGGCTTCCAGTCCACCGCGGCCCCGGCCCTGGTCCTGGCGCTGGCAATCCTCGGCGCCAACGAGTTGGCGGGCATCTACGGCATCGCCATCGCCGTGATGGCTCAGCTATCGCTCTGCGGCCTGATCGTCGCGCTGGACGCCTTCGGGCCGATCACCGACAACGCCGGCGGCATCGCCGAGATGGCGGATCTGCCGGAGGACGTGCGCAACGTCACCGACCCGCTCGACGCGGTCGGCAACACGACCAAGGCGGTCACCAAGGGTTACGCGATCGGCTCCGCGGCACTGGCCGCGCTGGTGCTGTTCGCCGCCTTCAAGAGTGAGCTCGCGGACGAGGCCCCGGCCGGATTCGACCTCAACGGGCTCTTCAACCTCAGCAGCCCCGACGTGCTGATCGGGCTGATCATCGGCGGCATGATGGTCTACCTGTTCTCGGCGCTGGCAATCGAGGCCGTCGGTCGTGCCGGCGGTCAGGTGGTCGAACAGGTTCGCCAGCAGTTCCGCGAACACCCGGGAATCATGGAGGGGACCGAAAAACCCGAGTACGGGAAAACGGTCAGCATCGTCACCCTGGCTGCGCAGAAGGAGATGATCATTCCTTCGCTGATCCCGATCGTGATCCCCGTCATCGTCGGCCTGCTCAGCGTTGACGCGCTCGGCGGCTTGTTGATCGGCGTCATCGTCGTCGGCCTCTTCGCGGCGATCTCGATGACCGCTGGCGGTGGTGCCTGGGACAACGCCAAGAAGCTGATCGAGGACGGCGCCCACGGCGGCAAAGGCTCCGAGGCGCACGCTGCCTCGGTGACCGGCGACACGGTCGGCGATCCCTACAAGGACACGGCTGGGCCGGCGATCAACCCGATGATCAAGGTGGCGAACATCGTCGCAATCCTGATCATCCCGATCGTCCACTTCTAGGAACGTTGCGAGTGGGAGGGGCCAGGGTGCCCCTCCCATTTCGCTGGGATTTTCGCCGCTAACTTCGCCGCTCTCGCTGAGAGCGCCGCTGCGAAAATCAGGACGCCGCTCATGGGAGGGGCACCCTGGCCCCTCCTAACGGAGCGCTTTGTAAGTGGACGAACGGGATGGTCGGAAAGCGCTCGTTCGCCTGGGGACTTGATCGCACTGTGACTTTTGGTCGCTGTGGCGCCCATAAATCACAGTGCGATCCGGTTAGGGTTCGCGGATGCGGTGGTTGAGCTCGGCTAAAGACTTGGTTGCCTTTCCGTTGCGGCGCTGGCCGCGGTTGTCGAAGGCGGGGCTTTCGGGCGCGTTCCTGCTTGCGCTGCTTGTTGCGGGGTCGAACGCTTACGTGCTGCTCGCTACGCAGGGTGAGTCGACGGGGGACTTGGGGGAGGTGCCGCGGGCGCAGGTGGCGATCGTGCCGGGGGCGTTGGTCAAACCGGATGGGGAGATGAGCGCGATGCTGGCTGACCGGGTGCGGCGGGCCGCGGCGCTGTGGCACACGGGCAAGGTCGAGAAGATCCTCGTTTCCGGCGACCATCACAGCTGGGCCTATGACGAGCCGGACACGATGCGCAAGGCGCTGGTCGCCGACGGGGTCCGGCCCGAGGACGTCTTCGAGGATCACGCTGGCTTCGACACCTGGGCGACGATGGTCCGGGCGCGCGGCATCTTCGGCGTCAGGGATGCGGTTGTGGTCACCCAGGGGTTCCATATGCCGCGGGCGCTCCTGCTGGCGGATGCCGCCGGGATAGACGCAACCGGGCTCACCGCGGACCTCCATCAGTGGGGTCAGCAGGGAAGGAAGAGCGAAGTCCGCGAGGTGCTCTCCCGGGTCAAGGCGATCGTCGACGTCACGCTCGACACGCCGGCGATGGCGGGGCCGCAGATCCCGATCTCCCAAGCGGACGGTCGCGAAAGCTGGGGACCGGCACCGCCGCCCGGCACGCCGCCGGCCGGCTCTCCGGGTCGCTAGGCCGGGGCGACTTTATGTCGCATAGCGGCAATAACTCGCCCCACCTCTAACAGTCGGCGAGCGAGTCGACGTAGAAGCGCTGGTAAGCGGGCCAGTGGCTGTCCCAGTAGCCGCCCTCGTGCGCACCGGGCCACTCGTGGGCGGTGAAATCGGTTCCGCCGGCGTTCATCGCTTCGACGAAGCCTTCGTCGTAGGGACGGAACGGGTCTTCGTCGCCGTAGTCGATCCAGACGCGGGCGTCGCCGAACGCGTCGGGGTCGGCCTGGACCGTGCCGACGACGTCGTTGCGCTCGAAGTCGGCGGCGTCGTCGAAAGCTCCCGGCGCGGTTTCGCCGCCATCGAACCAAAGGGCGGGGGAGTGGCCTCCGACCGCGCAGAAGCGGCCGGGGTTGTTCAGGGCGATGCTGTAGGCGCCGAAGCCGCCCATCGAGATGCCACCTATCGCCAGCCGCTCGGGATCGACGCCGAAGCGGCGCACCACCGTCGGCACGACTTCGTCCATCACGTAGGTCTCCCAGTCGCCTTCGGCCCGGTTGTGCCAGTAGCCGTGGTCGCCGCCGGCGGGGAAGGCGACCACCGGGCCGCGCCCGTGTAAGCGCGGCAGCCCCCGCAGGACGGCGTCGTTGAAGGTTCCCTCGTAGCCGCCCCGCCCATGCAGGTAGAGGAGCAGGGAGCGCTCGCCGCGGGCTCCCGCTCGCGGCGGCACGATCACGTTGACGCCGAGCTCCTCGCCGACCGCTTTGCTGTCGATCTCGAGGTGGGTGACCGTGAAGCCGCGCTGTTCGGCCTGCTCCTGCTCGCTTTCGGGCGCCAGGAACGCCACATAGGCGATAACGCCCAGGAAAAGGACGAGAACCCCGGCGGCGACCCTGCGTCGCCGCCTGATCTGCGCCCCCGTCGGGCGCTTCGGCGCGCTCACCGCCACCACGCTACCGCTGGATGGCGCTAGGGTCGCTCGCCGTGGACGAGGGCTGGATCAACGTCGCCGACTTCGAGCGGGTTGCTTCCGAGAAGCTCGATGCCGGGGTCTTGGGCTACTTCGCCGGCGGAGCCGGCGATGAGCTGACGTTGCGGGAGAACGTCGAGGCCTGGCGACGCTGGCGCCTACGGCCACGGGTGCTGGTTGACGTCAGCGAGGTCTCCACCGAGGTGGAGGTGCTCGGCTCGCCCTTGTCGATGCCGCTGCTGGTGGCGCCCGTTGCCTACCAGCGCCTGGTCGACCCGGCGGGCGAGGTCGGGATGGCGAGGGCGGCCGCCGAGGCCGGGACCGCGATGTGCCTCTCCACTCTGGCGACGACGCGTCCAAGTGAGCTGGCCGCCGCGGCACCGGCCGGGCGCCGCTGGTTCCAGCTCTACTGCTTCCGGGACGAGTCGGTCACCCAGGCGCTGATCGCCGAGGCGGTCGATTCCGGCTTCGAGGCGATCGTCGTCACCGTCGACGCGCCCCGGGCTGGCAACCGCGAGCGCGACCGCCGCACTGGCTTCGCGATCCCCGAGGGCCTCGGCGTGCCCAGTATCTCCGCGGCGATGGGTGTCGAGCGGGCGCTGACGATCGAGGAGACCTTTGGCTTGATGAGCCCGATGCTGGGCTGGTCCGACCTCGAGGACCTGGCCTCGGATTGCAGCTTGCCGGTCCTGGTCAAGGGCCTGTTGACGGCGGAGGACGCGGAGCTCGCGGTCGAGCACGGTGCGGCCGGGGTCGTCGTCTCCAATCATGGCGGCCGCCAGCTCGACCGGGCACTGGCGACGGGAGACGCCCTGCCGGAGGTCGTCGACGCGGTCGCTGGCCGTGCCGCGGTCCTGGTCGACGGCGGCATTCGCCGCGGCGTCGACGTGGCGATCGCCCTCGGCCTCGGGGCCGACGCGGTCCTGGTCGAGCGGCCGGCGTTGTGGGGCCTGGCGGCGGCCGGCGCCGACGGCGCCAAGCGGGTTCTGGAGCTGCTCCGCGACGAACTCGAGCTGGTCCTGGCGCTCTGCGGTTGCGCCTCGCCTGCCGAGCTGACCCGTTCCCACCTGCGGAGAGCACCGGCGACCTCCGTATATTCGGTCTGAGTGACTGGTTTCGGCAGCTTCTAGATGGCCCAGCGCATCCCCAGAGATGAGTCGCTGAGCCGTGTCCACGGTGTCGGCGCGCTGTTCTCGGCGGCCTACGGCAACGTCGGCTCCTCGATCTATTACGCGCTTGGCGTCACCGCCGCCTTCGCCCTCGGCCTGACCCCGGTCGCCTTTGTCATCTCCGGCCTGATCTTCGCCGCCACCGCGGCGACCTATGCCGAGGCGACCGTCATGTACCCGGAGGCCGGCGGCTCCTCCAGCTTCGCCCGCCATGCCTTCAACGAGCTGGTCAGCTTCATCGCTGCCTGGGGGCAGATGCTCAACTACACGATCACGGTCGCGATCTCGGCCTTCTTCGTGCCCCACTACCTGGCCGTCTTCTGGCCCTGGCTCGGCAGCAGCCCCGGCGACATCGTCGGCGGCGCGGCGCTGATCGTCGCCCTCGCCTTCCTCAACATCCGCGGCTCCCAGGAGTCGGCGAAACTGAACCTGATCCTCGCCGTCGCCGACCTCGCGACCCAGGTGATCCTGGTCGGGATCGGGCTGGCGCTCGTCTTCAGCCCGGAGATCCTGGTCGACAACATCCAGCTCGGCGTCGCCCCGACCTGGAGTGACTTCGCGCTCGGGATCGCGGTCGGGATGATCGCCTACACCGGAATCGAGACGATCTCCAACATGGCCGAGGAGGCCAAAAACGCGGCGCGGACGATCCCCCGCAGCGTCGGCCTCACCGTCGCCGCCGTGCTCGGCCTCTACCTGCTGATCCCGATCGTCGCCCTCTCGGCGATGCCGGTCACCCAGGACGCCGCCGGCAACTTCACCACCGCCCTCGGAACCACCTTCGCCGACGACCCGATCCTCGGCATCGTCGAGAACCTCGGGCTCTCCCACATGCCGACCGAAGTCCTGCGCTACTACGTCGGCGTACTGGCGGCGGTGATCCTGCTGATCGCCACCAACGCCGGCCTGATCGGCGTCTCCCGCCTCACTTACTCGATGGGCCAGCACCGCCAGCTGCCCGAGGCGCTGCGCCAGGTCCACCCGAAGTACCGCACGCCCTACATCGCGATCATGATCTTCGCCGTCGTCGCGATCATCACCCTGCTGCCGGGTCAGACCGAGTTCCTGGCGACGATGTACTCGTTCGGCGCGATGCTCTCGTTCACGATCGCCCACGTCGCGTTGATTCAGCTGCGGCGAAAGCAGGGTGACGTAAAGCGCTCCTGGAAGGCGCCGCTGAACATCCGCGCCTTCGGTTTCGACCTGCCGATGGTCGCGGTACTGGGCGGCCTCGGCACCTTCTCCGCCTGGATCGTGGTCATGGCTCTCAACCCCCGCACGCTCTTCGTCGGCCTCGGCTGGATGGCTTTCGGGATCGCCGTCTACGTCCTCTACCGCCGCAACCAGAAGCTGCCGCTGACGGAAACGGTCAAGGTCCTGCTGCCGGAGCCGCTGGGGGTCGAGGAGGTCGAGTACAAGAGCGTCTTGGTCGGCTTCGAGGACGACGAATCGTTCTCGCCGGAGATGGTCGCGACCGCGGTCAAACTCGCCTCCAAACGCCGCCGCGGCATCCACATCCACTCGATGCTGACCGTGCCCACCCACCTGCCCTTGAACGCCGAGATGGTTGACCAGGAAGCCGAGGCGCAGCGCAAGATCGAGGAGGCGAAGCTGATCGGGGGGCAGCGGGTGACCGGCCACGTCGCCCGGGTCAGGCCAGGGCAGGCCGGCTACTCGCTGTCGGAGGAGGCGGAGATGATCAAGGCGGCGGCGATGGTCGTCGGCCTGCGCTATCGCGGCGGCGCCCCGCTCTACGACAAGATGCTTCAGACCGTGCTCAGCGAGCGTCCCTGCCGCGTGATCGTCGTCTCCGATCCGACCGGCAGCCCTGTGGTCGGCTCGACGCCGGCCCTCGCCGAGGTCTCCAAGTGATCTACCAGCACGCGGTACGCGGCTTCTCGCTGGTCTTCGTCGCGATCGGCCTGGTCGTGCTGGCGGTGACGCTGGCCAACGGCGGTGGCCCGGCCTCGGTCGGCGTCCTGATGGGAATCGCCTTCATCGCGGTCGGCTTGGGTCGGCTCTGGATCTCCTCGCGGGTGGGGCGATGAGCACGCAGGCGCCGCCCCCACAGCGGCCGCGCGAAGGGCAGTCAGCGCGGCTCTTGAAACGCGGCGTCGGCGTGCCCTGGCTGTTCGCGGCCGCCTATTCGGCCGTCGGCTTCTCGATCTACTTCGCTCTCGGCGTCGTCGCCGACCGTGGCCTCGGGCTGACGCCGCTGATCTTCCTCGCCGCTGGACTGCTCTTCGGCCTGACCACGCTCAGCTACGTCGAGGGCGGCGCGATGTTCCGCGAGCGCGGCGGCTCCTCGACCTTCGCCCGCCACGCCTTCAACGAGCTGATCGCCTTCATCGCCGGCTGGGCGATCCTGATCGACTACCTGATCGTGATCGCCCTGGCGGCGATCTCGGTGCCGCACTACCTGGGTCCGATCTGGGGCGGGTTCTCCCAGGGGGGATGGGAGATCGGTATCGCCGCCGCAGTTATCGCTGCCGCCTGCGTACTCAACATCTTCAACATCACCGGGCGCGAGCGACAGCGCTCCCTGGCCGTGCTGGCGTTGGCAGATCTCGTCCTACAGCTGGCCGTGATCGTCGTCGGCGCCCTCGTCGTCCTCCATCCCGACCGGCTGACCGCCGAGCTGCAGCTCTTCTCCGACCCCAGCTTCCAGGACATCATCTACGCCGGCGTGGTGGCGATGCTTGCCTACGCTGGGATCGAGGCCGCCTCCGACCTGGCGCCCGACATCGACGTCAGCCGTCGCGATCTCAAGCGGATCGCCTCGCTCGGGGCGATCGCCGTACCGCTCGTCTACGCCGGTATGGCGGCGATCGCATTGATGGCGGTGCCAGTGGTCGCCGGGCCCGACGGACCGCAGACCGCGCTCGGCAACCAGTTCGTCGAGGAGCCGGTGCTGGGCGTCGTCTCCTCCTTCCACCCGGGTTGGGTCGCCGACACGATGCGCTGGATGGTGGCCCTGATCGCCGCTCCGGTCCTGTTCTGGGCGGCCAACACCTCGATGCTCGGGGTCTCGCGGCACATCTACACCCTGGCGATCAACCGCCAGATCCCGAGTTGGCTGGGGAAGCTGGAGAAGCGCCGGGCGACGCCCTACGTGGCGATCACGATCTGCGGCGTCATCGCCCTCGGCTTGGTGATCCCGAAGGACGTCAAGTTGCTGGCCGGTATCTACGCCTTCGGGGCGACCCTGGCGATCACCATCGCCCACCTCTCGATCATCCGCCTGCGGGTGCTCGAACCCGACCGCGACAGGCCTTTCCGGATCCCCTTCGGAGTCCGCTGGGGCAACGCCGAGCTGCCCCTGCCCGCGATCCTCGCCGCGATCGTCAGCGGCCTCGCCTTCATCAGCGTCCTCGCCTACCACGACACCGCGCGCTGGGTGGGCGGCGGCTGGATGGTCTTCGGCCTGATCTTCTACGTCGTCTACCGCAAGGTCTTCGAGGGGACGACGCTGACCCGGCGCGTCTCGGTTCCCGAGCACGCCCTCACCAAGCAGGTGCCGGAAGTCGAGT